>JBILYE010000222.1:0-5809 GCA_044377925.1 Caulobacter sp. | reverse complement strand
GATGCCCAGACGGTGAAGCGTCGGCGCGCGGTTCAGCAGAACCGGGTGCTCACGGATCACTTCTTCCAGAATGTCCCAGACCTGCGGCTGTTCGCGCTCGACCATGCGCTTGGACTGCTTGACGGTGCCCGACAGGCCCTTGGCGTCCAGACGTGAGTAGATGAACGGCTTGAACAGCTCGAGCGCCATCTTCTTGGGCAGGCCGCACTCGTGCAGCTTCAGCTCGGGACCGACCACGATGACCGAACGGCCCGAGTAGTCGACCCGCTTGCCCAGAAGGTTCTGGCGGAAGCGGCCCTGCTTGCCCTTCAGCATGTCGGCGAGGGACTTCAAGGGTCGTTTGTTGGCGCCGGTGATGACCCGGCCGCGACGGCCGTTGTCGAACAGGGCGTCGACCGACTCCTGCAGCATCCGCTTTTCGTTGCGGATGATGATGTCGGGGGCGCGCAGCTCGATCAGGCGCTTCAGACGGTTGTTCCGGTTGATGACCCGGCGGTAGAGGTCGTTGAGGTCGGAGGTCGCGAAACGACCGCCGTCCAGCGGCACCAGCGGGCGCAGTTCCGGCGGGATGACCGGCACGACCGTCAGGATCATCCACTCCGGCTTGTTGCCGGACTCGATGAAGGCCTCGATGATCTTCAGGCGCTTGGAGGCCTTCTTCTGCTTGATCTCGGAGGTGGCCACGGCCAGCTCTTCGCGCAGACGCTCGGCTTCCTTGGGCAGGTCGATACCCTTGAGCAGGCCGAAGATGGCCTCGGCGCCGATCTCGGCGCTGAAGCTGTCGTCGCCGAACTCGTCCTGGAAGCGCACGAACTCATCCTCGCTCAGCAGCTGGTGCTGCTTCAGCGGGGTGAGGCCCGGCTCGGTGATGATGTAGTGCTCGAAGTAGAGGACCCGCTCGATGTCCTTCAGCGGCATGTCCAGCATCATGGCGATGCGGCTGGGCAGGGACTTCAGGAACCAGATGTGGGCGACCGGGCTGGCCAGTTCGATGTGGCCCATCCGCTCGCGACGGACGCGGGCCAGGGTGACCTCGACGCCGCACTTCTCGCAGATGATGCCCTTGTACTTCATGCGCTTGTACTTGCCGCACAGGCATTCGTAGTCCTTGGTCGGGCCAAAGATACGGGCGCAGAACAGGCCGTCACGCTCGGGCTTGAACGTGCGGTAGTTGATGGTTTCCGGCTTCTTGATCTCGCCGAACGACCACGACCGGATCTTCTCCGGGCTGGCGAGCGCGATACGGATCTGGTCGAAGGTCGGAGCGGCCTGGACCGGATTGAAGATGTTCAGGACTTCCTGGTTCATCATTGCCTCAGTGCGGGATGACCCGCGAAAAGTTTTGAAGGGGAGATCGAAGGGTCCGGGCGGCGATCACGCCGCCCGGTGGGTTTCGATCACCCGTTCTCCAGCTCGACGTTCAGGCCGAGCGACCGCATTTCCTTGACCAGCACGTTGAAGCTTTCCGGAATGCCGGCCTCGAAGGTGTCGTCGCCGCGGACGATGCTTTCGTAGACCTTGGTCCGTCCGGCCACGTCGTCCGACTTCACCGTCAGCATTTCCTGCAGGGTGTAGGCGGCGCCGTAGGCTTCGAGCGCCCACACCTCCATCTCCCCGAAGCGCTGACCGCCGAACTGGGCCTTGCCGCCCAGCGGTTGCTGGGTGACCAGGCTGTAGGGGCCGATCGAGCGGGCGTGGATCTTGTCGTCGACCAGGTGGTGCAGCTTCAGCATGTAGATGTAGCCGACCGTGACCGGACGCTTGAACTGATCGCCGGTCTGGCCGTCGAACAGGATCGACTGACCCGAACGCGCCAGGCCCGCCGATTCCAGCAGATCCTCGATATCGCCGATGTGGGCGCCGTCGAAGACCGGGGTGGCGAAGGGCACGCCCTTGGAGAGGTTGCGGGCCAGTTCGACCAGCTCTTCCTCTTCCTCGGGCAGCGGCACGTCAGGACCGTAGATGTCCGACAGACGCTCGATCAGGGCAGCCTTCTGGCCACCGTGTTGCCAGGCTTCCAGCAGGGCGGCGATCTGCTTGCCGAGGCCGGCGGCGGCCCAACCCAGGTGGGTCTCGAAGATCTGGCCGACGTTCATGCGCGACGGCACGCCCAGCGGGTTCAGAACCACGTCGACGGCGGTGCCGTCGGCCAGGTGAGGCATGTCCTCGATCGGCAGGATCTTGGAGATGACCCCCTTGTTGCCGTGACGACCGGCCATCTTGTCCCCGGGCTGAAGCTTGCGCTTCACGGCCACGAAGACCTTGACCATCTTCATCACGCCCGGAGGCAGTTCGTCGCCGCGCTGCAGCTTGTCGACCTTGTCCTCGAAGCGACGGTCGAGACGCTTGCGGGCCTCGTCGAACTGGCGGCGCAGGGCCTCCAGCTCGCCCATGGCCTTTTCGTCGTCGAGCGCGATCTGCCACCACAGGCCCGGCGCGATTTCGCCCAGCTTGTCAGCGGTGACCTCGCCGCGGCCCAGGCCCTTGGGACCCGAGACGGCGACCTTGCCGACGATCAGCTCGCGCAGACGCGCGGTCATGTTGCGGTTCAGGATGGCGAACTCGTCGTCGCGGTCCTTGCCCAGGCGGTCGATTTCCGAGCGCTCGATGGCCAGGGCGCGTTCGTCCTTGTCGACGCCGTGACGGTTGAAGACCCGCACTTCGACGACGGTGCCGGCGACGCCCGGGGGCAGGCGCAGGCTGGTGTCGCGAACGTCGGAGGCCTTTTCACCGAAGATGGCGCGGAGGAGCTTTTCTTCCGGCGTCATCGGGCTCTCGCCCTTGGGCGTGACCTTGCCGACGAGAATGTCGCCCGGCATGACCTCGGCGCCGATCGCCACGATGCCCGCTTCGTCCATGTTGCGAAGGGCTTCTTCGCCGACGTTGGGGATGTCGCGGGTGATTTCTTCCGGGCCCAGCTTGGTGTCGCGGGCCATGACTTCAAACTCCTCGATATGGATCGAGGTGAAGACGTCATCGCGCACGATCCGCTCGGAGATCAGGATCGAATCTTCGAAGTTGTAGCCGTTCCAGGGCATGAAGGCGACGAGGGCGTTGCGGCCCAGAGCCAGTTCACCAAGGTCGGTGGACGGGCCGTCGGCGATGATGTCGCCGGCGTTGATCTTGTCGCCCACCCGCACCAGCGGACGCTGGTTGATGCAGGTGTTCTGGTTGGAACGCTGGAACTTCGACAGGCGGTAGATGTCGACGCCCGGCTTGGTGGGGTCGGTTTCGTTGGTGGCGCGCAGGACGATACGCGTGCCGTCGATCTGCTCGACCACGCCGGTGCGGCGGGCGATAACCACGGCGCCGGAATCGCGGGCCACGACGTCTTCCATGCCGGTGCCCACGAGCGGGGCGTCGGACTGGACGAGCGGCACGGCCTGACGCTGCATGTTCGAACCCATCAGGGCGCGGTTGGCGTCATCGTTTTCGAGGAAGGGGATCAGGGCGGCGGCGACCGACACGACCTGCTTGGGCGAAACGTCCATCAGGTCGACGTCGGCCCGTTGCAGCAGGCCCGGCTCGCCGTTGATCCGTCCGGGGACCAGATCGTCGGTGATGCCGCCATCGGTGATGGAGATGTTGGCCTGGGCGATGACGTGCTTGGCCTCTTCCATGGCCGACATGTAGACGACCTCGTCCTGAGGCCGGCCGTCGAGCACGCGGCGGTAGGGGCTTTCGATGAAGCCGTATTTGTTGATCCGCGCGTGGGTGGCGAGGCTGTTGATCAGACCGATGTTCGGGCCTTCCGGCGTTTCAATCGGGCAGATGCGACCGTAGTGGGTCGGGTGAACGTCGCGGACTTCGAAGCCGGCGCGCTCCCGCGTCAGACCACCCGGGCCAAGCGCCGAGAGACGGCGCTTGTGGGTGATTTCCGACAGCGGGTTGGTCTGGTCCATGAACTGCGACAGCTGCGAGGAGCCGAAGAACTCACGCACCGCGGCCGCGGCCGGCTTGGCGTTGATCAGGTCGTGCGGCATCACGGTGTCGATGTCGACGCTCGACATGCGTTCCTTGATGGCGCGTTCCATGCGCAGCAGACCGACGCGGTACTGGTTTTCCAGCAGCTCGCCGACCGATCGGACCCGGCGGTTGCCGAGGTTGTCGATGTCGTCGATTTCGCCGCGACCGTCGCGCAGGCCGACAAGGACCTTCAGGACGGAGAGGACGTCTTCCTTGCGCAGGACGCGCAGGTCGTCCTCGGTCTGTTGCTCCAGGCGCATGTTCATCTTCACGCGGCCGACCGACGACAGGTCGTAACGTTCCGAATCGAAGAACAGCGAGCGGAACATGGCCTCGGCGGCCTCGACCGTCGGCGGCTCACCCGGGCGCATGACCCGGTAGATGTCGAACAGGGCGTCCTCGCGGGTGACGTTCTTGTCGACCCGGACGGTGTTGCGCATGTAGGCGCCGACCGTGACGTGGTCGATGTCGAGCACGTCGATGGTGGCCAGGCCCTGGGCTTCCAGGACCTCGATCACGGTCGGGTCAAGCTCGTCGCCGGCCTCGGCGTAGATCTCGCCGGTTTCGTAGTTGACGGCGTCGCGGGCCAGGTAGCGGCCGGTCAGGGCCTCCGGTCCGAGCAGCAGGGTCTTCAGGCCGCCGTCGGCCAGCTTCTTGGCGTTACGGGCGGAGATCTTGGCGCCAGCCGGGGCCACTTCCTCGCCGGTGTCGGCGTCGATCAGCGGGAATTCCGGCTTCACACCGCGCCAGCGCTCGGCCTTGTACGGGGTGGCCCAGCCTTCGGCGGCGCCGGTGCGCTTTTCGAAGGGGACGACGTCATAGAAGGTGGTGAGGATCTCTTCCCCATCCATGCCCAGCGCCATCAGGAAGGTGGAGGCGGGCAGCTTGCGGCGACGGTCGATACGGACGTAGACGATGTCCTTGGCGTCGAACTCGAAGTCGAGCCAGGAGCCGCGGTAGGGGATCACCCGGGCGGCGAACAGCAGCTTGCCCGAGGAGTGGGTCTTGCCCTTGTCGTGGTCGAAGAAGACGCCGGGCGAGCGGTGCATCTGCGAGACGATCACCCGCTCGGTGCCGTTGACGATGAACGTGCCCTTGTCGGTCATGAGCGGGATGTCGCCCATGTAGACGTCTTGTTCCTTGATGTCCTTGACCGACTTGGCGCCGGTCTCTTCTTCCATCTCGAACACGATCAGGCGCAGCTTGACCTTCAGCGGCGCGGCGTAGGTCATGTCGCGTTGAATGCATTCTTCAACGTCGTACTTGGGCTCCTCGAACTCGTAGGAGACGTACTCGAGCACGGCGCGCTCGTTGAAATCCTTGATCGGGAAGACCGACTTGAAGACCGCCTCGACGCCCTGCTCGCGGCGATCCGCGTGGCGGACTTCGCGTTGCAGGAACTGCTCGTAGGAGGACCGCTGAACCTCGATCAGGTTCGGCATCTGCACGGCCTCGGGAATGCGGCCGAACGACTTGCGGATCCGCTTCTTGCCGGTGAAGGAGTGCGCCATGTTTTTCCTTAAGCCCGCGGGGAGGTCCCCACGCGTAGAATGTCTTTCGCGTCCACCCTCGGCTTGCGCCGGACGCTGACAGGCCCCTGTCCGTCGGGGCCGCCCTTCGCAGTAGTCCGCAGGGTGAGCGGACCGGCCATCGGGCATACACGCGCGCGAGATTGCGACTCTAAAGAAGACGGAAATTTCGCGAGAGGGGCGAGATAAGGCAAATCCACAGCGAATGGAAGGGGTGGGCGGAGTTTAATTTGACATTTCCGTCATGGCGGAGAAGCCCACCTGCGAAGCGGCCGGATCGGGCGGAACCTCAGGGTGACTTTTCCCTCTTCCGC
>JBILYE010000221.1:0-5829 GCA_044377925.1 Caulobacter sp. | reverse complement strand
CGAGAAGGCCGCCGTCCGGCCCAGATCGTTGCGGCGGCTTTCCGGCGGCGAGCCCTCGCCCCGCCCGGCGGCTTCCAGCGCATCGGCAAGGCGGCGCAGGGCGCGGGGGTTGTCGGCGCCGTAGGGCGCCCCCGACGCGTCCTGCACATGAAAGATATCGAGCGCCTGGCCATCCTGCGAGGTGAAGACACGGGCCCCCAGCACGTTGCCCCCGAGGCCTGACAGGGCGGCGGCGAGGTCGGCGAACAGGCCCCGGCGGTCCTTGGCGGCGACGACCAGTTCGGCGGTGTTGCGGTCGGTGCGGATGCGGCCGCCGGCGGCCGAGCCGCCCTGTTTCGCGGCCCGCTGGACCAGGGCGGCGTGTTCGCCGATTTCGGCGGTGGTGAAGGCGCTGAAGTAGGCGTCCTCCATGGTGGCCGCCCAGCTTTCTGTTTCCGGATGGGCGATCGCCAGGGCGGCGCGGGCCTCGCGGGCCGTGGCTTCCAGGTGGCGCTGGGCGGCGGCGGCCGGATCGCCCGAACGTCCGCCCCGGAAGATGGCCTCTGCCCCGGCGTACAGCTCGCGCAGAAGCTGGCCCTTCCAGCCGTTCCAGACCCCCGGGCCCACGGCGCGGATGTCGGCCACGGTCAGGACCAGCAACAGGCGCATGCGCTCGGGGTTTTCGACAATGCGGGCGAAGGCGGCGATGGTGGCAGGATCCGCCACGTCCCGCTTCTGGGCGAAATCGCTCATCACCAGATGATGCTCGACCAGCCAGGCGACCAGCTCGATCTTTGCGCGCTCGACGCCCAGCCGTTCGCAGGCCTGGCGCGCCGAGCGGGCTCCCGCCTTCTCCTGGCCGCCGACCCCGCCCTTGCCGGTGTCGTGCAGCAGCATGGCCAGGAACAGGCTCTCGCGGTCGTCGATCAGCGGCATGATCGAGGTGGCCAGGGGATGGTCCTCCTCCAGCCGTCCATGCTCGATATCGTTGATGATGCCGATCGCCCGCAGGGTGTGCTCATCCACCGTGTAGGAGTGGTACATGTTGAACTGCATCTGGGCCACGACACGCCCGAACTCGGGCAAAAACCGGCCCAGAACCCCGGCCTCGTTCATCAATGTCAGGGTGCGATAGGGCTTCTTGCCCTTGGCCAGGATGCCGAGGAAGGCTTCGACCGCATCCGGGTCCCGGCGAAGGCGGCTACCGATCAACGGCAGGCAGCGGGTGGCGGCGGTGAAGGCGTCCGGGTGCAGGTCGAGGTCCAGCACGTCGGCGATACGGAACATGCGGATGAGATCGACCGGGTCGCGCTCGAAGACCTGCGGACCCTCGATGTTGAGGCGACCGTTCTCCTCATGGAAGCCGGGATAGTCGAGGGCGCGGCGCTTGACCTTGGCCCGGCCGGGCAGGAAGCGCGACAGGCCCTTGGGCTCCTGCTTGAGGTGCTCGGCCTCCAGCTTGGCCGAGAAGGCGCGGGTCAGGGCCCCGACCTCACGGGCGATCAGGAAATAGTGGCGCATGAAGCGCTCGACGGCCGGGTTGTCGGCCCGGTCGCCATAGCCCATGCGACGGGCGATCTCCGGCTGCACGTCGAAGGTCAGCCGCTCCTCGGGCCGCCCCGTGGTGAAATGCAGATGGGCACGCACCGCGTGCAGGAAGTCGAAGGCGCGGGTGAAGGCGCGCACCTCGCGCGGGCTGAAGTGGGGCAGGCGGAAGATGTCGGCGGGCCGCTCGACCGGATAGAGGTATTCGGCGATCCACATCAGGGTGTGCAGGTCGCGCAGGCCGCCTTTGCCCTCCTTGACGTTCGGCTCGACCATGTAGCGGCTGGCGCCGGCCCGGGCGTGGCGCTCATCGCGCTCCTTGAGCTTGGCGGTGACGAACTCGGGGCCGGTGCCCCGCATCACCTCGTTCAGGAACCGCCGCCGAAGGTCGGCGGCCAGGGCCTCGTCACCGCTGAGCCTGCGCGCCTCCAGCAGGGAGGTGCGGATGGTGAAGTCGTCCTTCGACAGCTTGATGCATTCGTCGATGGTGCGGCTGGAATGGCCGACCTTGAAGCCCAGATCCCACAGGGCATAGAGCATGTATTCGATGACGCTCTCGGCGTGGGCCGTCTGCTTCCAGGGCCGCAGGAACAGCAGGTCCAGATCGCTGAACGGGCTGAGCACGAACCGCCCGTAGCCGCCCACCGCCAGCAGGCAGAGGCGCTCGCCCTCGGTCGGGTTGCGAGCCCGGAAGACGTGGACGGTGGTGAAGTCGTAGAGGGCGGTGACGACCTCGTCGGTCACCCCGCACAGCAGCCGGGCCGTCTCGATCCCCCCGGCCCCGTTCTCCAGCCGCTCCTTGGCGATCATCCGGCCGCGAAACAGCGCCTGCTTGAGGATCTCCAGCGCCCGGCGGCGCTGTTCCGGCTCGTCGCCGACCGCGTCGAGGGCGGCGGCGGAGAGCCGGGCGCGCAGGGCTTCGCCGTCGACGACGTGTTCGAGGCGGGTCGGGCGAAGGCGGGGCGGCATGGAACCCTTATGTGCGCTGCAATAGGGCGGCGCGCAACGGTCGGCCTATTTGGCCTCGGCGGCCAGGGCTTCCCATTTGGACTCGTCGAGCCCCTCGGCGAGCAGGTTCATGTACTTGTCGACATCCGGGTTGCCCATGAGATCAACCATGGCTGTTTCGCCCAGGGTCCCGAAGGCCGCTGAAACAGACTTCTCCCGCTCGTACTTGAGCGCGGCGACCGCTTCCTTGCGGCAATCGACCAACAGCAATCGCTCCATCAGTTGCGCCGCCCGCTTGGCGAAGCCGCTCCGGTCGGCCTCGGAAATCCGCGAGTACTGCCGCACGTCGGGGTGGGCGCTCATCGCGGCGTAGATGAAGACCACGAAGTCCTGGCGATCCTTCGGCGACGAGGATTTGACGATGCAGCGGCTCAGGTCATCGGTGTAGATGCCGGCCTGCGCCTGACCGGCCCCAAGGCCGACCACCAGGCAAGCGCCGGCGGCGAGAAGCAGTTTACGCATGCGAATTCCCCCAATCGGCCCGCCGTCAGAGCAAGCCCTTCAGACGGTATAGCGCCTCCAGCGCCTCACGGGGAGACATGCCGTCCGGGTCCAGCCCCTTGAGCGCCGCCTCGGCGGGGCTCGGGCCCCACTTCTGAACCGGCGCCGGGGCCGCCATCTCGAACAGCGGCAATCCCTCCAGCCGGGCCGGGCTGTGGCTCTCGGTTTCCAGCCGTTCCAGCACCTCGCGGGCCCGGACCACCACGGCCGGCGGCACCCCGGCCAGCTTGGCGACCTGGACGCCGTAGGAGCGATCGGCGGGGCCTGGGCCGCATTCGTGGAGGAAGACGAGGTCGCCGTTCCATTCCTTGGCCCGCAGGCTGAGGTTGGAGACGTGGGCCAGGCGGTCCTCGAGCGTCGCCAGCTCATGGTAGTGGGTGGCGAACAGCGCCCGGCTGCGGTTGGTGTCGTGCAGGGCTTCGGCGCAGGCCCAGGCGATGGCCAGGCCGTCCCAGGTGGCGGTGCCCCGGCCGATCTCGTCGAGGATGACAAAGCTGCGCGGGGTGGCCTGGGTCAGGATGGCGGCGGTCTCGACCATTTCGGCCATGAAGGTCGAGCGGCCCCGCGCCAGGTCGTCGCCGGCGCCCACCCGGCTGAACAGCCGGTCGACGACGCCCAGGGTCAGGGACTGGGCCGGGACATAGGATCCGGACTGGGCCAGCACGGCCAGCAGGGCGTTCTGGCGCAGGAAGGTCGATTTACCGGCCATGTTGGGGCCGGTGACGATGCTGAGGCGGGCGCCGGTCTCCCCCGCGCCATCGAGGCAGCAGTCGTTGGGCGTGAAGGGATCGCCGGCCCGCTTGACGGCGGCCTCGACCACCGGGTGACGGGCGGCCCTGGCGTCGAAGCACAGCGAGCTGTCGACCACCGGACGACAGGCGCCGGCGTCCTCGGCCCATTCGGCCAGGGCGGAGGCCACATCGAGGGCGGCGAGGCCCTGCGCCGCCGCCCGCAGCGGTTCGGCCAGGGCGGCGGCCTGGTCGCGCCAGGCCTCGAAGGTCTGGACCTCGATGGCGAGGGCCCGCTCGCCGGCCTGGGCGATGCGGGCGTCGAGATCGGCCAGTTCGACGGTGGTGAACCGCACCTGGTTGGCCAGGGTCTGGCGGTGGATGAAGACGGCGTTGTGCGGCGGCTGGAACAGCGGGTCGGCCTTGTTCGCCGTCGTCTCCACGAAATAGCCGAGCACGGCGTTGTGGCGGATCTTCAGCGGCACGCCGCTGTCGGTGGCGAGGCGGGTCTCCAGACCGGCGATCACCCGGCGGGAATCGTCGCGCAGGGCGCGGGCCTGATCGAGTTCGGGGCGGATGCCCTCGGCGACGAAGCCCCCGTCCCGGGCCTGGGCCGGCAGGTCGGGGCCGAGCCCGGTCTCGAGGTTGGCCAGCAGGTTCGACAGGTCGACCGAGTTGCTCGGCGAAATGGCGACCAGAGCGGCTTCGATCTCGGCCGGCGGGCCGCCCAGACCATCCCCGGCGGCGAGGCCCGCCAGGGTCTCGCCGACGTTCAGACCGTCGCGCAGGCAGCCGAGATCCCGGGGACCGCCCCGACCCAGCGCCAGCCGGGAAAGGGCGCGCGCCATGTCGCCGGCCCGACGCAGCTGATCGCGGACGTCCTCGCGCAGTTGGCGGCGTTCGAGGAACCATTGCACGGCGTCGAGGCGGGCCTCGATGCGGGCGGGGTCCAGCAGAGGCCGCGCCAGCCGCTCGGCCAGCAGGCGGGAGCCTGGTGCGGTGATGGTGCGATCGATGGCGCCCAGCAGGCTGCCGTCCCGCTGTCCGCCGGTGGTCTTCTCGATCTCCAGGCTGGTGCGGGTGGCCGGGTCGATGGCCATGACGTCGGCCTCGCCGGCCCGGCGGGGCGGCGACAGGGCCGGCAGGCGGCCGGCCTGGGTGACTTCCAGATGGGCGGCGATCAGGCCAAGCGCCGAAATCTCGGCGCCGGCCAGGCCGCCGAAGCCGTCCAGCGTCTCGACCCCATACAACCGCTTGACCCGCGCCTCGCTGGCCGAGGGTTCGGCCAGGGCCTGGGCCATGGGCTGGACCAGACCCCCGGCCATCTTGAGGGCGGCAGAAATATGCTCGTCGGCGAACAGCCGGTCGGGGACGAGGATTTCCGAGGGGCTGAGGGCGGCGAGGGCGGCGGCCAGGCCAGAGGGCGCCAGCAGCAGGCTTTCGACCGCGCCGGTGGAGAGCTCGACACTGGCCACAGCCGCCTGTCCGGCCCTCAGCGCCACGGCGGCCAGGCGGTTGGCGCCGCGGCTGTCGAGCAGGCTGTCTTCGGTCAGGGTGCCGGGGGTGATGATCCGCACCACGTCGCGGCGGACGATCGATTTGGACCCGCGTTTTTTGGCTTCGGCCGGGTCCTCCATCTGCTCGCAGACGGCGACCTTGAAGCCCGTACGGATCAGCTTGGCGAGATAGGCCTCGGCGGCGTGGACCGGGACCCCGGCCATGGGGATGGGCTGGCCGTTGTGATTGCCCCTGAAGGTCTGGCTGATGCCAAGCGCGGCGGCGGCCTTGATGGCGTCGTCGAAGAACAGCTCGTAGAAGTCGCCCATGCGGAAGAAGACCAGGGCGTCGGGCTGCCGCGCCTTGGCTTCAAAATACTGCGCCATGACGGGCGTGGCGCCGGCGGCTTCGGGGATATTGGGGGCGGGCGCGTTCATGGACCGCCCAGCCTAGCGATCCTGTCGATGAATCGACAGAGACTAACGCGTCCGCAGGGGGCGTTTAGTCGTCTGACACGGGGGCCATGGTTCCCGGCGCTGTCGGCGCGGCGACAGGCAGCAGGCGGAAGCTG
>JBILYE010000220.1:0-5844 GCA_044377925.1 Caulobacter sp. | reverse complement strand
ATCGAGGCCATGCGCGAGGGAACCGTGAAGGCGATGATCGCGCTCGGTGGCAACTTCGCCGTCGCCGCGCCGGATCCGGCCCTGACCTACCCGGCGCTAAAGATGCTGGACCTGACGGTCAACATCGCCACCAAGCTGAACCGCACCCACCTGCTGACCGGAAAGGCGGCCTGGGTGCTGCCCTGCCTTGGCCGCACGGAAATCGACGTCCAGGCCGGCGGGCGCCAGTCGGTGACCGTCGAGGACAGCATGTCGATGGTCCACGCCAGCCGGGGCATGCGTCAGCCGGCGTCGGAGCATCTGCGGTCGGAACCGTGGATCGTGGCGCAGATGGCCCACGCCACCTTCGGCGAGGACGCCTGCGTCGACTGGCAGGGCCTGGGCGGCGACTACGACCGGGTGCGCGGGCTGATCGAGCAGGTCTTCCCCGACCAGTTCGGGAACTATAACGACCGCATCCGCACCCCCGGCGGCTTCCGGCTGCCGGTGCCGACCAGTGAGCGGGTGTGGACGACACCCAGCGGCAAGGCGGCCTTCCTGCCCTATGTCGCCGACGACCCCGCGGTGGACGATCCGACCCGGGGCGATCCGGAGGTGCTGCTGCTGACCACCCTGCGCAGTCATGACCAGTACAACACCACCATCTACGGCCTGAACGACCGCTACCGGGGTGTGAAGGGCCGGCGCGACGTGGTCTTCGCCCATGCCGGCGACCTGGCGGCGCGGGGCATCGCCGACGGGGACCGTATCGACCTCGCATGCGCTTTCGACGACGGGGTGGAGCGGACGCTGAAGGGCTTCACGGCCGTGGTGAAGGATATGCCGAAGGGGTGCCTGGCGGCCTACTATCCGGAGGCCAACCCCCTGCTGGCGCTGTCGGAACGGGACCGGCGCAGCGGGACGCCGGCCTACAAGTCGATGCCGGTGCGGATGACCCGGGCGGCGTCCTAAGGCCGTCCCATCCTGGCCAGCTCTTCCGCCGAGACACCGCAGCCCTTCAGCGACGTCTCGCCGACCTGGACCTCCGCCGAATAGGGATAGACCCGGTCGCTCATGCCGTCGGAGCAGGCGCCGGCGGTCATGGTGACGACCATCGGGGCGGCGCCGGTCTGGCCGGTCCAGACCACCTTGCCGGAGGTGGCGGCGAGGGCGGCGTTGGTGGCGGTCACGGTCGGAATGGGGTCAGGCTGGCTGAGCACCATCGTCGACCCCTTCACCTGCAGGTTCCAGAAGGGCTCGGTGCCGAGCAGGGTGAAGTCCTGGCGGAACGGCGCGGCCGGGTCGGTCGACTGCGTCGGCTGGGGCTGGCCCGGGGCCTGGGCGGCCGGGGGCGGGGCGTCGGCGGGCGGCACGGCGTCACCGCCGCCGGGCGCTTCGGGAGCACAGGCGGTCAGGGCCAGGATGGCGGTGGCAGCGACGGCGGAGGCGATCGGACGCATGGGGTTCCCCTGTTCGGGCTTTGCGCCCGCGCGACGCAGGTTAGACTCAAAGTCCGATGAGTCGAAACGCCCCGCTCCAGTTCCTTGAGTTCTTCGCCGGCGGCGGCATGGCCCGTATCGGGCTGGGAGCCGGCTGGACCTGCGGGTTCGCGAACGACTTCGACCCGACAAAAGCCAGCGTCTATCGCAACAATTTCACAGATGCCGGGCAACACTTCCACGAGGGTGACGTCTGGCAGGTCGATCCGGCCGCCCTGCCAGGAACCGCCGACCTCGCCTGGGCCTCTTCGCCCTGCCAGGACTTCAGCCTGGCCGGCGGCCGGGCGGGCCTCAAGGGCGGCAGGTCCGGCGCCTTCTTCGGCTTCTGGAGGCTGGTTCAGGCGCTGTCCGCCGAGGGCCGGGCGCCCCGCACCGTGGTGGTGGAGAATGTCGTCGGCCTGCTGACCTCGCACGGCGGGGCGGACTTCACCGCCCTCTGCACGGCCCTGTCCGGCGAGGGCTACCGGTTCGGCGCGCTGGAGATCGACGCCGCGGCCTTCGTGCCGCAGTCGCGACCCCGGGTCTTCGTGATCGCCACCCGCGAGCCGGTTCCGGACGCCCTGATCGGCGGTGACGCCTTCCGCAGCGCAGCCGTGCTGGCCGCGCGCGATCGGCTGCCGGACGACCTTCGGCGGTCATGGGTCGACTGGCGCCTGCCCACGCCCCCGGCGCGCAACACACGCCTGGCCGATCTCCTTGAACCGGACGCCGCCGTCGCCTGGCGCAGCGAGGCTCAGACCGCCGTCCTGCTGGCCCAGATGTCGCCGCTGCATCGCCAGCGGCTTGAGGCGGCCGCCGGCAACGGCCGCGTGGTCGGCGCCGTCTTCCGGCGGACCCGGGCCGGCGTGCCGAAGGCCGAGATCAGGCTGGACGGCGCCGCCGGCTGCCTGCGCACCCCGCGTGGGGGTTCTTCACGGCAGATGATCCTGGTGGCCGGGGACGGGAAGCTACGCTCTCGTCTGCTGACGGGGCGAGAGGGGGCCCGTCTGATGGGCCTGCCTGACGACTACCGGCTCCCGAAGTCACAAACAGGCAGCCTGCATGTTATTGGAGATGGGGTCTGCGCACCTGTCGTGCGCTGGCTGGCGCAGGGTCTCCTTGAGCCGCTGTTGAAGGGCGTGGGCCGGGCCGCCGCCTGAGAGCGCCCTTAGACGATCTGCGGTGGCGCAATGTCGCCCGGCTCCCTAGACTTAAGACACTTCCACAGGCGAGACCCTGATGACCCATTCCTTCGACACCGCCCGCTACACCCGCGCCGGCCGTGGCAAGATCTTCCCCTCGGTGCTCGACCTGATCGGCGACACCCCCATCGTCGGCCTGCCCAGGCTGTCGGCCGAGCTCAAGCCGCGGGCCGAGGTGGTCGCCAAGCTGGAGTTCTTCAACCCGATGGCCTCGGTCAAGGACCGCATCGGGGTGTCGATGATCGAGCAGCTGGAGGCTGACGGCAAACTCACCCCCGGCGCCACCATCGTCGAGCCGACCAGCGGCAACACCGGCATCGCGCTGGCCTTCGTCGCCGCCGCCAAGGGCTACAAGCTGATCCTGGTCATGCCCGAGAGCATGTCGATCGAGCGCCGCAAGATGCTGCTGCTGCTCGGCGCCAAGCTGGAGCTGACCCCGGCCGAGCGCGGCATGCGCGGGGCCGTGGCCCGGGCCACCGAGATCCTTGAGGAAATCCCCGGCGCGGTGATGCCCCAGCAGTTCGAGAACGCCGCCAACCCGGCCATCCACCGCATCTCGACCGCCGAGGAGATCTGGAACGACACTGCCGGCCGCGTCGATGTGGTCGTCGCCGGCGTCGGCACCGGCGGCACGATCACCGGGGTCGGCCAGGTGCTGAAGGCCCGCAAGGCGAGCCTGCGCATGGTCGCCGTCGAGCCCGAGAACAGCGCCGTGCTGTCGGGCGGCCAGCCGGGGCCCCACAAGATCCAGGGCATCGGCGCCGGCTTCGTGCCGGGCAACGTCGACCGGGGCGTCATCGACGACATCGTCCAGGTCAGCAACGACGACGCCTTCGCCATGGCCCGCAAGGCCGCCGCCGTCGAAGGCCTGCCGGTCGGCATCTCCTCGGGCGCGGCGCTGACGGCCGGGTTCGAGCTGGCCAGCCGGCCCGAGTACGAGGGCAAGCTGATCGTCGTCATCATCCCCAGCTTTGCGGAGCGTTATCTGTCGACGGCGCTGTTCGAGGGGCTGTGAGCCATCCGCCCCGGCCGCGCGCCGGGGGAGGGGCGGCATGACCGACGTCTACAGCGCAGAGAAACGCTCCGCCGTCATGCGGCGGGTCAAGGGGCGGGACACCACGCCGGAGCTGACGGTCCGGCGGCTGCTGACCGCTCTCGGCGTCCGCTATCGGCTGCACCGCAAGGACCTGCCGGGAAAGCCCGACATCGTCATGGCCGGCCGGAGGTTGGCCATCTTCGTCCACGGCTGTTTCTGGCATGGGCATGACTGCGCGCGGGGAGCCCGGGTTCCCAAGGCTAATCGCGACTACTGGCTGGGCAAGGTCGGGCGTAATCGTCAGCGGGACGGGGTGAGCCGAGCCGCGCTGGAAGCGGCGGGCTGGCGGGTCGAGACGATCTGGGAATGTGAGATGAAGGACGAGGCGGCGTTGAAGAGCCGCCTCGAAGCGCTGCTTCAGGCCGCCGCCGCCGCGCGCTGAACGCCGGACAGGGCCGCTTCCAGGGCCGCATACAGCTGGGCCGGCTCGATGGGCTTGGCGACGTGGTCGGTCATCCCGGCGGCCAGGCAGGCTTCCCAGTCGCGGGCGGTGGCCGAGGCGGTGATGGCGATGACCGGGACGTGCTGGTTGGGGCCCTTCATGGACCGCAGTTCGCGGGTCGCCTGGCGGCCGTCCATGTCGGGCATGTAGACATCCATCAGCACCACGTCGAAGGGTTCGGTCGCCAGACGCTCAAGCGCCTCCTCGGCCGAGGAGGCGGTGTCCGGCACGATGCCCAGAGGGGCCAGCACCATGGAGATGGCCTGGCGGTTGACGGCGTGGTCGTCGACCACCAGCACCCGGGCCTGAACGGCCTGGGGCGCCTGGACGGCGGCGGGCGCGACCGCCCCCGGCAGGGTCAGGGAGAGGGTGAAGACGGCGCCCTCGCCCGGCGCGCTGACGACGGCGAGGTCGCCGCCCATCAGCCGGGCCATTTCGCGACTGATCATCAGGCCAAGGCCGGTGCCGCCGTGGGTGCGGGCCGTCTGTACGCCCAGCTGTTCGAAGGGCAGGAACAGGCGGTCCAGCTGGTCGGGTGTCATGCCGGGGCCGGTATCGTTGACGGCGATGGTGACGGCCCAGATTCCGTCCGCGTTCCGCGCACCGCCCAGCTGCAGGGTGACACAGCCTTCCCTGGTGAACTTCAGGGCGTTGGACAGCAGGTTGTTGATCACCTGGCGGATGCGGGTGGGATCGCCGCTGACCCAGCCGGGCAGATGCCTCGAACCGAGAATGCGCATGCGCAGGCCCCTGGCTCTCGCCTGTGGCCGCCAGGCGCGGACCGCGTCGAGTACGGCGGTGCGCAGGTCGAAGTCGACGGCCTCGACGCTCATCCGACCGGCTTCCAGCTTGGAGAGGTCCAGCATGTCGTCGAGCAGGGTGGTCATCATCCGCCCCGCCTCACCGATCAGTCGCCCCTGGGCATGCCCTGCCCGTTCGGTGTCGGCGGCGCCGGCCAGGATAGCGCTGATCGGGGTGCGCAGTTCGTGGCTGATCATGGCGACCCAGGCGCTCTTGGCCCGGGTGGCGGCCTCGGCTTCCTGACGACGCAGTTCGGCCTCGGCGCGGGCGTCTTCGGAGAGCTTGCGGGCCTCCTCGGTCGTCAGCCAGGCGCCGATGATGTTGAGCATCACCAGGCCGACGGCGATCATCATGGTCGAGACCAGCGGGCCGGGCGCCGTGTCGATGTCCATCAGCGGCAGGATCAGCAGATAGAGTCCGTAGGGCAGGCAGCCGGCGGCGAAGGCGATGCGGCTGCCGCGGCAAATGGCGATCATGTTGGTCATGGCGGTGGCGACGACGATCATCGCCAGGGCCGGGCCGTAGCGGTCGATGCCTTGCCACATCAGCGGCGCCAGGGCGCCGAAGACGATGGACGAGGGCATGAAGGTGATCAGGGCGGCGCGGGCGGCCTTGAAGGGGGTGTCTATGCGGCGCTTCAGCAACTGCACGCCGGTGAAATGGTCGAAGCCCTGGGCGACGGCGTAGAGAGCGGCCCAGGCCCAGGCCCAGTTCCAGCCAAAGGCCAGTTGCAGGCCGGCGGCGACACCGACGGCGGTCATCAGCCGGATAGGCATATGCTTTCGCCGCGTGGCGACAACAGATGCCAGGCCAAATCGGTCAGCGGCGTCGACGGCCGGAATGTTG
>JBILYE010000027.1:0-21901 GCA_044377925.1 Caulobacter sp. | reverse complement strand
TTGATCCGGCTGTCCACCCCCGCCATCCCGGGTCGCCCTGCCGGGACAACGGGAAAAGAGGCGGCCGCCGTCGCTTGAAGCCAAGGTCGGCGGGCCCTATGGTCCGCCGACTTTTTTTGCGCCTGCGAACAGACACCATGATTGCCGCCACACCGACCTCCTTCCAGGGCCTGATCCTGACGCTCCACAACTACTGGAGCGACCGAGGTTGCGTGATCCTGCAGCCGCACGACATCGAGGTCGGGGCCGGGACCCTGCACCCGGCGACGGTCCTGCGCGCCCTCGGCCCCAAGCCGTGGAACGCCGCCTACGTCCAGCCCAGCCGCCGCCCGGGCGACGGCCGCTATGGCGAAAACCCCAACCGGCTGCAGCACTATTACCAGTACCAGGTGCTGCTGAAGCCCAACCCGCCGGACATGCAGGACCTCTACCTTGGGAGCCTGGCCGCCATCGGCCTCGACGCCCGCCTGCACGACATCCGCTTCGTCGAGGACGACTGGGAAAACCCCACGGTCGGGGCCTGGGGCCTCGGCTGGGAGGTCTGGTGCGACGGCATGGAGGTGTCGCAGTACACCTACATGCAGCAGGTCGGCGGCCTCGACGTGAACCCGGTCGCCGGTGAGCTGACCTACGGCCTCGAGCGCCTGGCGATGTACGTCTTCGGCGTCGACAACGTCTACGACCTGCCCTTCAACGATAGGGGCATGTCCTACGGCGAGGTCTTCCTCGAGAACGAGCGCCAGATGAGCGCCTACAATTTCGAGGTCGCCGACGTCGAGACGCTGAAGCGCCAGTTCGAGGACATGGAACGCCAGGTCGTCCGCATCCTGGAGGTCGGCGTCGGTCCGCAGGGTCAGAAGCTGGTCCTGCCGGCCTATGACCATGTGCTGAAGGCCAGCCACCTGTTCAACGTCATGAACGCCCGCGGCGCCATCGCCGTGGCCGAGCGCGCCAGCTACATCGGCCGCATCCGTGACCTCTGTAAACTCTGCGCCAGCGAATGGCTGAAGCAGCAGGAAGCCGCGTAAGACCAATGCCCCAGCTGCTTCTCGAACTCTTCTCCGAAGAAATCCCCGCGCGCATGCAGGCCCAGGCCGCCCGCGATCTCGAACGCATGGTCCGCGACGGCCTTTCCGCCGCCGGTCTGATCAGCGAGGGCATGAAGGCCTTCGCCGGTCCGCGCCGTCTGGCCCTGGTCATCGAAGGCCTGCCGGTCGCCCAGGCCGACCGCGACGAAGAGGTCAAAGGCCCGCGCGTCGGTTCGCCCGACCAGGCCATCGACGGCTTTCTGCGCAAGACCGGCCTGACCCGCGAGCAACTGACCGAACGCGACGGCGTCTGGTATGGCCGCATCCAGACCGCCGGCCGCCCGACCAGCGAGATCATCGCCGAGCTGGTCGAGGCCACCGTCCGCAATTTCCCCTGGCCGAAGTCGATGACCTGGGGCAGCGGCAAGCTGCGCTGGGTGCGCCCGCTGCAGCGCATCCTCTGCGTCTTCGACCGCGAGGTCGTGCCGATCAGCTTCGAGGGCCTGGAGGCCGGCGACCTCAGCCAGGGCCACCGCTTCATGGGCAGCGGCAACGTCTTCCGGGCCCGCGACTTCGACGAATACCGCGAGGCCCTGCTGGGCCACTACGTCGTGCTCGACGCCGAGGAGCGCAAGGAACGCATCCTCGAGGGCGCCCGCACCCTCTGCTTCGCCCGCAATCTCGAACTGGTCGAGGACGAAGGCCTGCTGGACGAGGTCGCCGGCCTGGCCGAATGGCCGGTGCCGATCCTCGGCGACATGGATCCGGTCTTCCTCGACCTGCCGCCGGAGGTCATCCGCACCTCCATGCGCACCCACCAGAAGTACTTCGCCGTCCGCGACCCCGCGACCGGCAAGCTGGCCCCGCACTTCCTCGTGGTCGCCAACATCGCCGCCGAGGACGGTGGCAAGGTCATCGCGGCGGGCAACGCCAAGGTGCTGTCGGCGCGTCTCAGCGATGCGCGCTTCTTCTGGGACGAGGACCGCAAGAGCGGCTTCGACGCCTGGCTCGAAAAGCTGTCCGGCGTCACCTTCCACGCCAAGCTCGGCACCATGGCCGAGCGCGTTGAGCGCATCGCCGCCCTGGCCCGCGAGATCGCCCCCCTGGTCGGCGCCGATCCTGAAGTCGCCGAGAAAGCCGCCCGCCTCGCCAAGGCCGACCTCGCCAGCCAGATGGTCGGCGAGTTCCCCGAACTGCAGGGCGTCATGGGCCGCTACTACGCGAATGCCGACGGCCTCGACCCCGTGCTGGCCGACGCCATCCGCGACCACTACCGGCCGCAGGGTCCCGGCGACTCGGTGCCGACAGCGCCGGTCAGCATCGCCGTGGCGCTGGCGGACAAGCTGGACACCCTGGTTGGCTTCTTCTCGATCGACGAGAAGCCGACCGGCTCGAAGGACCCCTACGCCCTGCGCCGCGCGGCGCTCGGCGTCATCCGCATCATCCTGGAATCCGGCAAACGCCTGGCCCTCAACACGGTCAGCGGCGTCCAGACCAACGACCTGATGCCCTTTTTCGCCGACCGCCTGAAGGTCACCCTCCGCGATCAGGGCAAGCGCTTCGACCTCGTCGACGCCGTCTTCGCCCTCAACGACGACGACCTCGTCCGCATCGTCGCCCGGGTGGAGGCCCTAGACGGTTTCCTGAAGACCGACGACGGCGCCAACCTGCTGGCCGGCTACCGCCGCGCCGCCAACATCCTGAAGGCCGAGGAGAAGAAGGGTCCGCTGCCGACCGGCGCGCCCTCCGCCGTCTCCGAGCCCGCCGAGGAGGCCGCCCTCTACGCCGCCCTCCAGACCCTGACCCCCAAACTCGACGCCGCCCTGGCCGCCGAGGACTTCACCGCCGCCATGACGGCCCTGGCCGCCCTGCGCGGTCCGGTCGACGCCTTCTTCACCGGCGTCCTGGTCAACAGCGACGTCGCCGCCGAACGCGACAACCGCCTGCGCCTGCTGCAACAGGTCCAGTCCGCCATGGGCAAGGTCGCCGACTTCTCGCTGGTGACGGGGTAGCGCGCTGTTCCTCTCTCCCCGAATTGGGGAGGGCAGACGCGCGGTTACGCGCGTCGGGTGGGGAAGTCGGTCACCGGCTTCCGGGACGATGCGCTGAGAAACCTGACCGGCGGGAAGGGGTTACCCACTTCCCCACCCGGCCTGCGGCCTGCCCTCCCCATTCGGGGAGGGAGGTGAAGCGGCGAGATCGGTCGCAACAACCTGTTCCCCCCGGGGCTTGGGGAATGTATCTGACGCCAATCCGAACGGCTGTTTCGGAATCGGTACTCATGAGGACGGCTTGATGACGAACCGCTGGGTCTACAGCTTCGGAGGCGGCGGCGCCGAGGGCGACGCTTCGATGAAGAACCTGCTGGGCGGCAAGGGGGCGAATCTCGCCGAGATGTCGTCGCTGGGCCTGCCCGTGCCCCCCGGCTTCACCATCACCACCGAGGCCTGCAACAGCTACTACGCCGAAGGCCGCCAGTACCCGGCCGACCTCGCCGCCCAGGTGGCCGGCGGCATCGGCCATATCGAGAAAATCACGCAAAAGACCTTCGGAGACGCCGCCAACCCGCTGCTGGTCTCGGTCCGCTCCGGCGCCCGCGCCTCGATGCCGGGGATGATGGACACCGTCCTCAACCTCGGCCTCAACGACGCCACCGTCGAAGGCCTGGCCAGGCTGTCCGGCGACCGCCGCTTTGCCTTCGACAGCTACCGCCGCTTCATCCAGATGTACTCGAACGTCGTGCTCGGCCTCGACCATCATTCGTTCGAGGAAATCCTCGACGACCACAAGGACCGCCTCGGCGTCGATGTCGACACCGCCCTGACCGCCAAGGACTGGGAAACCATCGTCGGCGAGTACAAGCAGGCCGTTGAGCGCGAGCTCGGCAAGCCCTTCCCGCAGGATCCGCAGGAACAGCTGTGGGGCGCGGTCGGCGCCGTCTTCCAGAGCTGGATGAACGACCGGGCCAAGTTCTACCGCCGCATGCACGACATCCCGGAAAGCTGGGGCACGGCGGTCAACATCCAGTCGATGGTGTTCGGCAACCTCGGTGAAACCAGCGCCACCGGCGTCGCCTTCACCCGCAACCCCTCGACCGGCGAGGCCGCCCTCTACGGCGAGTTCCTGATCAACGCGCAAGGCGAGGACGTCGTCGCCGGCATCCGCACCCCGCAAAGCCTGACCAGGGCGGCCCGCGAGGAGATGGGCGACCGCAATCCGTCGATGGAAGAGGCGCTGCCAGAAGTCTTCGCCGAATTCCGCGAGGTCGCCGCCCGGCTGGAGCGCCACTATCGCGACATGCAGGACGTCGAGTTCACCGTCGAGCAGGGCCGGCTGTGGATGCTGCAGACCCGCAACGGCAAGCGCACCGCCAAGGCGGCGCTGAAAGTCGCCGTCGACATGGCCGGCGAGGGCCTGATCAGCAAGGAAGAGGCGGTGTCCCGCATCGATCCCGGCGCGCTGGACCAGCTGCTGCACCCCACCATCTCGCCCGACGCGGTCCGAACCGTCATCGCCAAGGGCCTGCCGGCCAGCCCCGGCGCGGCTGTCGGGGCCATCGTCTTCTCATCGGAAGACGCCGAAAAGCGCGGTGCGGCCGGCGAGGCGGTCATCCTCGTCCGCCACGAAACCAGCCCTGAAGACATCAAGGGCATGCACGCCGCCCGCGGCATCATCACCGCCCGCGGCGGCATGACCAGCCACGCGGCCGTGGTCGCCCGCGGCTGGGGCATTCCTTGCGTCAGCGGCGCAGGCGATATCGCCATCGATCTGAAAAACCGCAACTTTTCGGTTCGCGGCAAGGTCTTCAATGAAGGCGAAATTGTCACCATCGACGGCTCGACCGGCGAGGTCCTGGCCGGTTCGGTCAAGATGATCGAGCCCGAGCTGACCGGTGATTTCGCCGCCCTGATGGTCTGGGCCGACCAGGTCCGCCGCCTCAAGGTGCGCGCCAACGCCGAGACCCCGCTCGACGCCCGCACCGCCCGCCAGTTCGGCGCGGAGGGCATCGGCCTCTGCCGCACCGAGCACATGTTCTTCGACGAGCACCGGATCGCCGCCGTCCGCGAGATGATCCTGGCCGACGACGAGGCCGGCCGCCGGGCGGCGCTCGCCAAGATCGCCCCCTTCCAGAAGACCGACTTCGTCGAGCTCTTCACCATCATGGAAGGCCTGCCGGTCACCATCCGCCTGCTCGACCCGCCGCTGCATGAGTTCCTGCCCCATTCGGAGGAGGACCTCGCCGCCGTCGCCGAATCCACCGGCCTCGACCCCGCCAAGCTGATGCGCCGGGCCCGCGAGCTGCACGAAAGCAACCCCATGCTCGGCCATCGCGGCTGCCGCCTGGGGATCAGCTTCCCCGAGATCTACGAGATGCAGGTCCGCGCCATCATCGAGGCCGCCTGCGAGATCGCCAAATCGGGCAAGCCCGCCCCTGTGCCGGAAATCATGCACCCGCTCGTCGGCAAGGGCACGGAGATGAAGTTCCTCAAGGACCTCACCGACCGCACCGCCAGGGCCGTTATCGCCGAACAGGGCGTGGCGCTGGATTATCTGGTCGGCACCATGATCGAGCTGCCGCGCGCCGCCATCCGCGCCGGGGACCTGGCCGAAAACGCCGAGTTCTTCAGCTTCGGCACCAACGACCTGACCCAGACGACCTTCGGCATCAGCCGCGACGACGCCGGCAAGTTCCTCAACGACTACATCGAAAAGGGCATCTTCGAAAAAGACCCCTTCGTATCTTTGGACCAGGAAGGCGTCGGCGACCTGATCCGCATCGCCGCCGAACGCGGCCGCGCCGCCCGCCCGGGCATCAAGCTCGGCATCTGCGGCGAACACGGCGGCGACCCGGCGTCGATCGCCTTCTGCGAGGATGTTGGCCTGGATTACGTGTCGTGCTCGCCCTTCCGGGTGCCCATCGCGCGACTGGCTGCTGCCCAGGCCGCCCTGGCGAAGAAGTAGGGACGAGACTGCACCGCTTCGCTCTCCCCCACTTGGTGGGGGAACCATCCTTTGGCGAGCGCTGCAAGCGAGCCAGACCGAGGGGGGCCCCGCCGGCGGTAAAATGTTCTGGCCTTGAACCGGCGGTCCCGCCTCCTGGTCCGTCGCTGACGCTCCGAACCGTCCTCCGCCCACCTCGTGGGCGGAGAGCGAACGCCCCGCAGGTTCACAACCCTTTCCGCGAATTCACCTGACAGCCGCGCCGACCCGTGCCCTCATCCGTCCCGTACGGGGAGACACCAATGGCCACTTTTGATCCCGCCGCCGAAACGGCGCGCTACCTTGCCGCCCTGCCGCCGGAGGGACACGCCAAGGCGGTCGCCTATACGCAGGGCGGCCAGTGGATGCTCCTCTGGGGGACGCTCGTCTCCCTGGCCATCGTCTTTCTCATCCTCAAGAGCGGCGTCCTCACCCGCCTGCGGACCCGCATCGAGGGCCGTCGCCGGCGTCCCTGGCTCACCGCCTTCGTCGTCGTCCTCGTCGCCCAGGCGATTAGCGCCGTCCTGACCCTGCCCTGGGAAATCTACGCCAACTGGTGGCGTGAAAAGTCCTACGGCCTGACCAGCCAGCCGATCGCGGGCTGGCTGACCGAGTGGGCCATCTCGGCCGGCATGGGCCTTGTCGTCGGCTCGATCCTGCTGATGCTGTTCTACGCCCTGCTGCGCGCCGCCCCGAAGACCTGGTGGATCTGGGGCGCGGGTCTCTCGGCCGTCACCGCCGCCGTGCTGGTGCTCGCCTCACCGATCTTCATCGAACCCATCTTCAACGACTACAAGCCCGCCCCGCCCGGGCCGGTGCGGGACACCGTCGTCGAGATGGCCACAGCCAACGGCATCTCCCCCGACCGCATCTTCGTCTACGACGGCTCCAAGCAGTCCAATCGCTACACCGCCAACGTCTCCGGCCTCTTCGGCTCCGCCCGCGTGGCCATGAGCGACACCATGTTCAAGGCCGGCGCCGACATCGCCGAGGTGCGCGGCGTCGTCGGCCACGAGATGGGCCACTACGCCCGCCAGCACATCCTCTGGCAGCTTGGGGCGATGATCCCGTTGCTGGTGCTGGCCTTCTTCCTGGTCGACCGTCTGTTCCCGCTGGCCAGCCGCCTGCTCGGGGCCGGCGACGTGCGGGGCATCTCTGACCCGGCCGGCTTTCCGGTGTTCAGCGCCATCCTGGTGGTGCTGGGCCTGCTGGCCACGCCGATCATGAACACCATGATCCGCGTCGGCGAAGTCGATGCCGACAACTACAGTCTCAGGGTCGTGAACGAGCCCGACGGCCTGGCCAAGGCCCTGGTCAAGACCATCGAATACCGCGCCGCCAACCCCGGCAAGCTGGAGGAGATCATCTTCTACAGCCACCCGTCGGTCAGCTGGAGGGTGCGCAACGCCATGGACTGGAAGGCGGCTAATCCTCCGGCGGATAGGCCCGCGTCCGACCGCTAGGGTCCTCCACGAGGCCGTCCTCCAGATACGCCGGCCCGATCGGCACCTTCCCGTGCCCGTCGGGGATATCGAGGATGTAGGTCGGCTGGCAAAGCCCGCTGAACGCCCCGCGCAGGGCCCGCATCACAGCCTGGCCCTCCTCGACGCTGGTCCGCAGGTGGCCGGTGCCCGGGGCCAGGTCCATCTGGTGCAGGTAGTAGGGCTTGATCCGCGTCTCGACGAAGGCCCGCATCAGGGCGCCCAGCGTCTCGGGGTCATCGTTGACGCCTTTCAGCAGCACCGTCTGGCTGACCATGGCGATACCGCCATCGACCAGCCGGGCGCAGGCGGCCCGCGCGGCGGGGGTCATCTCGCGGGGATGGTTGGCGTGCAGCGCCACCCACGTCGTCTTCCCCGGCGACCGCAAGGCGCTGACCAGCTCTTCGGTGACGGCCCCCGGATCGACCACGGGAATCCGGGTGTGAAACCGCACGATCTTCAAATGCGGAATGGCGCTCAATCGGTCCATCGTCTCGCGCAGCCGGCGCGGCGACAGCACCAGCGGATCACCGCCGGTGACGATCACCTCCCAGATGTCCGGCCGGGCGGCGATATAGGCCATCGCGTCATCCATCTGGGCGGGGCTCATGTTGCCATGCCCCTCCGGCCCGACCATCTCGCGCCGGAAGCAGAACCGGCAGTAGACGGCGCAGGTATGGGTCAGCTTCAGCAGCACCCGGTCCGGATAGCGATGCACCAGGCCATGCACCGGCGAATGCGCCTCATCGCCGATGGGATCGGCCCGCTCCAGCGGGTCTGTCGTCAGCTCTTCCTCGCGCGGCAGGAACTGGGCGGCGATGGGATCGGCCGCGTCGGCCGGATCGATCAGCTCGGCCATCCCCGGTGTGACCGCCACCGCATACCGCGCCGCCACCGCCACCAGCGCGGGCAGGCGTTCAGCTGCGATCAGGCCGGCGTCGGCCAGCTCATCGAGGGTGCGAAGGGTCTTCACGGCGGCGCATATGAACCTTCATGGCACCGGCGTCCACTGCACCTGCTCGATCCGGCTCGCCCCCGTCGCCAGCATCACCAGCCGGTCAAACCCCAGTGCCGACCCGCAGGCCTCCGGCATCACCGCCAGGGCCGACAGCAGCTCCTCATCGATCGGATAGCGCTCGCCATAGACCCGCGCCTTCTCCTCCATCTCGATCTCAAACCGCCGCCGCTGCTCGGCCGGGTCGGTCAGCTCCCCGAACGCATTGGCCAGCTCCACGCCGCAGGCATAGAGCTCGAACCGCTCCGCCACCCGCGGATCGCCCGCCTTGGGCCGGGCCAGCGCCGCCTCGCTGATCGGGTATTCACAGAGGATCGTCGCCTTACCCTCGCCCAGCCGTGGCTCGACCTTCTCGACCAGCAGCCGGCTGAAGACATCGGCCCAGGTATCATCGTCCGCCACCCGCACCCCGGCCGCCGTCGCCTGCGCCGCCAGACCGTCCCGGTCCGTTCCGCCGCCCGCTTCGACCGTGCTCAGCAGGTCGACCTCCGCGAACCGCTCCAGCGCCTCCGCCACCGTCACCCGTTCAGGCGCCGCGAACGGATCGACCTCCAGGCCCCGAAACGCAAACGCCTTTGTCCCGGCCGTCTCCGCCGCCAGCGCCAGCAAGCCCGCGCAGTCGTCCATCAGCTGTTCGTAAGGCTCACCCGTCCGATACCACTCCAGCATGGTGAATTCCGGACTGTGCAGCGGCCCCCGCTCGCGATTGCGCCACACCCTGGCCAGGTCGAAGATCCTGGTCTCCCCCGCCGCCAGCAGCTTCTTGGCCGCGAACTCCGGCGAGGTGTGCAGATACAGCGTCGCCCGCTCGCCGCCCGTGGTGATGGCCTCGGTCGCGAACCCGTGCAGGTGCGCCTCGTTGCCGGGCGAGACGTTCAGCGCCGCCGCCTCCACCTCGGTGAAGCCGCGCATCCCGAACCATCCGCGCACCGCGGCGGTGATCCGGTTACGGCCGATCAGGAAGGGTCGGCGGTCCGCATGGCGGTCCTTGTCCCACCAGGGGGAGGGGAGGGTCATTGGTCGCTCCGGCCCAAGACTGGCGCAAACGCCTGGGACCCTATAGAGAGCCCCCCCAACAGGTTTCAACGGAATCGAGTGCGCCCAGGTCTTTTGAGAGGCGCGCCGTTCCCGCTCACGAGGATAGCATGCCCAAGGTTGCCGCCAGTTCGCTGCGCAAAGGTTCGGTCGTCGATGTCGACGGCAAGCTCTACGTCGTTCTCAGCATCGAGAACATCCACCCCGGCAAGGGCACCCCGGTCACCCAGCTGGACATGCGCCGCATCACCGACGGGGTGAAGGTTTCCGAACGCTACCGCACCACCGAGCAGGTCGAGCGCGCCTTCGTCGACGAACGCGAGCACACCTTCCTCTACCAGGACGGCGACGGCTATCACTTCATGAACCCGGAAACCTTCGACCAGTACGTGGTCTCGCCGGAAACCGTCGGCGACAAGGGCATCTGGCTGGTCGAGGGCATGACCGTCTTCCTGTCGCTGCACGACGAGGTGCCGCTGGCCATCGAGCTGCCGTCCCGGGCCACCTACGAGATTGTCGACACCGAGCCGGCGATGAAGGGCCAGACGGCGTCCTCCTCCTACAAGCCGGCCGTCCTGACCAACGGCGCCCGGATCATGATCCCGCCCTACATCGCCGCGGGCACCCGCGTCGTCGTCCTGCTGGAAGACGGCAGCTACTACGAGCGCGCCAAGGACTGATCGGCCCCAGCCGAAAAGCAAAAGGGCCGGCTATCGTCTCGCCGGCCCTTTTTTTGTTGTCCGGCCCGTGCCTACCGCGGCTGCATCCGGATCGCCCCGTCCAGGCGGATGTCCTCGCCGTTCAGGTAGTTATTGGTGACCATCTCGTAGGCCAGGTCGGCGTACTCTTCCGGACGGCCCAGCCGCTTGGGGAAGGGGACCGAGGCCGACAGGGCCGCCTTCACATGCTCCGGCGCGCGGCCCAGCAGCGGGGTGTCGAAGATCCCCGGCAGGATGGTGTTGCAGCGGATGCCTTCGCTCGACAGGTCCCGCGCCACGGTCAGGGTCAGGCCGACGATGCCCGCCTTGGAGGCGGTATAGGCCACCTGGCCGATCTGGCCGTCTTCGGCCGCGACCGACGCTGTGTTGACGATGGCGCCCCGGTCGCCGTCTTCCAGCGGCTCCAGGGTCAGCATGCCGGCGGCGCTGCGGGTGATGCAGCGGAAGGTGGCGACGAGGTTGATCTGCAGGATGCGCTCGAAGTTCTCGAGCGGGTATTCCTTGATCTCGCGGGTTTCGCGATCGCGCGACACCGTCTTGGCCCCGCCGCCGACCCCAGCGCAGTTGATCAGGATGCGCTCCTGGCCGTGGGCGGCGCGGGCCTTTTCGAAGGCGGCGGTGACCTGGGCGTCATCGGCGACGTTGACCTGGCAGAAGGTCCCGCCGATCTCCTTCGCCAGCGCCTCGCCGGCCTCGGCGTTGAGGTCGAAGATCGCCACTCGCACGCCGTCGGCGGCCAGCCGACGCGCCGTCGCGGCGCCCAGGCCCGAGGCTCCGCCGGTGACCACGGCGGCGATGGAGGAATCGAGTTTCATGGCGTGTCTCCAAAAGGCATGTCAGGCCGAAATGTAGGCGGTTCGGCCGCCCGACATGCCGCTGCAAAAATGTTCAATGGAGACGCTGTAAGCACAGGCCGAACCGCCCGTCGACCGTGACCCAGCGGCATGGATGCTGAAAGACGGCGCAGAGCGTGGCCGCGCCGGCGCCGGAAAGCATTCCCCCGAACGCTCCCTTGATCGGCGCCGCTGTGCTGCGCGGCCACACCCGTCACGGCTGGTTCGCCGTCACCGTGATGGGGTCATCCTAGGCGCCGCCGGGCCGGGCCCAATCCCCATTTGCGGTATGTTGTTTTCGCCTTGCCGTCGGACCTGCCCGCGCCCGTCACGCGTTTGACCGATCATGCCCGCCAATCCAGACCTCATCGCCACCTTCCCGGAACAGCTCGCCCGGGCCCTCGACGTCCGCTTCAGCGCCGAGACCGAACTGCGTCGCCGCGGCGACCGCCCGCCTCAGGCCGCCTTCAGCCTCCGCTGACAGGCCTCCTCGGCCTCGGCCTGGGCCTCGTACTCGCGCGCCAGTTCCAGCAGCAGGCGCGCAATATCCGGCGGTCCGCGTCTCGCCGCCTGAGTGCGACAGATGGCGGCCAGTTGGCGAAAGCTGGGGTAGGGGCTGGGCATGCAGCGGAAAACATCGACCGCCTGCGCTGGTTCCAGGGCGGCTGGGGATGAGACTGTGGATTCCGTGGATGACCGCAGAGGGCAGGGTGGCGTCAGCCCCGACAACGGGGCGCTGTCTTCGCCTTCCTTCACCGTTCATGATCGGACATCTGTCTTCCTGAAAAGACCTGTCCCTTTCTGCCGTGCCGCCAACTGCGGATGAACCCGCGCAGGCCGTCTCCAGGGCGGTCAGAAGGACGCCATGACCGTGAATCTGGCGTTCAACGGCGCTCCGGGGGAGATGTTGAAGTTGTTGTGCGCGTCCGCGAAGTAGGCCGTGTCGAACAGGTTCTCGATGTTGAGTTGCGCCCGGACAGTGTCGCTGATGTCGTAGAAGACCGCGGCGTCGACACGGGTGAAGGAGGGCAGGCGGGTCGTCGCGGCCGTGGTCCGGATGGCCGCGTACTGGTCGGACTGGTAGACGACGCCCAGCCCGAAGCCGAGCCTCTCGGTCACGTCATAGCGGTTCCACAGGCTGAACTGATGCTCGGGAACCTGCGCAAGGCGCACGGCGTCGTTCCCCTCCAGCGTGGCGTCCTGATAGGCGTAGGCTCCGCTGACCTGCCAATCGGGCGTCAGCTTGCCGGTCAGGGCCAGCTCCAGCCCCCGGGTCCGGGTTTCCCCGGCATTGATGGTGAGCAGCGGGTTGACCGGATCGGGGGTCGTGGCGTTGGCGCGGTCCAGCTGGAACAGGGCGGCGGTCAGGTTCAGGTTCGGCCGGATGTCCCATTTTGCCCCGACCTCATGGTTGGTGAACTTCTCCGGCGCCAGGTTGGCCTGGACGGCTGACAGGGTCAGGAACTGGTCGCCGGAGCGCGGCTGAAACGACTGGCTGTAGCTGGCGTAGAGCGAGAGGTTCGGGACCGGCTTGAAGATCAGCCCCAGGCGCGGCGAGACCTTTTCGTCGGTCCGCGCGAACGGCCGATCAGGGTTGGGCTGCAGGTCGACACCTTCGATCTCGAAGCGGTCGAACCTCACGCCGGCGACGACGTCGAACATCTCGCCAAGGCTGATCTGATCCTGGACGTAGGCCGACACCGTCTCGACATCCGAGACCGTATTGCGGCTCAGGGCCCCGAAGCTGACGGTCGGATAGACAGGATTGGCCAGGTCGAAGGTGGCGTTGGACAGCACCCCGTTGCGCCGCTGGTTGGCGGACGCCTGGTCGCCGTACTCCAGTCCGAACAGGACCTTGTGGCCGATCGGCCCGGTCGTCACGTCCCAGACCAGGTTGCTCTGCAGCAGAAAATTCTCGCGCGTGGTGGCGTCCCGGTAGGACGACAGGGCCACCGTCCCCTTCTGGCCGCTGGCGGCGCCGTTCGGAAACACATTGGCATAGGCCTTGTCGTAGTCGCCGTAGAGGACGGTGGTCGACAGCGACAGGTTATCGGTCAGCTGGCCATCGGCGCGCAGCTTGGCGATATGGGCCTGCAGGGTCGCGCGGTTGACGCCCGGAACGCCGAAGAACCGGTCCCGATAGCCGTCGATCGGAGCGTCGGCCAGCGAGGGCACACCTCGGTCGGTGACCCGGTCGTCGTCGATGTATTCGTAGGACAGGCCGGCCTTCCAGGCGCCCCCCAGTTCGAGCGCGAAATGCGGATTGACCGCGAACCGCTCGCCCTCATAGGCATCGCGGTGGTTGGCCAGCACCTCGTAGGCGGCATTGAGCCGGAAGGCCGCCGTATCGCTGACCGGCGTGTTCAGGTCGACCGACAGGTCGTAGGCCCCGAAGCTGTTGACGCTGAAGCGGCCGGCCAGGATCTGGCCGGTCAGGCTGGGCGCCTTCTGCACCCGGTTGACGATCCCCCCGCCGCCGCCGCGACCGAAGATCAACGCATAGGGGCCCTTGAGAATCTCGACGCGCTCGAGGTTGTAGAGCCCCCGGTAGTACTGGACGTCATCACGAACGCCATCGACGAAGAAGTCCGCCGTGGAGTTCTGCCCCCGCAGGGTGATCTGGTCGCGATTGCCTTCGCCCTGGCCCACCGTGACGCCCGGCACATAGCGCAGGACATCGCCAAGGCTGTAGAGCGCCTGATCGTCGAGCTGGGCCCGGGTGACGACGCTGACGCTCTGCGGCAGGTCGAGCAGTCGTGTGTCGGTCTTGGTCGCGGTGACCGAGTCGGTGGCGATGTAGCCTCGCGTCGCGCCGGTCACCAGCAACGGCTCCAGCTCCGTCGATTCAGTCTCGGCGAATGCGGCAAGGGGCAACGCAAGGGCAATGGCCGTCGAGGCGAGTAGAAGACGCATTTCGCTGGAGTGTCCGATCATGCCATGGCGGCACGGGACCCTTTATTGCGACGCAGTCGCATAATCCAGCACATTCTCGCGGCGCCGGAGCGCGGCATTCGCTTCCGCCGGTGGGCCGTGTTCGGGGCGATCTCGTGCCTGCAGGCACGGCGAGGTCTGGTTTGGGGCAGCAACCATCAAGTGGCGGCCTCCATTCGTGTGACAATGGGTCCGCTTCGACAATCCCTCCGCTCATACCACCTTCGCCCGGCCGCCGAACCTTGCTAAGGGGCGCGACACGACGAACGGAGCCTGCCTTGACCCTGTCCGACCACCTCGCCACCGTTCCCCCGGCTTTGGCGGAACTGCTCCAGGCCGTCGCCGACTCCTGCGTCGAGATCGCCGCCGTCGTCCGCCGCGGCGGGGCCGAGCACAGCGCCGCCGTCTCGGTGAACGTGCAGGGCGAGGTCCAGAAGGGCCTCGACGTCCTGGCCGACGACATCCTGGTACGGGTCGCCGGCCGCGCGCCGGCGCTGGTCGCCATGGCCTCGGAGGAACAGGACGACATCATCCCCGTCCGCGATCTCACGGCCGAAGGGGGATACTACCTGCTGTTCGACCCGCTCGACGGGTCCAGCAACATCGACGTCAACGTCTCCGTGGGCACCATCTTCTCGGTCCTGCCGGCGCTCGGCGCCATTCCGGATCGTCGCGCTGTCGCGGCTGATCTCATGCAGCCCGGCCGCAACCAGGCCGCCGCCGGCTATGTCGTCTATGGCCCGCAGGTGACCATGGTGCTGACCACCGGCAATGGCGTCGCCGGCTTCACCCTCGATCCCGAGACCCTTGTCTGGAACCGGTCCGCCGAACAGATGACCCTGCCGGCCCGGACCAGCGAATACGCCATCAATGCCTCGAACTACCGCCACTGGGCGCCGGCCGTGCAGACCTATGTCGATGAGGTTCTGGCCGGCAAGGAAGGGCCGCGCGGGCGGAACTTCAACATGCGCTGGGTCGGCTCCATGGTCGCCGACCTGCACCGGATCCTGACCCGGGGCGGGGTCTTCCTCTATCCCTGGGACAAACGCGAACCCGACCGCGCCGGCCGTCTGCGCCTGATGTACGAAGCCAATCCCATGGCCCTCATCGTCGACCAGGCCGGCGGCCAGGCCTTCGACGGCATGACCGACATCCTGGACACGCCGGTCACCGGCCTGCACCAGCGGGTGTCGGTGATGATCGGCTCAGCCGAAGAGGTGGAGCACCTCAAGGCGCTCCACGCTCAGGGGTAATCGTCAGATATCGACGATGATCTTGCCGAAGTGCGTGCCGCTTTCCTGGTGCGCGAAGGCGGCGCCCAGTTGTTCCAGCGGGAAGTGCTTGTCGAGCACCGGCTTGAATCCCACCACGTCGATGGCGCGAACCATGTCCTGCTGGTGGCGGCGGCTGCCGACGGTCAGGCCGATCAACTTGATCGACTTGCCCATGATGGCCACCGTCGGGATCTCGCCGGAATAGCCGGCCAGCACGCCGATCAGGCCGATGTGCCCGCCGATGCGGGCGGCGGTGATCGACTGGGGCATGGTGCCCGAGCCGCCGATCTCGACGATGTGGTCGACGCCGCGACCATTGGTGATTTCACGGGCCTTGCCGCCCCAGCCGGGGGTGGTCTTGTAGTTGATCAGATGGTCGGCTCCCATGGCTTTGAGCCGCTCCAGCTTTTCGTCCGAGGAGGAGGTGGCGATGACCTCGCAGCCGAAGGCCTTGGCGATCTGCAGGGCGTAGATCGACACCCCGCCGGTCCCCTGGACCAGCACCGTCTCGCCGGCCTTGAGTTGACCGTCGGCGACCAGGCAGCGCCAGGCGGTGACCCCGGCGCAGGTGATGGTGGCGGCCTCGGCGGCGCTCCAGCCCTTGGGCGCCTGGGTGAAGGCGGTGGCCGGCATGATGACCTGTTCGCGGGCATAGCCGTCGATGCCGTCGCCGGGCACGCGGGTGAAGGCGCTCTCCGGCGGCTCGCCGTCCAGCCAGTCGGGGAAGAAGGTCGAGACGGCCAGGTCGCCGACCTTGAAGTCGGTCACGCCCTCGCCGACGGCAACCACTTCGCCCGCGCCGTCCGACATCGGGACGCGGTCGCCGGGTGTGGGGATCATGCCCTTGACGACCATCAGGTCGTGGTAATTCAGAGAGGAGGCCCGCAGACGAACCTTGATCTCGCCCTTGCCGGGCTCGCCCGGATCGGCCCGCTCGACCAGAGCCAGCTTGTCCAGTCCGCCGCCGCCGTGAACCTCAATCGCCTTCATGACCGGTCTCCATCCCATGCCCGCATCGTTGTGGCGGGTCTCAAAAAGAAATCGCCGGGACAGTCAGGTGACTGCCCCGGCGGAAGACAAGCGCTATTGGAAAGGGACTAGCGCCGCACGCCCTTGGGCAGGTCGAAGCGGTCGTTGTTCATCACCTTGGTCCAGGCCTTGACGAAGTCCGTGACGAACTTCCCGGCCGCGTCGCTGCCGGCATAGACCTCCGACAGGGCCCTCAGTTCCGAGTTGGAGCCGAAGACCAGGTCGGTTCTCGTCGCGGTCCAGCGCGGCGCGCCGGTCGCCCGATCCGTGCCGACGAACGCCTCGTCGCCGGAGCCATCGACCGGCTTCCAGGCCGTACCCATGTCGAGCAGGTTGACGAAGAAGTCGTTGGTCAGAACCCCGACCCGGTTGGTGAAGACCCCGTCCTTGCTGCCGCCCTGGTTGGCGCCCAGCACCCGCAGGCCGCCGACCAGCACCGTCATCTCCGGCGCGCTGAGGCGCAGAAGCTGGGCGCGGTCGACCAGCAGTTCCTCGGTCGGAACGCTGAACTTGACCGACAGGTAGTTGCGGAAGCCGTCGGCCTTGGGCTCGAGCACCTCGAAGCTGTGGGCGTCGGTGTCCTCAGCCGTGGCGTCGGCCCGGCCCGGATGGAAGGGAACCTCGATCGGATGACCGGCCGCCTTCGCCGCCTGTTCAACGCCGACGCCGCCGGCCAGGACGATCAGGTCGGCCATCGAAACGGTGCGGCCGCCCTTGTCGAACTCGGCCTTGATCCGGCCAAGGGTGTCCAGCACCGCCGCCAGTTTGGGCGGATCGTTGACCGCCCAGTCCTTCTGCGGCGCCAGGCGGATGCGGGCGCCGTTGGCCCCGCCCCGGTGGTCGGAGCCGCGGTAGGTCGAGGCCGACGCCCAGGCCGTGCTGACCAGATCCGAGACCGACAGGCCGGAGTTGGCGATAGCGACCTTCAGGGCGGCCACATCCGAAGGCTCGAGATTGGAGCCCTTGGCCTTGATCGGGTCCTGCCAGATCAGGTCCTCGGCCGGCACTTCGGGACCCAGGTAGCGGACCTTGGGGCCCATGTCGCGGTGGGTCAGCTTGAACCAGGCGCGGGCGAAGGCGTCGGCGAAGCAGGCCGGGTCGTCGCGGAACTTCTCCGACACCTTGCGGTACTCGGGGTCCATCTTGAAGGCCATGTCGGCGGTGGTCATCATCGTCGGCACGCGGCGCTGCGGGCTGTGGGCCCCCGGCGCCAGGTCTTCCGGCTTCACATTGACCGGTTGCCACTGCTTGGCGCCGGCCGGGCTGCGGACCAGCTCGTAGTCATAGTCGAGCAGCATGTGGAAGTAGCTGTCGTCCCAGGTCACCGGGGTCGGGGTCCAGGCGCCCTCGATGCCGCTGGTGATCGTGTGATCGCCCTTGCCGCTTTCGTAGGTGCTGATCCAGCCGAAGCCCTGGCTGGCGATGTCGGCGCCTTCCGGCTCGACCCCGACCAGCGAGGCGTCGCCGGCCCCGTGGGCCTTGCCGAAGGTGTGGCCGCCGGCGGTCAGGGCGACGGTCTCCTCGTCGTTCATGCTCATCCGGCTGAAGGTCTCGCGGATGTCGCGGGCCGACTGCAGGGGGTCGGGATTGCCGCCCGGGCCTTCCGGGTTGACGTAGATCAGGCCCATCTGGATGGCGGCCAGCGGGTTCTCCAGCGCCCGGCCGCTCTCTTCCTCGATGCGGGTGACGCCGACCCACTCGTCTTCCGTGCCCCAGTAGATGTCCTTCTGCGGCTCATAGATATCGGCGCGGCCGCCGCCGAAGCCGAAGGTCGGCCCGCCCATCGACTCGATGGCGACGTTGCCGGCCAGGATCATCAGGTCGGCCCAGGAAAGCTTGGCGCCGTACTTCTGCTTGATCGGCCACAGCAGGCGGCGCGCCTTGTCGAGGTTGCCGTTGTCCGGCCAGCTATTCAGCGGCGCGAACCGCTGGCCGCCGGCCGCCGACCCGCCCCGGCCGTCGCCGGTACGGTAGGTGCCGGCGCTGTGCCAGGCCATGCGGATGAAGAAGGGGCCGTAGTGGCCGTAGTCGGCCGGCCACCAGGGCTGGCTGTCGGTCATCAGAGCGGTCAGGTCGGCCTTGAGGGCGGCATAGTCGATGCCCTTGAAGGCCTCGCCGTAGTCGAAGTCGGCGCCCATGGGATTACCCTGGTCGCCATGCTGGTGAAGAATGTCCAGCGACAGCTGGTTGGGCCACCAGTCGCGGTTGGTGCGGCCGAGCAGTCGCCGCAGCGCGGCGGGGTCCTTGATCGGGCAGCTCTGCGGCGAGCCTTCGTCACTTCCATCGTGGGCCATCGTAATCCTCCAGGCAGTGGCGCCGGTTGGGCCGGCGTTTCAACCCACAGGCGACACCCAAAGGGCAGCCAAGTCCAATCAATTGATATTGGATTTGGCATAGAAATTTTTTGTGGATCAGGCGGCGGAGTGTTCCCGCGCATTCTGAAAGTGCGGGTACGGGCTGCCCGCGTCGGGTGGATCAGGACCCCCTGCCAACGACCCACAGTGGCTGCGCCCGCCCGCGCAGAGGGGGCCCTTTCCAGAAAAAGGGAATTCGGCCGTGCCAATTTTTCCAAGACCTCTTCAAGCGTGCGCCCGCATCGGGGCCACGCTAGGGTGACGCCGCATGAACGCGCCCGAAACGCCAGACCCCCCGCCGAGGAGCCCGGCCGCCAAGGGCGTAAAGCGTTGGCTCCTGCGGGCGCTCGGCGTGGTCATGGTGCTCCTGGCCACCGCCGGCGCCTTCCTGCCGTTGCTGCCGACCACGCCTTTTCTGCTCGTTGCCCTCTGGGCCTTCACGGCCAGTGCGCCCGAGTGGGCCGAGCGCCTGCGCCGGCATGCCAGGTTCGGCCCGCTGCTGATCGCCTGGGAGGAACGTCGCGCCATCCCGACCGCCGCAAAGGCGGCGGCGGGTCTGATGATGGGCGCCAGTTGGGGCGGGCTGGCCCTGACCTATGGCAACCTGTGGGTCGTTAGCGGCGTCGGAGTGCTGTTCGTTGCCGTTTTCACCTACGTGGCGACAAGGCCCTCAGCCTGACGCGGCTGACAGCAACCCGGGTTTCAGCGCGACCGTCTTGGGCAAAACAAAGATGACGGCCGGGAAATGGAACGTCGACGATACCGACCGCCTTCGATGGTGTAGCTATCAGCCCCTGAGCGCGTTCCGATAACCGGGAACCGGTTGTCGGATCAAACGCGCGACCACGAAAATGCTGGAGCGGCCGATTTGAGTCCATCAAATCGGATCCCGCTCAAGGGTCGGGACCACCGGCGCGGAGAGAACCTTGTCCATCACTGTCGCCCTGCATCACCTGACCAGATACGACTATGACCGGCCTGTCGTGCTGGGCCCCCAGGTCGTGCGGCTTCGTCCCGCGGCTCACACCCGGACCCGGATCAAGAGCTATGCGCTGAAGGTCACGCCGGCCGGGCATTTCATCAACTGGCAGCAGGATCCGTTCGGCAACTGGCTGGCGCGACTGGTGTTTCCCGAGCCGGTGCGGGAGTTCAGCGTCGAGGTGAACCTCACCGCCGAGATGTCGGTGGTGAACCCCTTCGACTTCTTCGTCGAGCCTTACGCCGAGGCGATGCCCTTCGCCTATCCGCCCGAACTGGAACGGGAACTGGCCCCCTACCTTTCGGTCGAGGACGACAGCCAGGCGCTCTCGTCCTACGTCGCCCTGTTGCCAAAGGGCGCGCCCAGCACGGTCAACTTCCTGGTCGACCTGAACGCCCGGCTGCAGCGCGAGATCGCCTACCTGGTGCGGATGGACCCCGGCGTGCAGACGCCGGAACAGACCCTGGCGCTGGCCTCGGGCTCCTGCCGCGACAGCGCCTGGTTGCTGGTGCAGATCGCCAGAAAGCTGGGCCTCGCCGCCCGCTTCGTGTCCGGCTATCTGATCCAGCTCAAGGCCGACATCGACGCCCTCGACGGGCCTTCGGGCACGAGCACGGATTTCTGCGACCTGCATGCCTGGGCGGAGGTCTATATTCCGGGCGCCGGCTGGATCGGGTTCGACGCCACCTCCGGCCTGCTGACCGGCGAGGGCCACATCCCCCTGTCGGCCGCGCCGCATCACACCTCCGCCGCCCCGATCACCGGCATGGCGAGCCCGGCGGAGGTCGACTTCAGCTTCGATATGTCGGTGACCCGGCTGATCGAGCCGGTCCGCATCACCATGCCGTTCGAGGAACAGCGCTGGGCGGCGCTCGATGCCCTGGGGGAGGCGGTCGACCGCGATCTGGTCGAGCATGATCTGCGCCTGACCATGGGCGGCGAGCCGACCTTCGTCTCGATCGACGACTTTGAATCCGCCGAATGGAACACCGATGCCGTCGGGCCCACCAAGCGCGGCCTCGCTGACACCCTGATCCGCCGTCTGCGTGACCGGTTCGCGCCCGGCGGCCTTCTGCAACACGGTCAGGGCAAATGGTACCCGGGCGAGGTGCTGCCGCGCTGGGCCTTCGCCCTGTTCTGGCGCGCTGACGCCCAGCCCATATGGTCCGATATCGACGCCATCGCCGGCGAGACCCCGACCAAGGGCGCTCCTGCCGACAACCAGAAAGCCTGGCGTTTCGCCTCGCGCTTCGCCGAAGCCCTCGGCCTCAGCCCCGACAGCGCCATGCCCGCGCTGGAGGATCCGCTGCACTGGGTCGGCGAAGAGGGCAAACTGCCGGACAACTTCGACAGCGAAGCGATGTCCCTCGACACGGCCAGCGACCGGTCAGGGCTGCTCAGGGCTTTCGACGGCAAGCTGATGCGGATCCGCGCCTATGTCCTGCCGATCCGACGCTGGAGCGAGGGCGGCGACCACGGCTGGATGACCGAGGCCTGGACGCTGCGGCGCGGGCGGCTGTTCCTCGTCCCCGGAACCTCGCCGGCGGGCTATCGCCTGCCGTTGGCCAGCCTGCCCCAATTGTCAGACGAGGACTATCCGCACGTCCGGGTCCGGGACCCGTTCGAGCCGCGCGATGCCCTGCCGCCGCATCAGATCTATCGCCAGCAGGCGTCAGACAATCTGCGAGACCCGGCCCGCGCCGGCCTGCACGCCCGGACGGGCTTCGTCCGGACCGCCATCATCTTCGAACCGCGGGACGGCATCCTGCACGTCTTCATGCCGCCTACCGAAACGGTCGAGGACTATCTGGAGCTGGTCGCCCAGGTCGAAGCCGTCGGCGCCGAGTTGAAGCAGCCGCTGCGGTTCGAAGGCTATGCCCCGCCGGCCGATCCGCGCATCGACCTCATCAAGGTCACACCCGACCCGGGCGTTATCGAGGTCAACATTCAGCCCGCGAGAAGCTGGCGCGAGGCCGTCGACATCACGACCGCGGTCTACGAGGAAGCCCGCAAGACCCGGCTGGGCGCCGATAAGTTCATGATCGATGGGCGCCACACCGGCACCGGCGGCGGCAACCATGTGGTGGTCGGCGGCGCGACGGCGGCGGATTCGCCGTTCCTGCGCCGGCCGGACCTGCTGAAGAGTCTGCTGATCTACTGGCAGCGCCACCCCTCGCTCTCCTACCTGTTCTCCGGCCTGTTCGTCGGCCCGACCAGCCAGGCGCCGCGCATCGACGAGGCGC
>JBILYE010000219.1:0-5947 GCA_044377925.1 Caulobacter sp. | reverse complement strand
GCCGCTGTAGAACGTTGAAGTACCGACATGCTCTTTCCCCAAAGGACCAGCCCCTGCGGTCACCACAGCCCCGATTGCCGTGCTTCGCAAGACGCCGGCGGTTGTCCGCTGGCGTCTTGCGCCCGGGAGTCAGCCGTTGAGCGCTGACTTCAGGCCTTCACCGACCTGGAAGCGCGCCGTCTTGCTGGCCGGGCGCTTGACGGTCTCGCCGGTCCGCGGATTGCGAGCCGTGCCGGCTGCCCGGGAGACGGCCTTGAAGGCGCCAAAGCCCACCAGCCGGACGTCCTCGCCCTTCTTCAGGGAAGCGGTCACAGCCGCGGTGAAGGCTTCAAGAGCAGCCCCCGCCTGGGTCTTGTTCAATCCTGCGCCGTCCGCGATCGCGGCGACCAGCTCGGCCTTCGTCATAGGCAGTCTCCCAGCCCAAATCCGTTGTGCGGCGCGGTCTTCGCGCAACGCGCGAGGCCCCTCGCCTGAAACGATTATGAAGACTGTCGGCTAGGCGTCAAAAGAAACGCGGCCCGAGTCACCCCGGGCCGCGCACATTATCGACGTTCACATACCGATGATCACCCTCAATGGGTAATTACGGCGTCTCCGTCGGCTTCTTCGACCTTCGCAGGCGCAACAACCGGCTCGTCGTCTTCCGACCACTCAATGGCGACCGGAGCGCTGATCAAGGCGCGGGCAATGGCCTGATCCACCGTCGAGATCGGGACGATTTCGAGGGCGTCCTTCACCGTCTGCGGCACGTCGGCCAGGTCCTTCTCGTTCTCCTGCGGGATGAGGACGGTCTTGATCCCCGAGCGCAGGGCGGCCAGCAGCTTTTCCTTCAGGCCGCCGATCGGCAGGACGCGGCCTCGCAGGGTCACCTCCCCGGTCATGGCGATATCCTTGCGGATCGGAATGCCGGTCAGCACAGAGATGATGGCGATGGCCATGGCCACACCGGCCGAGGGACCGTCTTTCGGGGTCGCCCCTTCCGGGACGTGGACGTGGACGTCGGTCTTCTCGAAGGCCGGCGGCTTGATGCCGAACTTGGTCGAGCGCGAACGCACGTAGGAGTTCGCCGCGGCGATGCTCTCCTTCATGACGTCCTTGAGGTTGCCCGTGATCGACATGCGGCCCTTGCCGGGCATCTTGACCGCCTCGATGGTCAGGATCTCGCCGCCGAACTCGGTCCAGGCCAGACCGGTGACGATGCCGACCTGATCCTCCTCATCCGTCTCGCCGTAGCGGTACTTCTGGATGCCGGCGTACTTGGCCAGGCGTTCGTCGTCGATGGTGATCGACTTGACGTCTTCCCGGGCCAGATCCCGCACGGTCTTCCGCGCCAGGTTGCCCAGTTCCCGCTCCAGCGACCGCACGCCGGCTTCCCGGGTGTAGTAGCGGATCAGGTCCTGGATGGCCTTTTCCGGCACGACGAAGTCTTCCGGCGTCAGGCCGTGGTCCTTGGTCAGCTTGGGCAGCACGTGCCGCTTGGCGATCTCGATCTTCTCGGCCTCGGTGTAGCCGGGGATGCGGATGATCTCCATGCGGTCCAGCAGGGGCTGGGGCATGTTCAGGCTGTTGGCCGTGGTGACGAACATCGTCTGGCTGAGGTCGTAGTCGACCTCCAGGTAGTGGTCGGCGAAGGTCGAGTTCTGCGCCGGGTCCAGCACCTCAAGCAGGGCCGAGGACGGATCGCCCCGGTAGTCGCTGCCCATCTTGTCGATCTCGTCGAACAGGAAGAAGGGATCGACCGCCTTCGCCTTCTTCATCGACTGGATGATCTTGCCGGGCATCGAGCCGATGTAGGTCCGACGGTGGCCACGGATCTCGGCCTCGTCGCGCACGCCGCCAAGTGACAGGCGCACGAACTCACGGCTGGTCGCCTTGGCGATCGAACGGCCGAGCGAGGTCTTGCCGACGCCGGGAGGACCGACCAGGCAGAGGATCGGGCCCTTCAAGGAATTGGTCCGCGACTGCACAGCCAGGTACTCGAGGATGCGCTCCTTCACCTTCTCCAGGCCGTAGTGATCCTCTTCGAGGATGGCTTCGGCCTTGGCGATATCGATCTTCTTCGGCTTGGCCTTGCCCCACGGGATGGACAGCAGCCAGTCGAGATAGTTGCGCACCACGGTGCTCTCGGCCGACATCGGGCTCATGTTGCGCAGCTTCTTCAGCTCCGCCTCGGCCTTGGTCCGCGCTTCCTTGGAAAGCTTGGTCTTCTTGATGCGCTTTTCGAGCTCGACGAGTTCGTCGCGACCATCGTCCTGGTCGCCCAGCTCGCGCTGGATCGCCTTCATCTGCTCGTTCAGATAATACTCGCGCTGGGTCTTCTCCATCTGCCGCTTCACGCGGCTGCGGATCTTCTTCTCGACCTGCAGGACGGAAATCTCGCCTTCCATCAGCGAGAACACCTTCTCCAGGCGCTTCACGACGTTGAACAGCTCAAGCAGCTGCTGCTTGTCGCCGATCTTGACGGACAGGTGGGCCGCGATGCTGTCGGCCAGCTTGCCGGGTTCGGTGATGTGCGGGATCGACGCCAGGGCTTCCGGCGGGATCTTCTTGTTGAGCTTGACGTAGGCCTCGAACTGCTCGGCCACGGCGCGGCTGAGGGCCTCGGCCTCATGCTCTTCACCATCGTCCTCGTCGAGGATGGCGGCTTCGGCTTCATAAAAGTCTTCGGAGCCGACGAAGCGGGTGACGGCCGCGCGCTGCTTGCCCTCGACCAGCACCTTGACGGTGCCGTCGGGCAGTTTCAGCAGCTGCAGCACGGTGGCCACGACGCCGACGTCATAGATGGCGTCCGCGGCCGGATCGTCATCAGCGCTGTTCTTCTGGGTGGCCAGCAGAATCTGCTTGTCGCCGCGCATCACCTCTTCAAGGGCGCGGACGGATTTCTCTCGGCCCACGAACAGGGGCACGACCATATGGGGAAACACGACGATGTCCCGAAGCGGCAACACCGGAAGCGTACGAAGTTCTGACATTTACCTGTCTCCTGCCCACGACCCGATAATCGGCGTCGCGGCGTGCCCGTTTCGTTACGAACGGGTACGTTTGCGAAGATAGTTGGGCGCTTTGCAGGCGCATTCAAGCGGACCCGCTGTCACAGGCGGGGATAAGCACCGAAAGAATCAGGAAATTCCGCGTGATATCGCCCGGATGGGGCGATCTTCGCGCCGCTGGCTAATCTTCCGCGGGCAGACGCTGATGCGCCGGCCAGACCCGCTCGATGACGGCCCAGGCGCTCGCATGGCGGGACGGGATGCCACCGTGAGCCAGTTGGTCGATGCCTTCGACCTGGCGCAGCCGACAATCTCCAAGAACCTCAAGGTCCTGGAGCGGGCCGGCCTGGTCTCCAGAGGCCGGGAAGCACAGTTTCGCCCGGTGCGACTGGACGCCAGGGGCCTGGCCGGCGTCGACGCCTGGCTCGGCGACTACCGCCGCTTCTGGGACCAGAGCTTTGAGCGGCTCGACGCTTATTTGAAAGATCTCAAGAAGATGGACGACAAAGGTGAGTGACGACACGAATACCGAAGCCCGCACCCTGACCATTGTCCGGGTCTTCTAGGCCCCCGCCCGCCTGCTCTTCAAGGCCGACGCCGAGCGCGAGCACATCATGCAGTGGTTCGGTCCGGTCGGCTGGCCGGTCACCTTCTGCGAGATGGACTTCCGGGTCGGCGGCCAGTGGCGCATGGCGATGACCGGCTCGACCGGTGTGCAGAACCCGCCCTTCGGAGGGACCTATCTTGAGATCGAGCCGGACAGGCTGATCAAGTGGGACAACGGCTTCGAGCTCGCCGGCGCCGAGCGGATGGTCACCACCATCACCTTCGACGAGCTGGACGGCCAAACGACCGTCACGTCCAGGACGGTGTTCGGATCGGCGCGCATGTATGCCGAGCATGTCGGGGCCGGCTTCGAACAGGGGACCAACTCCGGCCTCGACCAACTGGAACGTCACGTCGCACACATGGCGACCTGATCTACTCAACGGAACAGGCGCCGGGCCCCTCGGGGTCTGGCGGCGCTGTGTCGCAGACCGCGCCGGTCACCGTCATGACCTCCCCCTGCAGCAGGTCGATCCAGCGCCACACCTGAGGCAGGGTCGGGGTGAAGCTGCCGGGCGGCCGGAGCCAGGCCGGGGCATATCGGCTCCGACAAACCGGTCCCTTGATGCGACCCGCACCGCAGGCCCTCGCCCGCAACGCTTCGAGCTCCAGCGAGGTGCGATAGAGGCGGGCATACTGGGCGGCCGCGTCATCGCCGTCATTGGAGCTGTCTTCGCCCATTACACTGCTCGCCGCTCCGAGCATGGCCGACAGCCGTCCGAGGGCGATCTGGCGCTCGAAAGGATCGAAGGGTTCGGCGGCGATGGCGCCCCCGGCGCTCATCAGAATGGCGATCGCCAGGACGGGGCTGATCATCGGGACCTCCAGGACCTGCATCCCCTCAATCGATCACCCGTCCCGGCGCCGCAATTAAGGCCGGCCGCATTGCCGGGCGGGATGATGGTCGGTTCAGGTTGAGGCTCGAGTCAGCAGGCAGAAGGGGTGATCGCCGACACGCCGCTGCCTTGGCCCCGAGGCGCCGACGAGGATTATCCCCGAGCACGCCGGTTTGACCACGGCCGCAAGCGTCAGGCGACATCAGCGCCCCGCTATCCCGTCTGGCGACAGCCCGGCTGCCGTCCGAGCCAGGACTTGGCCGCCTCGACCACGGCGTCTTCCGGATCGTCCGCCATACCAGGTCCAGAAACGACGGGTTCGTCGGGTGAGAACCCGTCGGGATAGATCCGGCCCTGACGATCGGTCATCATCGCCGTGGTGATGACCAGATTTGTCTGGTCGGACAGTTCGAAGCCCCGGTTGGAACTGGCGACGCCATAGCTCTTCTGTCCAAACGACCGGGTGCGGACCCGACCGGCGAAGACCGCCAACACGGCCTCCCCTGAGCTGGCGACCGCGTCGTCCTGCAGGACCGCGACCGGCGCCCCTTCAAGCCCGAGATCGCGCCACCCCGACACCGCAACGATCACTTCGCCGCCGCGCTCGGGACCAACCCAATAGCTGGCGCCGCCCTTCAGAATTCCCCGCGTACTGTTGACGCCTGCCGCATCCCGGTGACCCAGAGCCAAGCCGTCGCCCAGCAACGGCGCCAGGCCGGTGACCATCGGCCACATGTTGCCTCCGCCATTTCCACGCAGATCGAGGATGTAGCCGCAGGCGCGCGGCGCCGCAGAAGCCAGCGCCCTGAACAGTCCGTTGGCATAGGCCTGGATCATCGGCTCATCCCCACGGAAGGCGGGAACGACAAGCAGTTGGGCCACACGCCCGCCGACCAGGGTCACGGTCCGGCTCTCCTGTTGACGGCGCTCGCCGAAGGTCGAGGTCACAATCGGCCCGGAACTGCGGATCCCCGACGCCGCCTCGAAGGACTGGCCATGGCGCGCCTCGAACGCCTGCGTCCTCGCCGTGGAGGCCTGGACCCGGCTATGGTTGTCGCCCAGACCGTTGAGCAGAACGACATAGGCCGGCAGCAGATCCAGCGCGTCACGGGCCCCGGCCGCCTTTGCCCGCACCTGCGCCTCAAGCACCGGCCAGTCGACCTTGTTTCTGCGATAGGCGTGGTGGCGCGCGACATAGAGGGCTTCGCTCAGGAGCGGCGCGGGATCAAAGACGGGTTCCTGCGCAGCGCTCGCGTCGGCCAGCCCCAGGATGGTCGCGGCGACAACGATCAACGCAGCATGTCGGATCATTGCGCCCTCCCCGCCCAAACCTGCAGCCAAAGAGCCGATGCGGCAAGTGGGTGTAGGCCGACCAGCAAAAAGCCCCGCGAGCTTACGCTTGCGGGGCTGTTTTGTGATGCTTGGGTGCGGGAGCAGGATTTGAACCTGCGACCTTCAGGTTATGAGCCTGACGAGCTACCGGGCTGCTCCATCCCGCGGCAAGACCGGGGTGTG
>JBILYE010000218.1:0-5973 GCA_044377925.1 Caulobacter sp. | reverse complement strand
TGCCTGAGCCAGCCCAGCGCATAGGTGATGTTGAGCCCCCAGCGCTCGTCGGAGCTCTCGTTTGCGCCGCCGCCGTGGAACACTGAGCCCGTGTAGACCAGCACCGATCCCCGCCGCATCTCGGCGCGGGCGATCTCGGCGCGCTCGGCCCGCCGGTCGTCCGGCCACTCTACGGAGCCCGGCACCACCTGGGTGGCGCCGTTCTCCGGCGTGAAGTCCGTGAGCGCCCAAATGGTGTTCAGCTGCGGCTCAAGGTGAGCGAGGCCGCGGCCCCAGGCCCAGCGGTCGCGGTGAAGCGGTTGGGCGCCCTGGCCAGGCATGATCCGGATGAGTTGGGTGAGGTGCAGCTGATAACGCAGGCAGTTGGGCTTCAGCACCGCGTCGCAAAGCGCATGGATGCGCGCGTCCATCAGGAGCGGCCGCGTGAGCGGGGAGCGGGCCGCCAGAGCGCCCGTGCGGGTGGTCCTTTGTCCGGAAAACGCGTCGCGCCCGGGTTCGGTCGCCTCGACATAGGGGCGCAGCTCGGCGACAAGAGCGTCCACCTCGGCGGGCGACAGCGCGTCATCCAGGATCAGCCCGCCGTCGCGCGTGAGCACGGCAGTCACGTCGGCGGCCGGTGTGTCGGCGGGCAAATGGACCAAGGTTGGCATGGGCGTCCTCCTCTACGGCCATCCTGAACACCGAACGCGGCAGTGTCACGATCCTTCGTGGATGCCCCGCCGCCGCTGGAAACGCGCGCCGGGCTGCTGACGGTTAGGGCTGCTTTCCACCCATGGCTGACCTTCGACGCGTCCGTTTCCGGCTGGGACGCGAACCCTGAACAGAACATAACGCCCGCTTCCGCAGCCGTTCAGGCAGCCGGCGTCATAACCCTCCTCAACGACCCGGGATGCGTTTCCCCGGTCAGCGGAATTGTTGAGGAGAAAAGACCATGCAAGCGCACAGCAAACTCGCCCCAAGGCGCCTCGCGAACTTTGGCCTGGCCATGACCCTCGCCGCCTCGCTCGGCGTCGCCGCCGCCCCCGTCACTGCCTCGGCCCAGCCGAACGGCGTCATCGGCTGCTCGGCCCCCGGCAAGAAGCAGGAGGGCGGGGCTATTCTCGGCGCCTTCATCGGCGGCCTGATCGGCAACAAGGTGGCCTCCGACGAGAAGGCCGTCGGCACGGTGCTTGGCGCCGGCCTGGGCGCCGCCGCCGGCAGCGCCATCGGCTGCCAGGCCCAGAAGAACACCGCCCAGAACACGGGCAGCTACGTCTCGAACGGCTACCGGATCGCCAACTACGTCCAGCCCGCCAACTTCCAGCGCGCCGGGGGCCGGTTCATCGCCACCTCGACCGTCAACCTGCGCTCGGGTCCCTCGACCAGCGCCGGCAAGGTGGGTCAGCTGGCCCGCGGCGAGACCTTCACCGCCATGGCCTACGCCAGGCGCGGCGAGTGGGTTCTGGTCAGCCGTAACGGCGTCGGCGTGGGGTACGTCAACGGGGCCTACGTCCGCCCGACCGGTTACCAGAACGCCAGCTGGTAAACGGCCTGGCTGAGGCCCGGTCTGAAACCCAAGGGTAACATTCAACGATCAGGGGCCGGTTTCGACAGAAACCGGCCCCGTTTTCGTGCTCAATGCCTCGTGACGGGGAAAAATCATTCTTCCCTGTTGACGTTGACGTAAGCGGGACTTACACCACTGACCCAAGGGCATCATCAGAACGCCAGCAAGCAATCGTCAGGGAGAAGTCATCATGGTCATGGAACTGCGTCGACCCGAGCGGACCTTCACCATCCGCCAGCTCTGCACCGAATTCAAAGCCACCCCGCGCGCCCTGCGCTTCTATGAAGACAAGGGTCTGCTGACCCCCGCCCGCGACGGCATGAACCGCGTCTACAGCTACAAGGACCGGGCCCGCCTTATCCTTATCCTGCGCGGCAAGCGCGTCGGCCTGTCGCTGCAGGAAATCCGCGAGATCCTCGAACTGTACGACGAAGGCGACGAGGCGGCCCACCAGAACGCCCACAGCCTGAAGAAATTCCGCGAAAAGATCGTCGTGCTGGAGCGCCAGCGCGAAGATATCGATGGCGCCATTGCCGAGCTGCACGCCGCCTGCGAGCGCCTCGAAAAGCATCTCGCCGACAAGCGCCCCGACCTGCTGCCCAAGGCGGCCGACTACGATCAGGTGATGCGCGCCCGGATCGACGGCCACGCCGAAATGGCGATGGGCAAATAGGCCTCAATCACAGTACCAATTTGGGGACCGGTTCACGCCGGTCCCCTTTTGCGTTTGAAACCCACATCCAGAACCACGGACCAACCATGGCCTATCAACCCCCGGTGCGCGACCACGTCTTCCTGCTCGAGGATGTGCTGAAGATCGACCAGTATGCGGAGCTGCCGGCCTTCGCCGACGCCTCGCTGGACGTGGTCAAGGCGATCATCGAGGAGGCCGGAAAGTTCACCGGCGAGGTGCTGGCGCCGCTGAACAGCGTCGGCGACAAGCAGGGCTGCACCTGGCATCCGGACAACACGGTCACCACGCCGGACGGCTTCAAGGAAGCCTACAAGCTGCTCTGCGAGGGCGGCTGGACGGGTCTGGGCTCCGACCCGGCCTACGGCGGCCAGGGTCTGCCGCACGTGGTCAACCTCAGCTTCAGCGAGATGTCGTCGTCCGCCAACATGGCGTTCTCGATGTACCCGGGCCTGGCCCACGGCGCCTACTCGGCCATCCACACCGGCGGCACGGACGAGCAGAAGCAGGCCTATCTGCCGAAAATGGTCACCGGCGAATGGACCGGCACCATGAACCTGACCGAGCCCCACTGCGGCACGGATCTGGGCCTTCTGCGCACCAAGGCGGTTCCGCAGGCCGACGGCAGCTACCGCATCACCGGCCAGAAGATCTGGATCTCGGCCGGTGAGCACGACATGGCCGGCAACATCATCCACCTGGTCCTGGCCCGCATCGAAGGCGCGCCGGCCGGGGTGAAGGGCATCAGCCTGTTCATCGTGCCCAAATACCTGCTCGACGCCGACGGCAATGCCGGCGAGCGCAACGAGGGGGTGAAGTGCGCCGGCCTCGAAGAGAAGATGGGCATCCACGGCAACGCCACCTGCGTCATGGCCTATGACGAGGCCAAGGGCTTCCTGATCGGCGAGGAGAACGCCGGCCTTCGCATCATGTTCGTGATGATGAACGAGGCCCGCATCGGCGTCGGCCTGCAGGGCGTCGCCCAGGCCGAAGCCGCCTACCAGGCCGCTGCCGAGTTCGCCAAGGACCGCCTGCAGGGCCGCTCCCTGACCGGCCCGAAGAACGCCGCCGGCCCCGCCGATCCGATCATCGTCCACCCCGACGTGCGCCGCATGCTGCTGGACTCCAAGGCCATGATCGAGGCCGGCCGCGCCTTCCTGTTCTGGACCGCGCTGCAGGGCGACCTCGCCCACGGCCATCCGGACGAGGCGGTGCGTCAGAAGGGCGCCGACTACATGGGCCTGCTGACGCCGGTCCTCAAAGGCTACCTGACCGACAAGGGCTTCAAGGTCTGCGTCGATTCCATGCAGGTGTTCGGCGGCTCGGGCTTCACCGAGCACTTCCCGGCCAGCCAGTACCTGCGCGACTGCCGCATCGCCCTGATCTACGAGGGCACCAACGGGGTGCAGGCGCTCGACCTCGTCGGCCGCAAGCTGGCGGCCAACGGCGGCCGCGCCGTGATGAGCTTCTTCGCCGAGATCGACGCCTATATCGAGGCCAACAGCGGCGATGCAGCCATGAAGCCCTACCTCGACGGTCTCGCCACGGTGAAGGCCCAGCTGCAGGACGGCACCATGTGGCTGATGCAGAACGGCCTGGCCAACCCGGACAACGCCGGCGCCGCCTCGACCGACTACATGCACCTCTTCGGCATCACGGGCCTGGCCTACATGTGGGCCCAGATCGCCAGGGCTTGCCTGACCAAGGGTGACGCTGATCCCTTCTATTCGAACAAGCTGGTCGTCGGCCGCTACTTCGTGGAACGGATCATCCCGGAAGGGACCGCCCACCTGGCCAAGCTGAAGACCGGTTCGGCCACCCTGATGCAACTTCCCGCCGAGGCTTTCTGATCGCCATGCCCGCCGCCCTGCAAGTCGAACGCACCCCCTCCCTGGCCGAAGAGGACATCGTCATCTTCGAAGACGCCGTGGCCCGGTTCTTCACCGACCATGCGCCGGAATCCCGCGTCGCCAAATGGCGCGAGGACGGCGTCGTCGAGCGGGCCATGTGGAACGAGGCGGCTGAGGCGGGCCTGGCCTGCCTGTCCATCCCCGAGGAATACGGCGGCATGGGCGGCGACTACCGCCATGAGGTCATCCTCATGGAACAGATGGGCGCCAAGGGCGTGGATGGCTTCGGGCTGTCGCTGCACAACTCCATCGTCGCCCCCTACATCTTCCACTACGGCACCGAGGAGCAGCGCCGCCGCTGGTTGCCGGGCCTGGCCGACGGCACCTTCGTCGGCGGCATCGCCATGACCGAGCCGGGCGCGGGTTCCGACCTGCAGGGCATCAAGTCGACGGCGATCCTGACCGGCAACGAGTACGTCATCAACGGCTCCAAGACCTTCATCACCAACGGCCAGACCGCCAACCTGATCATCGTCGTGGCCAAGACCGACCCGAACCAGGGCGCCCGCGGCACCTCGCTGGTGCTGGTCGAGACCGACGGCGCGGCCGGCTTCGAGCGCGGCCGCAACCTCGACAAGCTGGGCATGGAGGCGGCCGACACCTCCGAACTGTTCTTCAACGACGTCCGCGTGCCGGCCACCAACGTGCTGGGCGGCGACGAGGGCCAGGGCTTCTTCCAGCTGATGGGCCAGCTGCCGCAGGAGCGGCTGAACATCGCCATCCAGGGCATGGCCACCATCGAGCGGGCGCTGGAACTGACCATCGACTACGTCAAGCAGCGCAAGGCCTTCGGCAAGGCGATCATAGACTTCCAGAACACCCAGTTCGTGCTGGCCGAATGCAAGACCGAGGCGACCATCGCCCGGGTCTTCGTCAACGACTGCATCGAGAAGCATCTGAAGGGCAAGCTGGACGCCTCGACCGCCTCGATGGCCAAGTACTGGGTCACCGATCTCGAGAACAAGATCATCGACCGCTGCCTGCAGCTCTACGGTGGCTTTGGCTACATGGCCGAGTATCCGATCGCCCGCATGTACCGCGATAGCCGCGTGCAGCGCATCTACGGCGGCACCAACGAGATCATGAAGGTGCTGATCGCGCGGACGCTTTAAGGGCGCCGGGGCCAGGGAGGGAACATGGCCAGCTATACCGCCACCGTCGACTGGGCGCTGCAACCCGGCGAGGACTTCCTGGCCGGCCGCTACAGCCGCAAACACACCGTCAGCTTCGACGCCGGCATCACTGTGCCGGCCTCGGCCTCGCCGCATGTGGTCCCTGCCCCCTGGTCGGCGGCCGACGCCATCGACCCGGAGGAGATGCTGGTCGCCGCCATCTCCAACTGCCACATGCTGAGCTTCCTCTACATCGCCTCGAAAGCCGGATTCACGGTGCTCAGCTATCGCGACGAGGCGGAAGGGCTGATGCGCAAGAACGCCGAAGGCAAGATCGCCGTTACCCGCGTCGCCCTGCGCCCGGCCGTCGTCTTCGATGGCCGACAGCCGACGACGGACGAGCTCGACCACCTTCACCACGAGGCCCATGAGGTCTGCTACATCGCCAGCTCGGTGAAGACCGAGATCGTGGTCGAAAACCCCCGGTAGCCAAAAATCCTTGTTTCGGGTCATTAACCAAAAGGCCGACCGGCGTTCTTTCACTGAGTCTTAGGAAGCGTCGCCCCACAGTTCGGGCATGTCTGTGAAAGCCAACATTCCGGCCGTCGACGCCGCTGACCGATTTGGCCTGGCATCTGTTGTCGCCACGCGGCGAAAGCATATGCCTATCCGGCTGATGACCGCCGTCGGTGTCGCCGCCGGCCTGCAACTGGC
>JBILYE010000217.1:0-5988 GCA_044377925.1 Caulobacter sp. | reverse complement strand
AGCCGTACCATTCTGAAGCGACTGACCGGGCCCACCCATGGAGCGCCGGTCCGCGACGGGGGAATGAATGCAAGAATTCGATCCGCGACGCCCGACCACCCGCATCGCGCCCAAACTGTTTGTCGGCATCGCCGGCTTCGCGGTTCTGGCGCTGGCCTGGCGGATGGGCGAGCCCGCGCAGACCTCCATCACCCCACCGATGGATCCCGCCGCCTTCGCGGCCCTGCAGCACATGGCCTTTGCCCAGGCCGAGGCCCTGCCCGGCTTCAATCGTGGTGAAAGCATCGCCGTCGAGGTTCGCCCCGGCGAAACCCTGGAAGACGCCGTGCAGCGCACCGGGGTCGGCGAAGCCGACGCCCGCGCCGTGATCAAGACGCTGTCGGGCGTCGTCGATACCGTCAACATCCGCGCCGGCATGGACTTCATCGCCTCGGTCGCCCAGCCGCGGAACCAACGTGGTCCCGCCCGCCTGGTCGGCCTCAGCATGCGCACCGGCCAAGCCAAGACCATCACCGTCTCGCGCACCTTCGACGGCGCCCTGCGCCTGCGCGAATTGGCCGAGGAGGTCCGCGAGGAAACCACCGTCGCCTGCGGCGAGATGCAGGGCAGCTTCCATGAGAGCGCCAGCGTCGTCGGGGCCAACTCGGCCATCGTCAGCCAGGCCGCCAAGCTGTTCAGCCACAAGATCGACTTCAGCCGCGACATCAAGGAAGGCGACGAGTTCTGCCTGGTGTTCGACCGCAAGGTCACCGACAGCGGCCGCACCATCGAGGCCGGCGACCTGCAGTACGCCCAGGTGAAGGGCATGAAGTTCTACGGCTTCACCCGCACCGACGGTAAGGTCCAGTTCTTCGACGACCTGGGCAAGAACATCAAATCCGCCCTGCTGCGCACGCCCGTCGACGGCGCCCGCATCACCAGCAAGTTCGGCATGCGCCGCCACCCCATCCTCGGCTACAGCCGTATGCACCAGGGCATCGACTTCGGAGCCGGCACCGGCACCCCGATCCTGGCGGCCGGCGACGGCGTTATCGAGATGGCCGGCCGTTACGGCGGCTACGGCAACTGGGTGAAGATCAAGCACGCCGGCGGTTACGCCACCGGCTATGGCCACATGTCGCGCTACGCCAAGGGTATTCGCCCCGGCGTTCACGTCAGCCAGGGCCAGGTGATCGGTTACGTCGGTTCGACCGGCGCCTCGACCGGCCCTCACCTGCACTACGAGATCTTCTTCAAGGGCGGCCGGGTCAATCCGATCGGCGCCAAGGTGCCGACCGGCTCGATCCTCAGCGGCGCCGACGTCGCCCGCTTCAAGGCCTCGAAGGCGCGTCTCGACGGCCTGCTCGCCGCGCAGGGACGTGACACCGCCCCGGCCACCAAGAAGCTGGCCTCCGCCGACTTCACCGACGCCAGGTCGGCCGGCCTGCGCCGGACCCAGGGTCAGAACTGACCCTGCCTGTGGATGGCGGGCGAATAGCTCTGCAAATTCATTCGTATGCGGGCTGGCCCGCCCCTTGACTCATGGGGACGGGACAGCCATTTGCCCCCTTGTGGATCAACACAGGTAGTGACCGACATCGACCGGGCCGCCGTAGCGCGCGCCCCCAGCTCGAAAATGATGTCTTCAGTCGCCGCCCGTCTGGCCCCTGGGAACGCTGACACCTCGGCCTGAAAAGCCGTCGCGATGCGCCCGGAACGCCATCGACTCCGATGAGGGCAACCTCGCGGAGCGCTTTCGCATGGTGGGTCTGGCGTGAAAATTGCGACGTTTTGACACGGCCTTGTGCGCGGCTTTCAGGAACCATTCGGCCCGGTCGGACCCTGAATGATCGACGCACAGGATTTTCTTAAGCGGCGCGGCCCACTGCCCGGGTCGAGCGACGCTATCGGAGACATTGATGAGCAACACCACCGCCGAGCCGCAAGAACCCGCCGAAGCCCCCACCGCTGACGGCCCGCTGCTCGACCTGACCGATGCCGGGGTCAAGAAGTTCATCAAGCAGGCCAAGGCCCGCGGCTACGTCACCATGGACGAGCTGAACAAGGTGCTGCCCAGCGAAGAGGTCAGCCCGGACGCCATCGAAGACACGCTGGCCATGCTGTCTGAAATGGGCGTCAACGTCGTTGAAGCCGAGGAAGACGCCGGCGAGGGCGAAGGCGGCGCCGTCGCCAACCGCGAAGAAACCTCGATCACCACCGAGGCCGAGACCAAGGCCGCCTACGACCGCACCGATGACCCGGTGCGGATGTACCTGCGCGAGATGGGCAGCGTCGAGCTGCTGAGCCGCGAGGGCGAGATCGCCATCGCCAAGCGCATCGAGGCCGGCCGCGACGCCATGATCCGCGGCCTGTGCGAAAGCGCCCTGACCTTCGAAGCCATCATGGTGTGGCGCGAAGAGCTGGGCAGCGGCCGTATCCTGCTGCGCGAGGTCATCGACCTCGAAGGCACCTACGGCGTCATGTTCCCCGCCGCCCCGCCCATCGTCCCGTCGGAGGATGGCGAAGAAGCCGAACCCGCCGAGAAGGTCGAGGGCGAAGAGAAGCCCGAGGGCGAGGACGAAGACGACGATTTCGACGACGGCGCCGGCCCGACCGTCAGCGCCATGGAAGGCGAACTGCGCGAGAGCGTCATGGAGACCCTCGACGGCATCGCCAGCGAGTTCGAAGGCTTCCGCCCGCTGCAGGAAAAGCTGGTTGAGCGCCGGCTGCGCGGTGAGGATCTCACTGACGCCGACCGCAAGTCCTACCTTGAAGCCTCGAGCGCCATCGTCGGCAAGCTGAAGACCCTGAAGCTCAACAACAACCGCATCGAGGCGCTGGTCGAGCAGCTCTATGCGATAAACAAGCGCCTGATGGCCCTGGAAGGCCGCCTGCTGCGCCTGGCCGACAGCTACGGCATCAGCCGCGGCGAGTTCCTGAAGGCCTACTTCGGCCAGGAGCTGAACCCGAAGTGGCAGGAAACCGTCAAGCAGCTGGGCGTGCGCTGGACCAAGTTCGTCGAGAACGACGTCAACAGCGTCAGCGACATCCGTCAGGAAGTGGCCGCCCTGGCCACTGAAACCGGCGTGCCGATCGACGACTACCGCCGCATCGTCCAGACCGTGCAGAAGGGCGAGCGCGAGGCCCGTCAGGCCAAGAAGGAAATGGTCGAGGCCAACCTGCGCCTCGTGATCTCCATCGCCAAGAAGTACACCAACCGCGGCCTGCAGTTCCTGGACCTGATCCAGGAGGGCAACATCGGCCTGATGAAGGCGGTCGACAAGTTCGAGTACCGCCGCGGCTACAAGTTCTCGACCTACGCCACCTGGTGGATCCGCCAGGCCATCACCCGCTCGATCGCCGACCAGGCGCGGACCATCCGCATCCCGGTCCACATGATCGAGACGATCAACAAGATCGTCCGCACCAGCCGCCAGATGCTGCACGAGATCGGCCGCGAGCCGACCCCGGAAGAACTGGCCGAAAAGCTGGCCATGCCGCTGGAGAAGGTGCGCAAGGTTCTGAAGATCGCCAAGGAGCCGATCTCGCTCGAAACGCCCATCGGCGACGAGGAAGACAGCCACCTGGGCGACTTCATCGAGGACAAGAACGCCATCCTGCCCATCGATGCGGCGATCCAGTCGAACCTGCGTGAGACCACCACCCGCGTGCTGGCGTCCCTGACGCCGCGCGAGGAACGCGTCCTGCGCATGCGCTTCGGCATCGGCATGAACACCGACCACACGCTTGAAGAGGTCGGCCAGCAGTTCTCGGTCACCCGCGAACGGATCCGCCAGATCGAAGCCAAGGCGCTTCGCAAGCTGAAGCATCCGAGCCGGTCGCGGAAGCTGCGCAGCTTCCTGGACAGCTAGAACGACAAACGCCCCGGATGACCTCCGGGGCGTTTTTCTTGACGGTACGAGCGCGGGGGATCACCCTTCGGACATGGCAGACGGCTTCGACATCCATTTCGATAAGGATCGCGCCAGGAAGGTGGAGGAAGCGGCTAGGTCCGCGGGCCTCACGCCAGAGGCATTTGTGCCTAATCTGGTCGACCAGATCATTGCGTCTGATGATGGCGGCTGGGAGGAGGATATGGCGCGGCTCGCCGAGTATGACCGCACCGGCATCGCCTATTCGATTGAAGAGGTTTTCGACCCCTTACGGGCGAAAATTCAGTCGCGGATGGCAGAGCGTCGTTGATCTATCGCGTTCGAACTCTGCCAGCAGCCGATGCGGACATCCATCGACTGGTCGATTTCCTGCTCGAACGCGACGTAGCCGCCGCATAAAGGGCCTAGGATCTCATCCTGGACGGCATAAGTTCACTGGATCAGTTGCCCGCTCGGGGGCGTCCTACCCGCCGCCCGGATGTTCGGGAACTTGTCCTCTGGTTTGGCCGCTCAGCTTACATGGTGCGGTACCGGATCCGCGACCACGAGGTCGCCGTGATGTCGGTCCGCACAGCCTCGAAAAGCCGCAAGATTAGATCAGGCCGCCTTCACATGCCCCCGCACCCAGTCCGCCGCCTCGTTCGAGGACGTGCGGATCTCGGCGCCGGTGAGGGCGGAGCGCAGCTCGGCGCCGGCTTTCAGGGTCTCGGGGAGCTCCTCGAAGAGCGCCTTGGCGGCGTCGGCTTCGGCCAGCCGGAAGACCCAGGTATCCATCATGTGACGTTCGGTAGCGGACGCGGGCATGGGTCCAACGCTTCTTGCTGTTTCTGTTGCCCGCCCATTCATACCCACCAAATCTGAACGTAGGCTGAGCGTTCTGTGCAGGTCCGGCATAGAGTTTGCGGCCATTTCTTGACCGCCGACCGGCTTGGGCCGATGATTTCGCCATGGCCAGACCTCCCGCCCCCAAGCTTCAAGCCAACGCGCGCTATCGCACCTTCCATGACTTCTACCCCTTCTACATGACCGAGCACGCCAACCCGGTCAGCCGGCGGCTGCATGTCATCGGCACGGGGCTGGTCATCCTGGCTCTGGTGGCCGGAGCCCTGGTCAATCCCTGGTTCTTCGCCGCCGCGCCCGTCGTCGGCTACGGCTTTGCCTGGGTCGGCCACTATGTGTTCGAGAAGAACCAGCCGGCGACGTTCAAGTATCCGCTGTTCAGCCTGATGGGCGATTTCCGGCTGTTCTTCGAGACCGTCAGCGGCAGGCGGAAATTCTAGCACGGAGCGAATTGCCGCCCGGCCGTGTTACACTGCGAAGAAGTGGAGGACCGCCCCATGCGCACCCTGTTTATCGCCGCCGCCGCCCTGCTGGCCTTCGGCGCCAGCTCGACCGTCATAGCCTCACCCGATTCAGCGACCCATCCGAAGATGGGGATCATGTGCCTGGATGTCGGCGGCGAGTCCCGACCGCCGGTCTGCCGCGGCTCATCCAGCCGCATCGACCAGGGCTACGACATCTGCCAGTGCGAAACCGCCCAACGGGTCGAGGTTCCTGTCTGCGGCAAGGGCGAGCGGCCGATCACTGAAAACCGCGCCTATGAGCTGGCCCGCAAGGAGGCCGCCCGTGACGGCAGCCTGGTCGGCGACCGCTACGAAGGCCGCCAGATGTGCGTGCGGCCCCGCAACGGCTAGGCTGCGGGGCCCCATCGACACGGACCATGGTCAGTTGGCCCAGGTGGTGTAGCCCATCTCCAGGTTCTTCACGGCCAGGCCGGTGACGGCGTTCATCCGGAACTGGCTGGTGCGGCCCTGGTTGGTCTTCATGCAGATGTAGCTGCCGACCGGCACGGCGGCGAGCGGGACGCGGGCGGTGGAGTAGCTGGCCATGCGGCAGCCGTCCCGGCCCCGGTTCGAGCGGTCGCCGACGGCGATCTTCGCGCCGTTGATCGGGGTCAGGTAGCGCTCCGTCGACGTCACCGCCTGGAACCACAGGTCGGCCCCGCCGCCGCCGCCCACCTGACCGTTGTCGAAATTGACCTGATAGGTCTGCGGCACGACGACGATATCGGTCGAGAAGGTGATCGGCGGCGCGGGCGGGGGCGGCGGGGGCAGGA
>JBILYE010000216.1:0-6070 GCA_044377925.1 Caulobacter sp. | reverse complement strand
GGTGCTCAAGCGCCGTCGCTGGCTGAACAGCGCCGGCCTGCTGCTGACCGCGCTGGGCCTGATGCAACTGTCCCTGATGATCCATCAGAACCTCGGCCTCACCGGCCTGCTGCAGGCGGGCCTGGCCCTGGCCCTGCTGCTGGCGGCGGTGATCGTCCAGCTGGTCGCGGCGGTGCGGGCCCGCACGCCCTGGGACGGCAGTGAACGCAGGGGAGGGGGCGAGTGACCCTGTCCCCGCTGGAGCTTGTCGGCATTATCGGGGCCGTGATCGGCCTCAACGTCGGCTGCTTCTACCTGCTGGAAGCCCTGCCCAAATGGATGCAGGGGCCGCGCCGGACGCTGGCCATGGCCGGTGTGCTGGCGGTCTTCCTGCTGGCCATGGTGATCGATCTCGCCGTCGCCCTGCGCGCCGGACACCAGGCGGCCAACTTCGCCTTCCTCGGCCTGCTGCCGCCGGTGATCCTGATGCGGGCGGCGGTGCGGGTCTCGCCGCGCGGGATGCAGCACGGCCTTCTCGGCCTTGCCGTCGTCGCGGCCGGCGCCATGGTCGCCGTCCTCATGATGAGCCTGGCCGCCGGACCACAGAACCCCTGGACCTGGACGCTGATGGGCCTGTTCCTGTCCTTGCCGCTGGCCTTCGCCGGCATGAGCCTGCGCCGGATCCTCCGGCCCGGGAGCGCGGCATGAGCGGCTCACCCTGGTTCGGCGTCCTGATGATCGCCGGCGTGTTTGGCGGCGGCCTGTTTCTGGCGCTGCTGCTGGCCAAGGCCAAGGGCCTGCGGACCGCCTTGAACGGGAAGTTCCGCCTGCCGATCCTCATTGGCCTGTTGCTCCTCGGTCTGGTGCTCAGCGCCCTCATCCTGCGCAACGGGATCGGCTCGGAGGCGGTCTTCTGCTTCCTGCTGGCGATCAATCTGGTCAACCTCGCTGAGGCGCCGCGTCCGATCTGGGCCCGGGCCCTGCTGTGGCTGGACGGCGCCCTTCTCGCCGCCGTCACGCTCTGGGCCTGGAAAGATCTGCGCACCTTCGCGGCCGACGACCTGGTCAAGCAGCTCCTGACCCTCCTCGTCCTCGGCGCCGTGCTCTTCGCCGCCGCGGCCAGTCTCTATCGTCTTGTCCGGCCCAAAGCCGGCCCGCCCCCTTCTATCGCCGAGACGGGAACCCCCGCATGATCGCCAACTTCGCCGCCGTCGCCTACATCGTCTCGGGCGTCCTGTTCATTCTGGCCCTGCGCGGCCTGTCCAGCCCGGTGACCAGCCAGGCGGGCAACCGCAACGGCATGATCGGCATGGCCATCGCCGTCGGCACCACCCTGCTGGTCCTGTGGAATTCGAAGCTGCTCGATCCGGTCACCATCGGCCTGATCCTGGCCGGCGTCGTGGTCGGCGGCGGCATCGGGGCGATCATCGCCCGCCGCGTGGCCATGACCTCCATGCCGCAGCTGGTCGCCGCCTTCCACAGCCTGGTCGGCATGGCCGCCTGCCTGGTCGCCGTCGCCGCCATCTACGCGCCGGAAGCCTACGGCATCGGCACGTCGCAGCACATCCACGCCCAGTCGCTGATCGAGCTGGGCGTCGGCCTGGCCATCGGGGCGGTCACCTTCACCGGTTCGGTCATCGCCTTTGCCAAGCTCAACGGCAACATGAGCGGCGCGCCCATCCTGCTGCCGGCCCGCCACCTGCTCAACATCGTGCTCGGCGTCGCCATCGTCGCCCTGGTGGCCTACCTCGTCTTCACCGGCGGCCAGGCCAAATGGGCCTTCTGGGCCATCTTCGCCCTCAGCCTGATCATCGGCATCACCCTGATCATCCCGATCGGCGGCGCCGACATGCCGGTCGTCGTCTCCATGCTCAACAGCTACTCGGGCTGGGCGGCGGCGGCGCTGGGCTTCACGCTCGAGAACGTCACCCTGATCATCACCGGCGCCCTGGTCGGCAGCTCGGGGGCCATCCTCAGCTACATCATGTGCAAGGCGATGAACCGCAGCTTCATCTCCGTCATCCTCGGCGGCTTCGGGGCGGATGACGCGGTGGCCGGCGGCGGCGTGGTCGAGACCCGCCCCGTCAAGCAGGGCAGCGCCGAAGACGCCGCCTTCATCATGAAGAACGCCTCCAAGGTCATCATCGTCCCGGGCTACGGCATGGCCGTCTCCCAGGCCCAGCACGCCCTGCGCGAGATGGGCGACAAGCTGAAGGAGGAGGGCGTCGAGGTGAAGTACGCCATCCACCCCGTCGCCGGCCGCATGCCCGGCCACATGAACGTGCTGCTGGCTGAAGCGAACGTCCCCTATGACGAGGTGTTCGAGCTGGAGGACATCAACTCCGAGTTCTCCACCGCCGACGTCGCCTTCGTCATCGGCGCCAACGACGTCACCAACCCGGCCGCCAAGACCGACAAGACCAGCGCCATCTACGGCATGCCCATCCTCGACGTGGAGAAGGCCCGCACGGTGCTGTTCGTGAAGCGCGGCATGTCCTCGGGCTACGCCGGCGTCGAGAACGAGCTCTTCTTCCGCGACAACACCATGATGCTGTTCGGCGACGCCAAGAAGATGGTCGAGGGGATTCTGAAGGGGCTTTGACAGCCCCCCGGACGCTGTCTCGGCGCCGCCGGATGAGCCGGCGTGTCCAGATGAATATGTCTAGACATATTGGTTTTCTACACCCGCCATCGCGGTTTCGCAGGTGTGCACCCTGCGGCGCCCTTCGTAGCCCCGACTGAGCTCCAACCGGGCTACATTCGCTGACAGCCGACCTACGCCCTGACCTACAGTCCAGGCTACAGTCACAGCGCTCAGACCCACGCTGTAGGTCGGCTTTCTACAAGGAAATCAACGGCCCGGACCAGCCGCCGGCGCTTGCCGCCCGGATCGCTGGCATAATGGTAGCCCGCTTCGATAGGCCCTCAGGCCGCCGACGGCTGGGCTTCCCGCTCGAGCAGCGACAGAACCATCTCCGCCGACCGCGCCTGGCGCAGCTGGGCGCGCAGGTCGGGCTGGCGCATCAGGCGCGAGACGCGGGCCAGGGCGCGCAGATGCTCCGAACCCGCATCGGCCGGGGCCAGCAGGGCGAACAGCAGGTCGACCTTGGCGCCGTCGACGGCTTCATAGGCGATCGGGGTCTCCAGGCGGATGAACACCGCATGCATTTGCTCGACGCCCTCGATGCGCGCATGCGGCACGGCCACGCCGTGGCCGACGCCGGTCGAGCCGGCCGCCTCGCGCTCCAGCAGGGCGTCGAGCACCACCGTCTGGTCGAGGCCCCAGGTGCGGGCCGCGACGTCGGCGATGACGGACAGGACCTGACGCTTGGATCCACCGGTCGCCCGGGGGACGATGGAGCGGGGATCAAGCAGTTGACCGATGTTCATGGGTGCGCGGTACTTGAAAAGGGTGGAACCGGAGGCGAAACGATCGACGCCTCGGGGTCCTAGCCCTTGGCGCCGGAACCGTTCCCTGACCGCTTTGTGCGTTCGGGATCGATCCAGCCGATATTGCCGTCGCTGCGACGGTAGACGACGGACAATCCGCCGTGAGCGGCGTTCCTAAACACAATTGTTTGCGATTCAGTCAAGTCCAGTTCCATGACCGCCCCCGAAACGGTCAAAACTTTCACTTCAGTGTCATTCTCGGCAATGACCATGGCGCTGGGGGCGCCGTCCGAGACGGGTTCGTCCGCGTCCCAGTCGATGTCTTCGGCCGAGTCATCGGGGGCCCGCAGGGTGGTGTAGATGGCCCGTTCTTCCTGCTTGGCGTTGGCGGCCAGGCTGTGATCCTTCAGCCGCTTCTTGTAGCGGCGCACCCGGGTCTCGATCTTGGTGAGGGCGTCGGTGAAGGCGGCATGGGCGTCGCCGCCCGAGCCGTGGCTCTGCAGCCGCTGGCCGGAGTCCAGGGCCAGGGCGCAATCGACCCGGAACCCATGGCCTGAACGGCTCACGGTCACATCGGCCGCGCCACCGCGGTCGAAGTACCTCGAGATGCTGTTGGAAAGGTCGTCGGTGATGCGGTCCCGAAGGGCCGCGCCGACATCGACTTGTTTGCCAGCGACTTGGATTTGCATATCGGCAAGAACGCGCCGCCCTCGAGTTGGTGTCAAGAAAGCCGGCGTTACCTCCCAGTTTTGTGACGTCACCCCAGCAGCCGGTCAGCCATCCCGATCAGCGCCTCTACCGCCGCGATGGCTGCCTTGCCGCCGATGAACAGCAGACCGAACGACAGGGCGCTGATGGCATAGGCCGCCAGGGCCAGGATGCCGTCCCGCTGGATCATGGCCAGGCCGAAAACGGCGATCGCCGCCGCCGGGGCCATGTTGCCCAGCGGGATCGGCAGGATCAGGATCAGGGAGAGCAGGAAGCAGACAAAGGCGATGACCCGGTCGCCGACCGGCCCGAACAGGAAGGTCAGCCGCGGCCGCGAGACCTTCTCCACCCTCTGCAGCCAGGGAATCAGTTTCTGGAACGCGTCGGCCAGCTGCCGTCGCTTGAGCGGCCGCTCGTCGATGAAGTTGGGCAGCCAGGGCCCGCGCACCCCGAAGATCATCTGCGGCGTCATCAGCACCAGCGGGAAACCCAGAAAGGTCGAGGTCCCAGGCGGCAACGGCAACCAGTTGGGGGCGGCGAACACAAAGAACATCGCCCCGAAGGCCCGATGACCCAGGCGATGGATGATCTCGCCCAGGGTGACGGTCGGATCGGAATCAGCCGCGATCTGGCCCATCATCTCTGACAGGGTGAGTTTGCGTTCCTGGTGATGATCGTCCATCCGGCCTCCGGGCGATCAACGCCTGACGGGCCGATACGGTCCTAGACCGCCGCCCGCAGCGCCCGCCGGCGTTCCACCGACGAGGGGATACGCATCGCCTCGCGATACTTGGCCACCGTGCGGCGGGCAATGTCCACCCCGGCTTCCTTCAGGATGTCGACGATGGTGTCGTCGCTGTGCACCTCGGCCTCGTTGCGCTCGGTGTCGATCAGCTGGCGGATGCGGTGGCGCACGCTCTCGGCCGAATGGGCCTCGCCGCCGCTGGAGTTGGCGATCGAGGCGGTGAAGAAGAACTTCAGCTCGAACAGGCCGCGCGGCGTGGCGATGTATTTGTTGGAGGTGACCCGGCTGACCGTCGATTCATGCATACCGATGGCGTCGGCCACCGTCTTCAGGTTCAGCGGCCGCAGGTGCTGCACGCCGTAAGCCAGGAAGCCGTCCTGCTGACGCACGATCTCGCTGGCCACTTTCAGGATGGTGCGGGCCCGCTGGTCGAGACTGCGGACCAGCCAGCTGGCGCTGGCCATGCAGTCGCTCAGGAAGGCCTTGTCCTGTTCGGTCCGGGCCCCGTTGCTGACCCGGGCATGATAGCGCTGGTCGACCAGCACGCGGGGCAGGGTGTCGGTGTTCAGTTCGACATGCCACAGGCCGCCCGGCCCCTCGCGGACATAGACGTCGGGCGACACCGCATGGGTCGGCTCTCCGCCGAAGGCCGCACCGGGCCTGGGGGTGAGGGCCCGCAGCTCGGCGATCATGTCGCGCAGGTCCTCGTCGTCGACGCCGCAGGCCTTCTTCAGGCCCGCCATGTCGCGCCGGGCCAGGAGGTCGAGGTTGGCCAGCAGGGCGTCCATGGCTGGATCCAGCCGGTCCTTGTCGCGCAGCTGCAGCGACAGGCATTCGCGCACGTCGCGGGCCATGACGCCGGTCGGCTCGAAGCCGTGGAGCACGCCCAGCACGCCTTCGACGAAGGACAGGCCGCAGCCCAGCCGCCCACCGATCTCGTCCAGGTCGGCCCGCAGGTAGCCGCCCTCGTCGACCGCATCGATCAGCACCGCGGCGACCCCGCGTTCAGCCTCGGTCAGGCCGGCGACGGCCAGCTGGTCGTGAAGGTGTTCGGCCAGCGTCTTGTCCCGGCTCAGCCGCCCTTCGAAATCGTCCTCGCTCTCGAAACTGCCGCCCTTGCCAGCCCGCGACCAGTCGATGGCCCCGCCGCCGTCGGCGGCCTCGCCACCCTCGCCGGAATCGCGCTCGCCGGGGCTCAGTTCCTCATGGCCGCCGTCCATGTCGGCGGTCGCGGCCCCATCGGGCATC
>JBILYE010000215.1:0-6088 GCA_044377925.1 Caulobacter sp. | reverse complement strand
CAGATAGGTGTCGATGGCCCAGGGCCCGGCCTCGACCTCGCGGCCGTTCTCGTCGTGGTTGGGCGCATGGAAGCTGAGCGCCGAGCGGAAGGCGACGATGTCGGCGTCATTCCGGGGGAAGTGGATCAGGCGGGCGTCGCCGTCGGGAGTGGTGATCGAGACGACGGTGTTGGTCGTCCCGAAGTCGATGCCGAGGACGGGTTCGTGAGAGCCAGGATCGGGGGCAGTGGGCATGGTGTTTTCCAACGCAGATGCGCCCCTGCCCGGCGGACAGGGGTCATGTCATGTGAAGTTTCAGGGTGCGCGTCACGGGCGTTGGACCGTGACATGCACGGCTTCAGGCCTGGCGCAGAGTGTCCATCATCATGAAGCCATGGCCCTCTATCCTTCCTGCGCCGGCTGCTCGTAGGCCGCCATCATCGCCATGTTGAGGATGCGCGACACCGAGGCGCCGAGCGGACAGATCTGCACCGACCGCGACAGGCCCAGCAGCACCGGGCCGATCACCGTCGCGCCGCCCAGGCTCTGGACCAGCTTGGTCGAGATCGAGGCCGAGTGGATGGCCGGCATGACCAGCACATTGGCCGGGCCGGTCAGGCGCATGAAGGGATAGGCGGCGCGGCGTTCCGGCTCTAGGGCCAGTTCCGGCGGCATCTCGCCCTCGTACTCGAAGTCGATGCCCTCCATGTGGTCGAGCATGGCGACGGCGTCGCGGACCTTCTCGCTGCGCTCGCCCATCGGGTTGCCGAAGGCCGAGTAGCTCATGAAGGCGACGCGGGGGGTGTAGCCCAGTCGCTTGACCGCCGAGGCCGCCTCGACGGCGATCTCGACCAGGTCCTCGGCGTCGGGCATCTCGGTGACGTTGGTGTCGGCGATGAAGATCGGCGAGCCCTTTGCCAGCAGGATGGACATGCCCATCACCCGGCCCCCCGGCGCGGGATCGATCACCCGGGTCACCTCTTCCAGCACCTGGTCGAAGCTGCGGGTGACGCCGGTGACCATGCCGTCGGCATGGCCGGCCGCCAGCATGGAGGCGGCAAAGCTGTTGCGGTCCTGGTTGATCAGCCGCTGGACGTCGCGCTTGAGGTAACCGTCGCGCTGCAGCCGGGCGTAGAGATAGTCGACATAGTCGGGACTGCGATCCGACAGGCGGGCGTTGACGATCTCCAGCGTCACCTCGTCCGGGTCGAGACCGGCGATGCGCATGTTCTCGCGGACCAGTTCCTCGCGACCGCAGAGGATGGCCTTGCCCAGGCCCTGCTGCTCGAAGGCGTAGGCGGCGCGGATGACGCTCGGCTCCTCGCCTTCGGCGAAGACGATCCGCTTCTGGGCGCCGGACTGAACCCCGCCCGAGATCTTCTGCAGGAAGCCGGCGGTGGGATCGAGCCGGCGGGCGAGCCTGGCGCGGTAGGCGTCCATGTCCTCGATCGGCTTGCGGGCGACCCCGGTGTCCATCGCCGCCTGGGCGACGAAGGGCGGGATGTACCAGATCAGGCGCGGGTCGAAGGGCGTCGGGATGATGTAGTCGGGGCCGAACTTCAGGTGACGACCGTGATAGGCGGCGGCGACCTCGTCCGGCACGTCTTCCCGGGCCAGCATGGCCAGGGCGTTGGCGCAGGCGATCTTCATCTCCATGTTCACCCGCCGGGCGCGCACGTCGAGCGCGCCGCGGAAGATGTAGGGGAAACCCAGCACGTTGTTGACCTGGTTGACGTAGTCGCTGCGGCCCGTGCCGACGATCGCGTCACTGCGGACCTCGGCCACCTCTTCCGGGGTGATTTCCGGATCAGGGTTGGCCATGGCGAAGATCAGCGGATTGGGGCCCATGCTGGCCACCATCTCCTTGGTCAGGGCGCCTTTGGCCGACAGGCCGACGAAGACGTCCGCGCCGACGATCGCTTCGGCCAGGGTGCGGTGCGGCGTGTCGGTGGCGTGGGCGCTCTTCCACTGGTTCATGTCTTCGGTGCGGCCCCGGTAGAGGACGCCCTTGCGATCGACGGCGATGACGTTGGAGGGCGTGACGCCCATGGCCTTCATCAGCTCGAGCGTGGCGATGCCGGCGGCGCCCGGGCCGTTGAGCACGACCTTGACGTCCTTCAGCTCGCGGCCGGTGATCTCGCAGGCGTTGATCAGGCCGGCGCAGGTGATGATGGCGGTGCCGTGCTGGTCGTCGTGGAAGACCGGGATGTCGAGCAGCTCCTGCAGCTCGGTCTCGATGCGGAAGCACTCGGGGGACTTGATGTCCTCCAGATTGATGCCGCCGAAGGTGACGCCGATGTTCTTGACCACGGTGATGATCTCGTCGGGGTCCTCGGTGGAGACCTCGATATCGATGGCGTCGACGTCGGCGAAGCGTTTGAACAGCACGCCCTTGCCTTCCATCACCGGCTTGGAGGCCAGGGCACCGAGGTTGCCGAGGCCGAGGATGGCGGTGCCGTTGGAGATCACCGCCACCAGGTTGCCCTTGGAGGTGTAGTCGTAGGCCAGCTCCGGGTTGGCGGCGATGGCCAGCACCGGCACGGCGACGCCCGGCGAATAGGCGAGGCTGAGGTCCCGCTGGGTGGCCATCGGCTTGGTGGCGGCGATGGCGATCTTGCCCGGCGTCGGGAACTGGTGGAAGGCCAGCGCTTCCTCGTCGGTGAAGGTCTTCTTCTCGGACTCGTTCATGGGGGCCTGTTCAGCTCGCCGGGCGCGGCAGCGCGCCTCTTTGTAGGAAAGGCGCGCAACCTAACGACCGAGGGCGGCGGGAACAACCGCCCAACCGCGTTCCGCCTCCCCACTGTGCGATAAGGGCTGATCAGCCGGTCGAACGCGCCGGTCGACAGTCGGGAGCTGGTTTCCCGTGGGTGGGTCCGCCGTTCCGGGCGTCCTCGACCACTCGACCCACACAGCTGGCCGGGTCCGGCAGGGCGGCGTGGCGGCTGATCGCAAAGACAACCGCCAGCGCCAGCAGCGCCACCAGGGCGATGAGCCCGACGTTAAGCCGCCGGCTCACGCCTCGGCTTTCGCCCTCGCCGCCACTGCCGCGATGGCGTCGACGATCTGGTCCCAGAAGACCGGCGGCACGTCATGGCCCATGCCGGGGATGATCAGCAGCTCGGCGCCGGGAATGCTGTCCGCCGTGTCGTGAGCGCCGGCGACATTGACCAGGGTGTCGGCCTCGCCGTGGATGACCACGGTCGGGGCCGTGACGCCCTTCAGCTTGGGACGGCGGTCCGGCGAGGCCAGCACGGCGGCGTACTGGCGCATGAAACCGACGGGATAGTAGCTGCGCTGCACATCGGCGGCCATGCGCTCGCGCAGGGCGGCCTCGTCGACGTGGCCCGGCGAGCCAACGATGTGGGCGGTCTTCAGACCGGCGGCGAGGAAGCCTTCCATGTCGTCATGCGGGTTCGGGGCCGGGGTGCTGAGCGCCGCCATGGCTTCCGGCGTGCCGGTCGGCAGCTCGCGGTTGCCGGTCGTCGACATGATCGAGGTCAGGCTCAGCGTCTGGTTCGGGAAGTCGGCGGCGACCAGCTGGGCGATCATGCCGCCCATCGAGGCGCCGACGATGTGGGCCTTGTCGATGCCGAGCGCGTCCAGCACCCCGACGGCGTCCTCGCTCATTTCCTGCAGGGTGTAGGCGACCGGCGGGACCTGTCCGCTAGCGAAGGCCGTGAAAACGGCGGCCATGTCGGGCAGCCCGGCCTCGTCCATCTTGGAGGAAAGGCCGATGTCGCGATTGTCGAAGCGGATGACCCGGAAGCCTCGCGCCGCCAGCGCATCGCAGAAGCCCTCCGGCCAGCGGGTCATCTGGGCGCCCAGGCCCATAATCAGCAGCAGGGGATCGCCCGATCCGCGCTCGTCGTATTCGATGGTGATGCCGTTGGCGGAAAGCTGGGGCATGGGGTTTCCTCTTGTCTCGTTGGTAGGCAGTGTCCTGTCGCAACCCACCCCCGTCAATTGCGTCGGCGCTCACGGGCCAGGGATGGACTATAATGATCCGCCGCTTCGATAAGGGCGGCCCGGCCAGCCGCGCGGGCAGGCAGGCGACCATCGGGCGACCGCCGGTCCGCCAAAGTCTACCCGCCGGGCGACCAAAGGGCCACCGAACGTCCACCCAGGGGCCACCGTCGTTTCCGGGCATAGTGCAATGAAAACAAGGTGATCCCCTGATTTCACCGGGTTCTCCACACCGCCTCCATTGATTTCCCCCGCGCCTGTGCTTTGTTCCCCTCCCGTTTCAAGGAGCTGCCCGTGACCGCAACCCCCATCCGTCTCGCCATCGCCGGGGCGCTGGGTCGCATGGGGCAGGCGGTCGAACGCTCGGCGGAGGGCCGCGAGGACGTGGCCGTGAGCGCCCGCTTCGATCGTCCGGGAGCGGAGGGACAGGGCCTGGTCAGCCAGGCGCAGGCGCTGTCTCAGGCCGACGTCGTCATCGACTTCACCATCCCTGAGGCCTCGGTCGCCCTGGCCGAAGCCGCCGCCGGGCGCGGCGGTGTCGCCCTGATCATCGGCTCGACCGGCCTGTCACCCGACCAGATCCGCCGCATCGACGAGGCGGCGAAACGCATCCCCATCGTCCGCTCGGGCAACTACAGCCTGGGGGTCAACATGCTGCTGGGCCTGGTCGCCCAGGCGGCGCGAGCTTTGCCGGAGGATTTCGACATCGAGGTCTTCGAGGCCCATCACCGGCGCAAGGTCGACGCCCCCTCGGGCACGGCGCTGATGCTGGGCGAGGCGGCGGCGAAGGGTCGGGGCGTGGCTCTGGCGGACGCCAGGCTGCCACCGCACGACGGCATCACCGGTGCGCGCAAGGCCGGCGGCATCGGCTTTTCGGTGGTGCGCGGCGGCGGCATTATCGGCGACCACAGCGTCATCTTCGCCGGCGAGGAAGAGGTGCTGACCCTTTCCCACAGCGCCAGCGACCGGGGTCTGTTCGCGCGCGGCGCCATCGCGGCGGCGACCTGGGCGGTCCGTCAGCCGCCCGGACTTTACGACATGCAGGATGTGTTGGGGCTCAAGGGCCCTGCTGGAGACTAGACCTTTGAATAAGCTGACCTTGCTGCTGGCCGCCTCGGCCTGTCTGATCGCCGTTCCCGTCGCAATCGCCGAGCCGGCCTGGGCGCAGCTTCCGGGATCGCGCACCCTGACCGCCCAGGACCTGTTCAGCCTGGAGCAGGCCACCGACCCGCAGGTTCGGCCGGGCGGCAAGCAGGTGGTCTATGTGCGGGCCAGCAACGACATCAACGCCGACCGCGCCCGGCGCTCGATCTGGATCGTCGACGCCGCCACTGGCGCCCAGTCGCCGCTGGTCACCGGCCCGGGCAACCATATGAGCCCGCGCTGGTCACCGGACGGCAAGCGCCTGGCCTATGTCTCGACGGCCGAGGGCGGCGCCCAGCTGTTCGTGCGCTGGATGGACACCGGGGCGACCGCCCGCGTCGCCGTCCTGCCCGAGGGACCGGACAGCATCGCCTGGTCGCCGGACGGCCGGTCCATCGCCTTCCTGATGTTCACCGGCGGGGGCGGCCTGACCCTGACCAGTGGCGCGGCGCCGGCCAAACCGGAGGGAGCGACCTGGGCCGAGCCGCTGAAGATCATCGAGGGCCTGAAGTACAAGACCGACAGCGAAGGCATCCTGAAGCCCGGCGCCGGCCAGATCTATGTGGTCTCGGCCGACGGCGGGGCGCCGCGTCAGCTGACCAGCGGCGCTTTCGACAACCAGGGCCCGCTCAGCTGGAGCCGGGACGGCTCGAAGATCCTGTTCTCCAGCGCCCGGGAGGCCGGCTGGGAACATGATCCGGCTCTGGTCGATCTCTATGAACTCACCGTCGCCACCGGGGCGGTGAAGCGGCTGACCGACCGGTTCGGCCCGGACTTTGCGCCCAGCCTGTCTCCGGACGGCAAGATGATCGCCTACCTGGGCTTCGACGACAAAAAGACCGCCTACCACGATACCCACCTCTATGTGGCGGGGGTCGATGGCAGCAATCCGCGTCGGCTGGCGGCCGATCTCGACCGGTCGGTCGACGACTTCCGCTGGTCCGAGGACAGCCGCAGCCTGACCTTCCAGTACGTCGACCGGGCGATCACCCGGCTGGCCCGG
>JBILYE010000214.1:0-6098 GCA_044377925.1 Caulobacter sp. | reverse complement strand
GTCCGGCGGCGGTCAGCGGGCTGGTCGGCCTGAAACCCACCGTCGGCCTCGTCTCCCGCACCGGCGTCATCCCGATCAGCGCCAGCCAGGACACCGCCGGCCCGATGACGACCAGCGTCCAGGACGCCGCCGCCCTGCTCGGCGCCATGGCCGGCTCCGATCCGGCCGACCCGGCGACGAAGGAGGCGGACAGCCACCGCCGAAACTACGCGCTTGGCCTGAACACCGGCGCTCTCAAGGGTCAGCGCATCGGCGTCATGCGCTACGCCGCCGGCTTCCATACCGAGACCGACGCGGCCTTCGAGGCGGCGCTGCAGGTGCTGCGCGACCAGGGCGCGGTCCTCGTCGACATCAAGGAGTTCCCGAAGCGGGCCGAGGCCGGCAATTCGGAACTGGTCATCCTGCTGACCGAGCTGAAGGTCGGCCTCGCCGACTACCTGTCGACCACCGATCCGGCCAGGGTGCCGGTCCGGACCCTGGCCGACGTCATCGCCTTCAACAAGGCCAACGCCGACCGGGAGATGGCCCTGTTCGGCCAGGACCTGTTCGAGCAGGCCGAGAAGACCGGCGGCCTCACCGACCCCGACTACCTCAAGGCGAAGGCCACCGCCGACCGCGTGGCGCGCGGCGGCCTCGACAGGCTGCTCAAGGACAACACCCTCGTCGCCCTGGTCGGCCCGACCCTCGGCCCCAGCTGGCTCATCGACCCCATCCTCGGCGACCGCTACGTCGGCGGCGGCGCCGGCAATGCGGCGGCGATCGCCGGCTATCCCCACCTGACCGTGCCGATGGGCCTGGTCCGCGGCATGCCCGTGGGTCTCAGCTTCGTCGGCCCCAAGTGGAGCGAGGGGACATTGCTGAACCTCGGCTACGCCTACGAACAGGCCTCAAAGGCCCGCGTGGCGCCGACGCTTTAGAATTACCTCTCCCATAGGGAGAGGTCGGACCCGCAAAGCGGGTCCGGGTGAGGGGTTACGGTCTCTCCGAACAATTCATGACAGGGAAGCCGCGAGAACACTGTTCACTTTATGTTCCATTCATGCCACCCTTCCCCAATGGATCGCTTCGCCACGGCCAGAGCCTTCCGCCAAGGGGGCGTCCTTGCCGAAGAGCGCCTGTGGGCCATGGTCCGGGGCCGAAAGATCGACGGCTTCAAGTTCCGCCGCCAGGTCCCCATCGACCGCTACTACGCAGACTTCCTCTGTCTCGAAGCCAAACTCATCATCGAAGTCGACGGCCCGTCTCACAACCACCAGGCCGACTACGACCAGCGCCGGACCGAAGTCCTGGAAAGCCTGGGGTACCGGCTGATCCGTTTCACCAACCTCGATGTTTTGAGCGACCCGTCCGGCGTTGGAATCCGCCTTCGCGAAGCCTTGGCCATCGCCCGCCCACGCGGCTGATCGGTCAGGGGCTTGTCGGACAGACCGTAACCCCTCACCCGGTCCCGCCGCCGGCGGGACCGACCTCTCCCTCTGGGAGAGGTAAGCAGATCAATAAGCCGGCGAAGCCTTCGGCTTGCCCCAGCCCCTCTTCACCTTCGGCGGCTGTTCCGGCGGCAGCGGCATCGGGGCGCCGTCGCGCTGGAAGCCGTAGTCATAGCCGTCGCTTTCCCAGCCACGGCGGTATCCGCCGCCGGACCAGCCCCGCTCACGCAGCGATCCCGGCAGGGCCCGCGAGGTGATGCAGTACAGGCCGCGGTCATACCGCGCCCGCAAGCAGTCGCTGTCCGAATAGACCCAGTTGTCTTCCAGCTCGAGGACAGCGCCCGGCTCGGCGTAACCCGGCCGCGCCCCGCCGTAGAAGCGGCTGCGCGAAACCTTGGTGCGGCCCGAGCCGGCGTAGACGCCGATCTCGCGCGCCCCGATGGCGCTCTCGGTGACCGTCAGGCTGGCCCCGGCCGAGATGATGCCGCGCTGGGCGTCGCAGAGACGGCTGCGGGCGATATTGACGTTGGCGCCGCGCTCGAGGTGCAGGCCGGTGTTCCAGCCACAGACCACGACGTTGCGGATGGTCATCGTTCCGGTGCCAGACCGAAGGCCACGGACCAGCAGGCCGACGTCTCCGGGCGTCTCGCCGCCACGGGCGATGATCCCGACCTGGTCGAGGCGGCTGTCGCCGTTGCCGGGGGTCAGGTCGACGCCGCCGGCCTCGCCGCTGATCTTGGTGCGGGCGATGTCGATGACCCCGCCCTCGATCAGCACGGCCGGATCCCAGCTCTTCGCATCGATGACGCTGTCGCGCATGATCACCCGCCCGCCAGAGGCGTAGACCGCCGAGGCGTCGCCCCAGTATTCGACGTTGACGCGCACCAGGGCCACTTCCGCGTCCCAGGCCTCGATACAGGGCATGCGGCCGCCCTGCTGGGTCTTCAGGGTCAGATCGCGCAGCTCGACACGCTTCACGCCCGAGGCGATGCGGATGCAGGCGTTACCGGCCGAGGGGGTAAAGGTGGCGCTCGAGGTCTCGGCCCCGGTCGCGAAGATCGACGGGCCCTCGCCGGCGATGATCACCGGGTGCTCAACGATGATGGTCTCGGTGCAGGCGGCCGCGCCGCGGATGTAGAGCACGCCGTCGTCAGCCAGGGTGCGCAGGGCGTCGGACACCGGCGTCGGCGAGGCATAGCCGCGCCTGCCGCCGTAGCTGTCACCGCCCCGGTCGTCGCCGTAGCCGCCGGCCTGCGGCGGCGCATTGCTCGACCCGCCGTTGCTGTAGCTGCCGCCATCGGCCGGCGGCGGCGGGCCACGGTCACTGACGCCGCTGGTATCCCCGGCGATATAGACGCCGGTGCCGCAATCGACGACCGCGACCATCTGGTCGCGCGGATAGTCGTCATAGTAGCCGTCGTCGTTGCGCGACTTCCAACCCGGGCGGGTCGGCTTGCGGCCCCATTTGTAGCGGCTGGGCTTCCACTTGTCGGGGCGGTAGCGCGGCTTGAGCGGCGGGGTGATCAGCCCGCCGAAGTTGGGACGGATCTGCTGATCGATCTGGGCGTCGGGCAGGGCCAGGGCCGGCGCCGGGGCGGCGGTCATGCCGAGACCCATGGCGGTGGCGACGGCCAGCAACAGCCGGCGGAAGGAAGGCGTCTTGTCCATCAGCGGTAATCCCCCCGGCGGTTCTGTTGCCGGTTTTCACGCGAAACCTGGGCCAGCACCTGCTGCAGCCGTCCGACGGACGGCTTGAACCCGGCCAGGGCGCCGTCGATCTGGTAGACAACGGCCTGCGCCTTGTCCTGATCGGCAACCCCGTCCATGCCGAGCGAGAAGAAGGTCGACATGGCGTACTTGGCCTCGGCCGATCCCTGCTTTTCAGCCTCGGAATACCAGTGGAAGGCGCGGGCATAGTCGCGGCGCACCCCCACCCCTTCGGAATACATCACCGCCAGCACCAGCTGCGCCTTGGGCGAGCCGTTGACGGCCGCGTACTGGATGGCGCGCACCTTCTCGATGCTGCTCAGCCGGCCGGTCGGCTCGCGCCCCAGCATGGCCTGCAGGGTCTGGATGTCGCCCGGATAGACCTCGTCTTCCTTGGTGGGCTTGCCCTGGATGACGTTCAGATAGTTCAGCGCCTCGGCGATATGCACGAAGGGCAGCTCACGCAGCCGGTCGAGCGCCACGTCGGTGGCCTCGTCGCGCCAGTTGCTCTCGTCGACGTGCGGCACGCCCGACGACGGCGAATCCGGCGGATAGAACTCGAACGGCGGCACCCAGCGCTTGGCCTTGGCCTCGACGAAGCTGCCGAAACCACCGCGCTGCGGGGTCGAGCGCTCGAAGTCCTTGAGCATCACATAGGCGCCCACGTCGCCGGTCTGAACGGCGAGGTAGTTGTAGAGATAGGCGTCGACGTCGTTGCGCGGGAACAGGGCGATGGCCGAAGGCGCGCCCGGCTTGTAGGGGCGGCCCTTGGCGTCCATCGCCTGGCGGTTGTCGCCGGGCTCGCCGAAGATGCCGAAGCCGTCGTCATGGATGCGGGCCAGGGTGCGGAAGCCCTCGGCCCCCTGGCTGGACAGCACATAGACCACCCGGCTGCGCACGGCGTCCTGCTCGGTGGAGTCCATCCGCGACAGCAGCCGGTCCAGGGTCTTGTAGGCGTTCGACCGCTCGACACCCCGGCAATGGTCGAACCGCGAGGTGGCGGTCGGATCGCCGTTGCCGCCGCGCCGACCCGAGGACGCCACCTGGGCGTAGCCGTCGGGGTTGGTCAGGGCCGTGGCGTACCAGACGGCCGACTCGACCGGATCATCGAGATTGCGGTCGATGGCCCGCTGGCCCTCGTAGCGGCGGCCCAGCTCCAGCTGGGCGAAGAAGTCACCCCGGAAGGCGCCGCGGCGCAGGATGCGAATCTCCTGCTGCTGGGCGTTGAACTGCGGCGAGGCGACGGTGGCCAGCTGCGGTCTTGGACAGGCGTCGCCGCCCTTCTTGCCCCACAGGCCGCCCGGCGCGGTGTCACAGCCCAGCAAAGGCCCCACGACAGCGGCCACCAGGACCCCGATCGCCACCTTGCGTACGCGATTCCCGACCACGGCAACCCGTGACGGCGTAACGGATTCACTCACATTGCCCACCCCGGTCACGGCGTTCTTGGCTTCGTACATCGCAAGCCCCCTCAATCCCGCCGTTAACCATAAATAACGGGCCACCATTGGTCCCGGATCACGCTCTGTCAAGTTCGCCCAACCAGGGCATGAAACTCTCCTGCCCCCTTCCTGAAGCGGGCATGAACAGCTTTCTCGCGGCAGGGGAATTCGCGGGTCACGTAACAGAGGTACGCCTTCGAAGCGCTCATATTACGTCTATAAATTGCCTTGATTGCGGCGCGGGGTGGTTTCCGGGAACACCAGAAACGGGGAATCACCATGGCCGTCTTCAACCGCTACCGGGGCCTGACCGCCGGCGCCCTCTGCGTCCTTGTCGCCGCCAGCACGCCGGCCCTGCCCGCGCTCGCCAGGCCGTCGGCCCATGACGGTCAGCCGACGCCGGACGCCTGCGCCAGGCTGGGCTTCGACCCGGCCGCGGCGACGGGCCGCGACGGGGGCAAATCTTGGGGTCCCCCGTCCCGCCTGTATGCCTTCCCCGCCCCGCCGCCGCCCAGCGCGCCCCCGCCCCCGCCGCGAATCGAGATGAAGGTCGCGCCATCGACCGTGTCGCAGCCGGCCCCGGCGCAAGGCGTGATCGGTTCCTCCAGCCCCTACGACACGCGCGGGCGCATCGCCGGCTCCGCCGAGACCGAGAAGTACCCCGGCGGCGCCTCCAACCCGATTCGCCAGGTCGCCGCCGACCCGGTCTCGACCTTCTCCATCGACGTCGACACCGCCTCCTACGCCAACGTCCGCCGCTTCCTGACCGATGGCCGCCTGCCGCCGAGGGACGCCGTCCGGGTCGAGGAGCTGGTCAACTACTTCGACTACGGCTACGCCGCCCCGGCCACCGCCGCCGAACCCTTCAAGGCCTATACCGCCGTCACCCCGTCGCCCTGGGCGGCCGGCAAGCAGATCGTCCACATCGGCCTGCAGGGCTACGACATTCCCCGCGCCAGTCAGCCGCCCCTGAACCTGGTCTTTCTGATCGACACCTCGGGCTCGATGACGGCCGAGGACAAGCTGCCCCTGGCCGCCAGGGCGATGAACATCCTCATCGACCAGCTGTCGCCGCAGGATCGCGTCTCCATGGTCGCCTACGCCGGCTCGGCCGGCGCGGTGCTTGCCCCCACCAGCGGGGCCGAAAAGCTGAAGATGCGCTGTGCGCTCGGCGCGCTGCAGGCCGGGGGCTCGACCGCCGGCGGCGAGGGCCTGGCCCTGGCCTATGCGCTCGCCCAGCAGAACTTCCGCAAGGATGCGGTCAACCGGGTCATCCTGCTGACCGACGGCGACTTCAACGTCGGCGTCGCCGACCCGTCAAAGCTCAAGGACTTCGTCGCCGAAAAGCGCAAGACCGGCATCTACCTGTCGGTCTACGGCTTCGGGCGCGGCAACTACAACGACACCATGATGCAGACCCTGGCCCAGAACGGCAACGGGACCGCCGGCTACATCGACACCCTCGAGGAAGGCCGCAAGCTGTTCCGCGACGACTTCTCCGGCAGCGTCTTCCCCATCGCCG
>JBILYE010000213.1:0-6161 GCA_044377925.1 Caulobacter sp. | reverse complement strand
GTCTGGACTGCGGCCTGCGCCACGAGCTGCATCACCTCAAGCCCGCCTTCGTCGAGCGCGGCGAGATCCCCGCCTGCCGGTCCTGCGGCAGCATCGTCAAGACGGCGACCATCTCCTTCGGCCAGTCGATGCCGCTCGGCCCCATGGCCCGGGCCCAGGAGGAGACGGACGCCTGCGACCTCTTCCTCGTGCTCGGCTCCTCCCTGGTCGTCTACCCGGCCGCCGGCTTCCCGCTGCACGCCAAGCGCAACGGCGCCCGGCTGGTCATCGTCAATCGCGAGGCGACCGAACAGGACCGCTACGCCGACCTCGTGCTGCACGAGGAGATCGGCCCGCTGATGAGCGCCGCCGTTCCCCCGCTTTAGGTCCAGCGCGCCACCGGGCGGCTGATAAGGCCTTCATTCCGGAACGCCAGCCGTGGCAAACTGGGCGCAACCCCACAGGAAACGCTCATGACCGACCGCATCACCCTGACCAGCCCGCACGACGGCTTCCAGTTCGAGGCCCTGCATGCGGCGCCGCAGGGCGCACGACGCGGCGGGGTGATCGTCATCCAGGAGATCTTCGGCCTCGACCAATACGTCCATGCCGACGTCGCCCGCTGGTCGGCCCTCGGCTTCGAGGTCCTCGCCCCCTCGATGTTTGATCGCGGCCAGAAGGGCTTCACCGCCGAACATGACACGGAGGGCCTGGCGGCCGGCGTCAGGCTGGCCACCGGCAACGGCCCCGACAACGCCATGAGCGACATCCAGGCCTGCGTCGACGCCCTCAAGGACAAGGGCCCGGTCTTCATCGTCGGCTACTGCTACGGCGGCACCATGGTCTGGCTGGCCGCCTCCCGCGTGAAGGGCCTCGCCGCCGGCTCCAGCTACTACGGCGGCCAGGTCGCCGGCATGGCCGGCCTGCCCCTCTCCTGCCCGGTGATCATCCATCTTGGCCGCACCGACGCCCACATCCCCGCCGACGAGGTCAAGGCCGGGGTCACCGCCGCCCACCCCGAGGTCCCCGTCTACATCTACGAACAGAGTGGCCACGGCTTCAACAACGACGGCCGCCCGGACTCCAACCTCGAGGACGCCCGGCTGGCCCGCCAACGCACCCTGGCGCTCTTCGAAGCCAACGGCGCGGCCTGATGGGGAACAGCATCAAGCTGACCAGCAAACACGACGGGTTCAGCCTGTCGGCCTACCACGCCCCGCAGCAGGACGCCCGGCGGGGCGGCCTGCTGCTGATCCAGGAAATCTTCGGGGTCACCGACCACATCCGCGAACTCGCCGACGGCTTCGCCGCCGACGGCTACGAGGTCATCGCCCCCGGCTTCTACGACCGGCTGGAGCCCGGCTTCGAGGCCGACTACAGCCCGGAGTCCATCCAGAAGGGCGTGCAGTACTCAAACACCACCCCCTGGGACCAGGTGGCCGGCGACTGCCAGGCGGCCATCGACCAGCTGCGGACGCGAGGCCCGGTGTTTGTCGCGGGGTACTGCTGGGGCGGAGCGGCGACCTGGCTGGCCGCCTGCCGCTGCGACGGCGTCACAGCCGCCTCGTCCTTCTATGGCCGCCGCATCAGCGAACTGAAGGACGAGACGCCGCGCTGTCCGACCATCCTGCACTTCGGCAAGACCGACGCTTCCATCCCGCCAGAGCGCATCGAGGAGATCCGCGGCCTGCATCCGGACCTGCCGATCTACCTCTACGACGCCGGCCACGGCTTCTTCTCCGACCGCCGCACCGACTACCATCAGGACTCTGCGAAACTCGCCCGCCTGCGCACCCTGCAGCTGTTCCACAGGTCGGCCGGCAGCAAGAGCGAGGAGTAGCAGCCCGGCCGTTCAGCCCTGGCGCAGCGCGCGACCGGCGATGACGTCCAGCTTCGCCATCATCGCCGGGTCCCGGGCGTCGGGGGCGGTGATGATGGCGTAGTCGAGGTTGCTGTCGATCGGCGAAGCCTCCCGTACGGCCGGCAAAGCCTTGGCCAGCGCCGCCACCAGGTCCCGCGCCATGGCGGCGTTGGCGGTCAGCACCGCCAGCACGTCGGTGACCTCGACCCCGGCCTCGTCCTCGCGCCAGGCGTCATAGTCGGTGACCATGCCGACACAGGCATAGGGCAGCTCCGCCTCCCGGGCCAGCTTGGCCTCCGGCATGCCGGTCATGCCGATCACCTGCGCGCCCCAGCTTCGATAGAGCCGGCTCTCCGCCCGGGTCGAGAACTGCGGGCCCTCCATGGCCAGGTAGGTGACCCCCTCGGTCACCGCCGCGCCGACCGACCGGCCGGCCTGCGCGGCCAGGCGCGACAGTCGCTCGCAGACCGGCTCGGCCATCGACACATGCGCCACCAGCCCCTCGCCGAAGAAGCTGCTCTCCCGGGCGAAGGTGCGGTCGATGTACTGGCCGACGGTCGCAAACATCCCGGGGCTCAGGTCCTCGGCCAGCGATCCCACCGCCGAAAGCGACAAGAGGTCGGTGCAGCCCAGCTGCTTCAGCGCATGGATATTGGCGCGCGGGTTGAGCCCGGTCGGCGAAATCCGGTGGCCCGGGCCATGCCTCGGCAGGAAGGCCAGGCTTACAGCCCCGATCCGCCCGGTGACGATGGGCCCCGACGGCGCGCCGAACGGCGTCTCCATCTCACGGACCTCGCGGTCCTCCAGCCCCGGCAGGTCATAGAGACCTGAACCGCCGATAACTCCCAAGGTCCAGCTGCTCAAGAAACTTCCCTCAGCCAATCGCTCCCTCCCCTTTATGGGGAGGGACAGACCGCGAAGCGGTCAGGGTGGGGTACGAGAATCAAAGGGCGCCAACCTCCAGGGATTCGCGCGCTGCATCCGACTTCCCCACCCGTCACGCTGCGCGCGACACCCTCCCCATGAAGGGGAGGGAGAACCAGCGCCGACTACCCCGTAATCGCCGCCGAGTCCTTCTCTCCCGTCCGGATACGCAGCGCCTGTTCCAGGTCGAGCACGAACACCTTGCCGTCGCCGATCTTGCTGGAATTGGCCGCGCCGACGATGGCCTCGATCACCGCCTCGACGATATCGTCCGACACGGCGATCTCCAGCTTCACCTTGGGCAGCAGCTTCACCTCGTACTCGGCGCCGCGATAGACCTCGGTCTTGCCCTTCTGGCGGCCGTAGCCGCGCACCTCGGTGACCGTCAGGCCCGAGGCGCCGGCCTCGGTGACGGCGTCGAGCACCGCGTCCAGACGGCTGGGCTTGATGACAGCGACGATCATCTTCATGGCGCTTATCCTTCCGGGTGACACATCAAGAACTAGGCTCGCGGGGCCTTGCCGTCAAAGGGCTTGGCTTCCGAAACGCGCCCGGCCGGAACCGGCGCCAGGATTCCGGGCGCCCGGCTGCGGATCCTCGCCCGCGAGCCGCGGGGCTTGACGGCGAAGGTCTGTTTCACCGCCTCCATCAGGATCACCCCGGCGAACCCCGGCCACAGCCGCGCGCCGACCTGCTCGAACCCATCCGCCCAGCGCGCCGCCCAGGCAAACGGCGGCGCATACAGGGCCCGCGTATAGCCGGTGGGCTCCAGGCCCGCCTCGCGCAGCAGGTCCTCCAGCTGGCCCCGGGTGAACGGCCGGCCGTGCCCGAACGGCGTGCCCTCGGCGTTGGACCACAGCCCGTTTCGCGCCGCCGCCGCCACGATCACCCGCCCCGACGGCGCCAGCACCCGGCAGACCTCGCTGAGCAGGGCCGGCGCACTCTCGGTCTCCTCCAGCGCGTGAACGCAGAGGATCCGGTCGAACAGCGCATTGGCCAGCGGCAGGGCGAACTCGTCGGCCAGCACGGTCAGGTTCCCCCGCCCGCCCGGCCAGACCTCCACCCCCTGCTGCGCCGGCATGGCGGCGATCACCCGCCGGGCCCTGGGCCGCAGCGGATCGAGGAAGGGCGTCGCATAGCCCAGGCCCAGCACATCCAGGCCCGCGGCGTCGCCCCAGGCCTCGACCACCTTGCGGCCGAGCATCTCACGCGCCGCCCCGCCCCTCGGCGAGGCATAGAAGGCGCGAAGTTCCAGCACGTCGCGACGCATTGCGTCTCCCGTTCCCTAGTCTGGACAATGTAAGGTGTCCGAAGCGGCGGCGTCACCCGCCCCGCATTGAATCTCAGTTTGAGGCCAAGGCATGACCCTGACCGTCCGGCAGTTCCCCTGCCTGTCCGACAACTACGGCTTCCTCGTCCGCGACGACGCCACGGGCAAGGTCGCCTGCATCGACACGCCCGACGCGGACGCCATAAAGGCCGAACTCGCGAAGGCCGGCTGGACCCTCGACCTGATCCTCAACACCCACTGGCACCCGGACCACGCCGGCGGCAACGAGGCCCTGAAAGCCGCCACCGGCTGCACCGTCGTCGGCCCGGCCGAAGTCTCCCGCATCGCCGCCCCCGACCGCGTCGTCGCCCACGGCGACCATGTCATGCTCGGCGAGACCCGCTTCGAGGTGATCGACACCGGCGGCCATACACTCGGCCACGTCACCTTCTTCGACGCCGCCGACCAGATCGCCTTCGTCGGCGACACCCTGTTCGCCCTCGGCTGTGGACGCCTGTTCGAAGGCGACGCGGCCCAGATGTGGGCCAGCCTGCAGCGCATCACCGACCTGCCGGACGACACCACCGTCTACTGCGCCCACGAGTACACCGCCTCCAACGCCCGCTTCGCCCTCTCGGTCGACGACAGCGCCGCGCTCAAGGCCCGGACCGAAGACATCTTCGCCGCCCGCGAGCGCAACGAGCCGACGGTGCCCACCACCATCGCCCTGGAGAAGGCCACCAACCCCTTCCTGCGCGCCCCGCTGCTGCGCCCCGATATCGCCGACCCGGCCCAGGCCTTCGGCGCCGTCCGCGCCGCCAAGGACGCGTTCAAGGGGTGACCACAGCCCAGGAGATCACCGCCCCCGAGATCATCAGCCTGCTGGAACTCGCCCCCCATCCCGAGGGCGGCTGGTTCAAGGAAACCTTCCGCGATGAGCCCGGCCCCGACGGCCGCGCCCGGTCGACCGCCATCTTCTTCCTGCTGCAGGCGGGAGAGGAAAGCGCCTGGCACCGTATCGACGCCGTCGAGGTCTGGCATTTCTACGATGGCGCCCCGCTGGCTCTGAAACTGGCGCGTCAGGGCGAACCGGCCGTCACGGTCATGCTCGGCAAGGATCTTGATCAGGGTCAGAAACCCCAGGTCGTCATTCCCCTTGGCGTGTGGCAGAGCGCCGTCTCGACCGGCGACTGGACCCTCGCCGGCTGCACGGTGGCCCCGGGCTTCGACTTTTCGGGCTTCGAGATGGCCGTGCCGGGCTGGGCGCCCGACGAGACCTGAAGCCCGTCCGACAAGGTTGGCAGGCTACCCCAGGACGTGTCGCCACTGCGTCATAACGCCTGATGGCATCCAGCCGCGAAATCCTCGAAACGGGTCGCACTGTTTGTAGAGGCGTTTCTTTAATGTCCGACTGGGGATCCGATCCCGAGGCCCGCCGGAGGCTGCAGCGTCTGGTCTTCCGCTGTGCGTCCGACTATCTGCTCGACGAGATGGGCCTGCTGACCGGTCGCCACGACGGCGACGTCATCCGCGCCGTCGTCCACCTGGCCCTCGTCCAGGCGTCGGCCGATCCCGGGCGCGGCATCTCCATCCGGGCCCTGGCCCGCTCCCTGAACCTGCCCTTCGAGACCGTCCGCCGAAAGGTTCGGGAGCTGGAAGACAATGGCCTCTGCGTCGCCGCCGCGGACGGCCGGCCGATCGCCGCCCCGCTGGACGCGGCGCAGGCCCGGGCCGAGGCTGTTCGCGTCGGTGACGGCTTCGCTCTGCTGCTCGGCAAACTGGCCGCCCTTGGCGTGGGCGCGACCACCTTCCATGGCGGTCAGGTGGCGCCGGCGGCCGCCGATCAGGAGCAGGCGAGGCTGGACGCTCACCGGTTGATCCACAACTACTTCCTGCGAACGCTCGAAGCCGGTGTCGGCCCGCACGAGACGATGTTCAACGCCCTGATCTTCGCCGCCGCCATGTCGGCCAATGCAGAGCGCATCACCTATGACCCCGATCTGGCCATGCGCTACGCCGCCGCCGACACGCCGCCGCCGGACGGCCTGCGGCGCCCGGCCAGGCCGCGCGAGATCGCCGAACGCCTGAACCTGCCCTACGAGGTGGTCCGGCGCAGGCTGGTCGAAT
>JBILYE010000212.1:0-6187 GCA_044377925.1 Caulobacter sp. | reverse complement strand
AGGGCGATGCCGTAGAGGATCGCCAGGACCGGCATGTAGACCAGCGCCATGTTGGTGATGACCGTCGCGTCAACCTCGCCCGGCTTGGCGTTGCGCGGGAAGTCGATGATCACCAGAAGGAAGCTGGCCGCCATCACCCCGATGCCGCCAACGGCCTTCTGGACCAGGCTGGTGAAGGCGAAGAACAGGCCCTCCGAGCGACGGCCGGTCTTGACCTCCGAGTGCTCTACCACGTCAGCCAGCATCGAGGTGATGAGGATGGCGGCGGTGATCCCGAAGATGCCGCGGATAACGCCATCGAGGAAAAGCCAGGGCACGATGGAGGGAATTTCGCCGTACATGTCGGCGTTTTCCGGGAACCAGCCGAGCAGCCGTAGCAGCAGCGGCACAAACCCGGTCAGAACCGCCAGCGCCAGCAGGATGGCGCCGGCTTTCTTCTTGCCGGACCGCTTGGACAGCATAGGCGCGGCCACCAGGGCGATGGCCGAGGAGATGTAGCTGTCGAGCACCAGCACCCCGGTCCAGAAGGAGTTGAGCTCCCAGAAATAGGTCGAGAAGTAGAAGGCGAGGGTGAAGCTGACCCCCTGGGCGATGGCCGCGACCAGGCCGACCAGGGTGATGACCACGAAGGGCCGGTTGTTGAGGGTGTCCCTCATCTGGCTCAGGGTCTGCATAACCGTTCGGGCGGTCTGCACCGGGGCGCGCCGAAGCCAGGGGATGAAGCGGTGGGTGCCGGCCGCCGACACAATGATCGACAGGAACATCAGCACCGCGCCGACGTAGCCGTACATCTTGTAGGCGTCCGGATTGAGCTGGCCGTTCTTGATGGTGTCCGTGGGCTGCATGAAGACCCAGAACATGACCACCGTCAGGGTCAGGCCGCCCCACCAGGCGAAGAAGTAGCGCCAGCCGAGGATGGAGCTGCGCTCATCGTAGTCCTCGGTCAGTTCGGCGGCGAGAGAGGAGGACGGAACCTCGTACATGGTGATGAAGCTGCGGCCGATGACGGCGACGGCCACCAGGTACCAGAACATCGCGCCCTCGCCCCAGCCGGCCGGCGGGTTCCAGAGCAGCAGGAACGACAGGGCGACCGGAAGAGCGGAGGCGTACATGAAGGGGTGGCGGCGACCCCATTTGGACCGCCAGTTGTCGGAGATCTCGCCGAGCACCGGGTCGATCACGCAGTCGATGATCAGCGCCAGGGTGATGGCAAAGCCCACCGCCCGCGGGTCCATGCCGACCACCTGATTGTAGAACAGCAGCAGGAAGACGCGGTAGCCGTTGTCCTTGATCCCGAAGGCGACGGACCCCAGTCCGTAGAGCATCTTGGTGCCGACGCCCACGCGAGGGCGCGGGCCGAGCGGCTGCGCGGCTTCGGTCATCAATGTTCCACCCTGTGACGAACGGCTCTGCGGCCGATTTCATTTTCGAATTTGGGGTATGTTGAGAACTGCTGTCAATCGATCGTTTAATTCATGACGCCGGTTTCATCTCCTGGCGCCGCAGCGCGCAGGCGTCCCAGTAGGGTTCGCCGCCGAAGCGTTCGATCATGCGGTCGGTGAGGATGCGGACCTTGGCGGGCGTAGAGCCGGGCGGCCGCACGACGTAGAGACCGGCGTCGGCGCCGATGGGAAAGTCCATGAGGATGGGCTCCAGCTCGCCGGTCTCGATGAAGGTTCCTGCCAGGAAGGTCGGCAGCATGGCGACGCCGAGGCCGGCCGCCGCCGCCCGGGCGACAGCCTCGGCGTTGTCGGCCCGGAAGCGGGCTTCGGGCCGCACGGTGATTGTCCGCTTGCCGTCCTGGAACCGCCAGGCTTCACCCATCCGCATGCCGGTCTGTACGACCGCGTCATGGTCGGCGAGATCGGCGGGGGTCTGCGGCCGGCCGCGTCGGTCGAGGTAGGCGGGGCTGGCGACAACGGCGGCGAGGATCGGGGCGATCCGCCGGGCCACCAGTGTGGAATCGGCCAGCACGCCCAAGCGTACGGCGACATCGAACCGCTCAGCCACCAGATCGACAAGGCCATCGCTGTAGGCGGCCTCGATCTTCAGCCGGGGATGCTCCAGCGCCAGTCCCTGCAGGACCGGCTGCACATGACGCAGGCCGAAGGAGAGCGGCAGGGCGATGCGCAACGTGCCGCCGAGCGACTCGCCGCTCTGGGCAACCGCCTCGCGGGCCTCCTCGAGGTCAGCGAGGATTCGCTCAGCGCGGAGCTTGAACTCCAGGCCGGCCTCGGTCGGGCTGATGCCGCGGGTCGTGCGGGACAGCAGCCGCGCGCCGAGGTCGGCCTCCAGGGCGGTCACCCGCCGCGACAGGATAGATTTGGAGACCCCCAACCTTGCCGCTGCGCGGGTGAAGCCGCCGGTTTCCACCACCTCGACGAAGGCGCGGATGGATTCCAGATCGAACATTCAATCGGCCCTCCAGTGAAACAATATCGGCCTATCAGATGGTCAGCGTTCCATTTTCGTCAACACAGAACTGCAACTTACGCAGCTACCGATATCGCCTCTCCATGCGCATCTGTCCGTCACGGCCGCAGGGCCCCCAGACATTTTCGTGGAGCGTTTCACATGACCAAGGTTCTCGTCCTCAACAGCAGCATCAGCGGTGACGCGTCGGCCAGCCGCGCCCTCGTGCAGACCGCTGTCGACGCCCTCAGCCGGCCCGGCGTGGCCATCATCGAGCGCGACCTGGGCGCTGATCCCATCCCGCACCTGACCCCCGAAACGGTCGGCACGGTGCGCGGCGCGGATCCGGTCACCCCGGCGCAGATCGAAGCCCGCGCCCTCGCCGACGGCCTGATCGCCGAACTGAAGGACGCCGACGTCCTGGTCATCGGCGCCCCGATGTACAACTTCGCCATCCCCAGCGGCCTGAAGACCTGGTTCGACCACGTGCTGCGGGCCGGCGCGACGTTCCGCTACAGCGAGGCCGGACCCGAAGGTCTGGTCACCGGCAAGAAGGCCATCGTCGTCCTGTCGCGTGGCGGTCTCTATAGCGAAGGCCCGGCGGCCGCCCTGGACAGCCAGGAGCCGCACCTGCGGACCCTGCTGGGCTTCATGGGCGTCACCGACGTGACCTTCGTCCGCGCCGAGAAGCTGGGCTTCGGCCCGGCCGCCGTCGAGGAGGCGATGGGCAAGGCCCGCGACCTGATCGGTCGCACCATCGATGCGGACTTCCGCAAGGCCGCGTAAGTCTGAAGCGACAACACCGGTATGGGCTGGTAGGCTCCGGGTATGGAAACCTGGATCCTGCCGGCCCTGCTCGGCGTCGGCCTGGCCGCCGCCACCGGATTTCGCACCTTCCTGCCGCTGCTGATGCTCGGCCTGGCGGCCAAGTTCCAGCTGTTCGGCATGGAGCTTGCGGACGCCATGACCTGGCTGGACTCCACCCCGGCCCTGATCGCGCTCGGCATCGCCACCTTTGTCGAACTGGCGGCGGACAAGATCCCCGCCGTCGACCACTTCCTCAGCGCCATCGGCACCGTCATCCGCCCGATCGCTGGAGCGGTGGCGGCCGGCGCCGCCTTCTCCCAGTTCGATCCGATGGTGGCCGCCATCGCCGGCCTGATCATCGGCGCCCCCACGGCCCTGGCTTTCCACGCCGCCCAGGCGGGTACGCGGGTCGTCAGCACCGGGACGACGGCGGGCCTGGCCAATCCCTTCATCTCCGTGGGCGAGGACTTCGCCGCCTTTGGCACCGCCCTGCTGGCCATGTTGGCGCCGGTGCTGATCCCGCTGGTCCTGGCGGTGATGCTGTTCGGCCTTTGGCAACTTTGGCGTTTCGTGCGCCGTCCCTCGGTCAGTCGCCGCCCATCGTCGTGAAGCTGAGCGGGATGACCACCGTCGCCCCGACAGTGGAAGACCCGTCCGCCAGGTCGGTCTGCATGACGAAGAACTGCGACAGCTCGATCGACGCCTTGCCGAAGCCGAACCCCGCCGGGGTTTCCTGAACGATCCTGCAGTTGTCGACATGGCCGGTGTCGATGACCACGCAGGAAATGATGGCGCGGCCGCTGACCCCTCGGTTCATCGCCTTTCTCGGGAAGGCCCGCGACACGGCGGCGCCGGAGGGCTTGCGCAGCCAGCGCGGGCGCATCAGCCGTTCGCCGCGGGCATCCTTGAAGCCCTCCGGAACCGCGTCAACCGGCGGCGGGCTGAACTCGATGGGGATGCGGACCAGGCCGCCGGCGGTCGGCAGTCCATCCTCGGTCGTCGCCCGCATCCGGAAGTCAGCGGCCAGGGAATGGGCGGCGAAGCCGAAGCCCTGGTCGGCCGGGGTCTCGCTGCGGGTCGTGCAGGCGTCCAGTCGACCATCGCCCAGCACCTTGCAGGCCAGCACCACCTTGCCTCCGACGCCCTGCTGGAAGGCCGCCTCCGGATAGGCTTTTTCCATGACCTCAGCGGTCGGAAGGGCGGTCCACACGACCTTTCGCAGGGGCTTGGGCTCGGCCGCGTCCTGGGCCAGGGCGGCCGTGCCGCAGGCGGTGGCGAGAATGAGGGCGAGGGCAAGACGAGGCACGTATGTCTCCGGAACCAAAGCTTGAGGGTCGCTGATCCTGGCCGTCGCGTCCACGGGCCTGAATCGGCGCCAGGTCGTTGCCGACCCTGTGGCATTCATCGCCATGCGGCGGGGCTATGGCGGGGGGCGAAAGAGGTCTAGGGTTCTCCTGTCACGTGAGTCCCCCGTGAGGGGTGGGCTGTCGCCGGAGGCAGGGGTTCGTTGCGCAAACTGGTGCTGCTGTCGCGCAAGGGGGGGACCGGCAAGACGACGCTGTCGGTCAACCTGGCCGTGGCCGCCCGGCGCGACGGCCTCAGCGTCACGATCGCCGATCTCGACCTGCAGGGCTCGGCCGCCGCCTGGGCGGCGGGCCGGCGGGATCCGGCGCCGGACGTGCGCCCGGCCAACGGCGGCACCCTGTTCCCGGTCGCCAACGCCGCCGAGCGGGCGGGCCGCGACCTCTTGATCATGGACACCCCGGCCGGCGGCGACGCCATCTCCAGCGCCGCCATTCGCCTGGCCGACCTGGCCATCCTGGTCTGCCGGCCCAGCTACTTCGACCTCGCCGCCCTGGTCCCCGCCGCCCAGGCCGTGCGCGCGGCGGGACGGCCCGGGCTGGTGGTGCTCAACCAGGCGCCAAGCCGCCGGGCCGGCGTCGAGAGCCCGGTCATCGCCCGCGCCGTCGAGGCCGCCAGGGCGCTGGGCTTCCCCATCGCGTCGGTCGGCCTGAGGGCCCGCGTCGCCTTCCAGGAAAGCCTGTGGCGGGGTCTGGGCGTGCTTGAGTTCGAGCCGCGCGGTTCGGCGGCGGCCGAGATCAACCGGCTGTGGAGCGAGGTCGCCGACACGCTGTGGCCCTACCGGGTGGAGCAGCGCGGGGCCGCCGAATAGGCCCGGCCGACAGGCGCCGACAGACCAAATGCCATTTTGCAGCAGAGGTTGCGGCGCCTGGAAGGCCGTGAATCAGGGCAATTTCATTGAATCTCCAGAGGAATTGACGATTCTTCGGTGGCCCGCGAGTGGACTTTCGGTCGCCCTTCGGGGACCTGGCCGGTAGATTTCGGTGAGCCGGGAGTGGGCCGGCGGTCGCCCGGGACTTGACGGTCCGTCGGACGCTTATCGAAGCGGCGGCTCCATTATCGCATGGGCGGCCTCCAGAACCGACAAACCCATCCGGACTCCACCGTTCGCAAGACGGCCATTGACGAGCGCGAACAAAAGCGGAACATCGCGCGGATGTCCGACGCGCGATCAGAGTACAGGGAGCCGCATGACCCCGGCGGCCTCGCGCCGCCGGGCTGGTTCCTGTCAGAGCACACCCTGCTGCCGGACCCGACGCTGAAGGGCTACATCGACCGCAATCAGTCGGTCCACGGCCAGTGCGTCGGCAAGGACTGCCAGCGCAAGGCGTCGATGGACCTGCGCGAGCTGCTGCGCATCACGGGGCCGGCCCTGCATATCAAGAAGATCGCCGACTACATGCGCTGCAGCCGGCTGGAGGGCTGCCGGTTCCGGTTCACCCGGCTGGAGCCGCGCTGCGACATCCCGCTGGACCGCTTTGCCGGGCGGCCGAACATCCGGCTGCGGGTGCGCTGCAACCACTGCTTCTGCTTCACCCATCGCAAGGTCGACGCGGTGATCGCCTGGCTGACGACGACGGGGCAGGGAAGCCAGCGCAGCTGGATC
>JBILYE010000026.1:0-23176 GCA_044377925.1 Caulobacter sp. | reverse complement strand
TGGTCGCGGCGCTGGACGAACTTCTCGCCGCCAACGGCATGGAGGACGGTGTTCACCTGCGGCTGATGGTGACGCGGGGCCCCAAGTCCGCGGCCAACCAGGACCCGCGAAACGCGCTCGGAACCCCGACCGTCGTCATCCTGGCCGAGTGGAAGTCGCCCAGCCCGGCGATCGTCACCCGGGGCCTGAAACTGGCCACCGTCTCCATCCGCTGCAGCCCGGCTGAGATGTTCGATATGCGGCTGAACTCCCACAGCCGCCTGAACCTGATCATCGCCCTCAACGAGGCCATCGCGCTGGGCGCCGACGAGGGGATCATGCTTGACCCCCACGGCTTCATCTCCAGTTGCAACGCCACCAACTTCTTCTGGGTAAAGGATGGCCAGGTCCGCACTTCGCGCGGCGACTACTGCTTCAACGGGGTAACCCGCGGCAATGTCATCCGCCTGTGCGAGCAGAACGGCATTCCGCTGGTGCTCGGCGACTTCCCGCCCGACGACTGCCGCACCGCCGACGAAGCCTTCGTCACCGGCACCTTCGGCGGCCTGACCCCGGTGCGCGAGATTGATGGCGTCACCCTGCCGCTGACCTTGCCGGGCCCGGTGACGACGACGCTGCGGGCGCTGTACGAAGCGCTGAAAGATGCGGAGGCTTTTCGATGACAGCGAGAAGCATACCCTCCCTCCCCTTTATGGGGAGGGACGACGGCGAAGCCGTCCGGGTGGGGAAGTCGGATGCAGCGCGCTCCGTCACGCGAGTACCCCACCCTGCGAGGCTACGCCTCGCGGTCCCTCCCCATGAAGGGGAGGGAGGGTTCTGATGACCATCCGCATCGCCATGTGGTCCGGCCCACGCAACATCTCCACCGCCATGATGCGGTCCTTCGAGAACCGGTCCGACACCGCCGTCGTCGACGAGCCCTTCTACGCGGCCTACCTGGCCGCCACCGGCCTCGACCATCCGATGCGGGATGAGGTGCTGGCGTCCCAGTCCACCGACTGGACGGCGGTCGCGACCGCGATGGCGGGGGAGGGGCCCGGCGCGCCGGTGGTCTACCAGAAGCATATGACCCACCACATGCTGCCCGGCGTCGACCTTGGCTGGACCGCGTCCTGCACCAACGCCTTTCTGATCCGCGACCCGGCCGCCGTCCTGGCCTCCTATGTGCGCAAGCGGGGCGAGGTCAGCCTGGCCGATATCGGGGTCGAGCGGCAGGGTGAGCTGTTCGACCGCGAGTGTGATCGTCTCGGACGCAGCCCTCCGGTGGTCGAGGGCGCTGATGTGCTGGCCGATCCCGAAGGCGTGCTGACGGCCCTCTGCGCGGCGCTCGGTATTCCGTTCAGCGAGCGCATGTTGTCCTGGCCGCCCGGCCCACGGGACAGTGACGGCGTCTGGGCCCCGGCCTGGTACGACGCCGTCGAGCGTTCGACCGGCTTCGGGGCGCCACCCGGCGAGACCGCGCCTGAACTGCCGGACGATCTCGCCCGCATCGCCGACCAGGCCCGGCCCTTCTACGAGCGACTGGCGACCCACAAGCTTGGCGGCTGACGCCACGTCAGGCCTTGGCGCCGGGGCTGGCTGCTCTAAGGTCCCGAGTTAACAGTGATAACTTACCAGGGAAGAGACCGATGGAACTGCTCAGCCAGAGTGTTCAGGAGGCCCGTCCAGGTCCCGATACGCTGCTCGCCTATCCGACGCTGGGCGGCGTCGATCTGACCAACCCGATGAACTTCGCCCACGGCCAGCCCTGGGCCGACTTCGCCCGCATGCGCAGCCAGGCGCCGGTGATGTGGCACGCCGAGCCGCGCGAGGGCCCCGGCTTCTGGGCCGTCACCCGTCACGCCGACATCATGACCGTCAATGGCGACCCGGAGACCTTCTCCTCGCAACGCGGCGGCATCCTGATGGCGGTCGGCAAGCCCGAACAGCGCCACGCCCTGCTGTTCCGCGCCTCGATGGACGCCATGATCAACATGGACCAGCCCTGGCACCTGCAGCTGCGTCGCGAACACATGCCCTATTTTACCCCCGGCTATCTGCGCGAGCTGCAGGTCAAGGTGAAGGCCGAGATCACCCGGCTGCTGGACGAGATGGCGGGCCGCGGCGAGCTCGACTTCGTCGAGGCCTATTCCTCGCAACTGCCGCTGTTCACCCTCTGCGAGATCCTCGGGGTGCCGCCGGAAGACCGGCCCAGGTTCCTGAAATGGATGCACTATCTCGAGCTGGCCCAGAACATGGCCACCGAGCAGGCCAACCTGGCCGCCGGCCCGACGCTCGAGCTGATGCAGTTCATCCAGGACTTCAACACCAACGTCGAAGAGATGTTCGACTACGGCCGGCACATGCTGCACAAGCGCCGCCTCGATCCCCAGCCCGACCTGATGAGCGCCATCGCCCGGGCCCAGCTGGAGGGTGACTTCCTGTCCGACGAATATCTCGACGGCAGCTGGCTGCTGATCGTCTTCGCGGGCAATGACACCACCCGAAACACCCTGTCGGGTTCCGTGAAGCTGGTGACCGAAAACCCGGCCGAGCGCGCCAAACTTCTGGCCGACGAAAGCCTGCTGCCGGGCGCGGTCAACGAGTTCATCCGTATGGTAAGCCCGGTCATCTACATGCGCCGCACCGCCACCCGCGACGCCGAGGTCGCCGGCCAGCGCATCCTCGAGGGCCAGAAGGTGATCATGTACTACGGGGCCGGCAACCGGGACGAAACGGTCTTCCCCGATCCCGACCGCCTCGATGTCACCCGCGCCAACGCCGACAAGCACATCGCGTTCGGCTACGGCCCGCACGTCTGCATCGGCAAGCGGGTCGCCCAGCTTCAGCTTGAGGAAACCTGGCGCCAGCTCCTGGCCCGCTACCCGGACATCCGCTGGACCGGCGACATCGACATCGCCCCCAACAATTTTGTCCACGCCATCCGCCGGCTTGGGGTTGCCTTCAGCGGCTGATTTCGGCCAGCGGCGCTAAAATAGCGCCGCTGTTTCAATGGCTTCTGGAATATGTCTAGACATATTCACGTCAATTGGCGTCCCTTCGTCGGGACTCCGGGGCGACGCGGCGACCTGCGTAGGTCGCCGCGACCTCGTTGCGGGCTACAAACCCACAGCGTCGACCCACGCCCCGACCTACGTCCGGGACTACATTCCCAAAGCCTCAACCCACGCAAAAGCCAACGTTTGCCGGGGTTTCGAGGCGCTGACGGCCCTCAATCTGCGACGTCGCCTTTTTTGTAGGTCGGACCGGCGTCGGTATAATGGTCGACGCTTCGATAGGCGTCTTGCCTTACCTCGGGTCGGGCAGTTTCTATTCCGCCGGAACAACAGAGGGAGCCGTCCGTGGCCTACGAAACCATCCAGTACGTCGTCGAGGACGGCATCGCGACCCTGACCCTGCACCGTCCGGAGCGGATGAACGCCTTCACCGCCCAGATGATGCTGGAGATGATCGACTGCTTCGACCAGATCGACGCCGACGACAACGTCAAGGCCGTGATCGTCACCGGCTCGGGCCGCGCCTTCTGCGCCGGTGCGGACCTCGGCAGCGGCGGCTCGACCTTCGACTATGCCTCGCGCAACGAGGACGCCCGCGAGAGCGGCAAGGTCGATGAGATCTACCGCGACGGCGGCGGTCGCCTGACCCTGCGCATCTATGAGTGCAAGAAGCCGGTCATCGCCGCCGTCAACGGCGCCGCCGTCGGCATCGGCGTGACGATGCAGCTGGCCATGGACATCCGCCTGGCCTCGACCGACGCCAAGTTCGGCTTCGTCTTCGCCCGCCGCGGCATTACGCCGGAAGCGGCGTCCAGCTGGTTCCTGCCGCGCCTGGTGGGCATGCAGCAGGCTCTGGAATGGTGCTACACCGGCCGCGTCTTCCCGGCGCAGGAGGCCAAGGATGGTGGCCTGGTGCGCTCGCTGCATGCGCCCGAGGACCTGCTGCCCGCCGCCCGCGCCCTGGCCCGCGAGATCGCCGACAACACGGCGCCGGTGTCCATTGCCCTGACCCGCCAGCTGCTCTGGCGCATGGCCGGCGCGCCGCACCCGATGCATGCCCACCGCGCCGACAGCCGGGCCATCCAGTTCCGCGGCGCTCAGGGCGACGCCAAGGAGGGGGTGATGTCCTTCCTCGAGAAGCGGGCGCCCAACTATCCCAACAAGGTGTCGAGCGAACTGCCCGACATCTGGCCGGACTGGGAAGAGCCCCAGTTCAAATAGGCAAGATCCGGTACAGCATTCGGGCCTGGTTTCCGTCGCGGAACCGTGACTCGTCAAAGTAGCCGCCCGGGCGCAATCTTCCTCCCGCAGAGACCACACAGAGTCTCGCGGGAGGATTTGCCATGATGGATCGCGTGTTGAGCTGGTCGTTCGGCCTGGCGCTCGCCGGGCTGTTGCTGGTCATGAGTTTTCAGAAAGTCTTCGGTCTGGACCCTAATCCCGTCTTCGGCCTCATCGCGGCCCGGTCAGGGATCAGCCTGTTCGAGCCCGGCCTGCGGTATGTCACCGCCGTTCTGGAGTTGATTGCGGCCGCCCTCGTCCTCTGGCCCGCCATGCGTCAGCGCGGCGCCATGCTCGGGCTGTTCGTCGCGGCCGGGGCCATCATCTTCCATCTGTTGCCCTGGCTTGGCTGGCAGGTACCCAAGGCCGGTCCGCTGTCCCAGGCTCTGGCCCAGGGCATGACGGCGGCGCAGATCGAGGCCCTGAACCTGCCGACCGACAAGGGAGCCATGTTCCTGCTGGCGGTCGCCATCGCGGTCCTGGCCGGGATCAGTATCTTCGTCGAGCGCAACAACCTGTTCGCCGCCACTCACCCGGCCTCCAAGCCGGAGCGGGCCAGTTTCGCCTGAGACCGGTTGAACCCTGAACAGAAGCGGGGCGTTCGTCACCGGTAGTTAACGGCGTTGGCGTAGGCTGTCGCCGAAACCGGAGTCCTGATGAGCGAACCCGCCGCCTTGCGCCCCCAGGATGACGTCCCCGACCTGTCGGGGGCGGCCCCCGTGGCTGCGCCCGTGGCCAGGTCGCGGGCCACACTGCTCAAGCGTCTGGCCGATGTGGTCTGCCTGCCTGGCAGCCGGGTCAATGCGTTCGAGCGGGCGATGACCTCCGATCTGCTGATCGAGATGTTGCGCGAGGCGGCGCCCGAGGAACGGGCCAAGGTGTCCCGCAGGCTGGCCAACATCGCCGATGTGCCGCCGGCCCTGGCCCGCCTGCTGCTGCGCGACCGCATCGAAATCGCCTCGATGATGCTGGAACACAGCCAGAATCTGGGCGACGCCGACCTGATCGACTGCGCCCTCCACGCCGATGTCGAACACCGGCGGCTGATCGCCCTGCGCCGGGGGGTCGGGGAGGCGGTCGCCGATGCCCTGGTTCGTCGCTGTGAGCAGGCGGTGCTGGAAGCTCTGCTTCGCAACGACCTGGCCCGGCTCAGTCACGGGGCGCTGGAGACCATCGTCGGCTGCACGCGCGACAATCCTCGTCTCATCGCCCTCCTGCTCCGACGGCCGGAGCTGCGCCCCAGCCACGCCTACATCATGTTCTGGTGGGCCGATTCCGAATGCCGCCGCCTGATCCTTCAGCGGTTTGCGGTGTCTCGCGAAGTCCTGCAGGACGCTGTCGGCGACCTCTTCTCCCTGGCTGCCGAGGAGGGCTGGCAAGACCCGTTGACCCGCAAGGCGCTGCAATTCATCGAGCGCCGGCAGCGCAACCGCGCGGCCATCGAGAAGAGCCCGTTCGGAAGCCTCGACGAGGCCATCGCCGCGGCCCAGAGCGGCATGACGCGTGAGCTGGCCGAGGAGATCAGCTACCTCTCCGGTCTCAAGCCGATGACCGGCGCCAAGATCATGACCGATCCGGGCGGCGAGCCGATCGCCATCCTGTGCAAGGCCACCGGTCTGCCGCGCGGCGCGGTCAAGGCCTTGTGGCGCGGCCTGCGTCGGCCCGAGACCGACGGCGCCGGCAACATCACGCCGACCCTCGAGCGGGTGCTGACCTGTTTCGACTCCCTGGCCGTCGACCGCGCCCAGACGGTGCTGCGCTACTGGAACTGGGCTCTGTCCTCGGCCCTGACGCCAGCGCTGGTGAAGGCCATCCGCGACGGCGACGACGACGCCGTCGATGAATTCTCCGCCCCACAGCGGGCGGCCATGCTCGCATTGGGTCGTGATTTCGCCCGGTAAGCGCGCGAAACCTCAGGTTTCGAACGTCAACTGACGACTATCCGCTTGGGCACAGCCTGTCGGACAACAACGCTGTACTGTTGTTCCAAATATCGCCGCCGGGGTTGTCTTCATTGGCGACACGGCTTATGCAGCCAGCAGCCGGGCGACGCGTCCGGGCAAGAAACAACCCAACAAGTCCCAAATGGAACCCCCGGCCATGGAAGATAAATCCGCCATCATCGAGATGACGACCGACATCGTTTCCGCATATGTAGGCAACAACTCCGTGTCGGCCAACGACATTCCGGCCCTTATCCAGTCGGTGCACAAGGCGCTGAGCGGTGTCGCCACCGGCGTCGAGACCGTTGAAGTCGCCCCCAAGGAGCCGGCTGTCCCGGTGAAGCGTTCGATCACCCCGGACTTCCTGATCTGCCTGGAGGACGGCCGCAAGTTCAAGTCGCTGAAGCGCCACCTGCGCACCAAGTACGACATGAGCCCTGAAGAATACCGGGCCAAGTGGGGCCTGGCCAAGGACTACCCGATGGTCGCCCCCAACTACGCCAAGGCCCGTTCGGACCTGGCCAAGCAGATGGGCCTGGGCCAGGGCGGCCGTCAGGCCAAGAAGCGCCGCTAAAGACTCTAGCTCGACCCAGGTCGACTCGGGGGCGCCCGCCGGAGATTCCGGCGGGCGTTTTCGTTGACTCGCCAGGCGCCTCGAAAGACCGCTGTTCTCTTTTCGATTGACTCAAAAATAGAATCTTCGCCCGCGCGGCGAAAAAACCCTTGCCCCCGATTCGTCGGTTAAGCGATAGTGAATCACAGGTGATTCAAAGGGTTGTTAAGGATTCTGTAGATGGTTGCGCAACTGGGCGCCTCGGCTCTAGCAGCCCGCGCTCACGAAGAGCTCCTGCGATACTGGGCCTCTCAGCGCCAGTCGGGTCGTCTTCCGTCCCGCGCGGACATCTGCCCGGAAGCCTTCAAGCGTCTGCTCCCCACCGTCAGCCTGATCGACGTCATCCGCCAGGAAGACGGCACGATCGACTACCGCCAGCGGCTGGCCGGCACCGGGCTCTATTCGGTCTACGGCCGCGAGATCACAGGCATGAAGCTGACCGACCTCTACAACAGCACTGCCGCCGACTACTGGAAGGCCGAGCTGAACGCCGTGGTCGCCGAGCGCAAGCCGCGGGTCGGGTCGCACAGCATGGCCTGGCGCGGCGCGTCGCATGTTTCGACCCTGTGGCTGCGCCTGCCTCTGGCCAGCGACGGCCGGGAGGTCGACATGATCCTGGGCTACGACGCGGTCATCGGACTGAAGTCCGAGCGGACGGCCTATCTGTCCGGTATCCGCGCGGCCTGAAGCGCGCCCGCCGCGTCCCGGCGGATTCGTTCCACCATCGAGGCCAGGCCGTTCGAACGCTGCGTCGACAGTGTGCCGTCCAGGCCCAGGCGCTTGAAGCCGGCCTTGGCGTCGAAGGCCAGAATGTCGGCGGCGGTGTTGCCGGAGTAAAGCTTCAGCAGGATGGCGATCAGGCCGCGCACGATGTGGGCGTCGGAGTCGCCCCGGAAATTCAGCACCCCGCCGTCCTGCTCCGTCACCAGCCACACCTGACTGGCGCAGCCGCGCACCTTGTTGGCGTCGGCGTGCTCGGCCTCGCTCAGGGGGCTCAAGACCTTGCCCAGGTCGATGACGTAGCTGATCTGCTCTTCCCAATCGCCGATCAGGTCGAAGTCCTCGGCGAGTGCGGCGAGTTCGGCGTCGATAGGGGAGGTCATGCGGCGGGCCATAGCCCTCCGCTAGGCGGCGGGCAAGCTCAGCCGCGCGGTCAGGCCTTCACCTTTCGAGGACAGGATCTCCAGCCTGCCGCCCATGGCCCCGCTGAGCGCCTCCACGATCGGCAGGCCAAGACCGGCCCCGTTGGACTTTCGGGTGAGGGCGCATTGGCCCTGTTCGAAAGGCTTCAGCAGGCGCGGAATGTCGGCCGGATCCACGCCCGGGCCGGCGTCGGTGATGACGATGTCGATCATGCCGGCGCGGCTTGCCGCCGAAACACGGACCACGCCGCCAGGCGGCGACCAGGTCACCGCGTTCTGCAGCAGGTTGAACAGCATGGTGCGCAGGCCGCGGCCGTCGGCCATGACACTGGGCAGGGCGGCATCGTCGCCGATATCGATGGTGACGCCGGTCTCGCGCAGGTCGACGCAGAGTTGCTCCAGAGTGTCTTCCAGAGCGTGGTCCAGAGCCTCGGGCTCCAGCTCCATGTCGGCGGCGTGGCCCTCAAGCCGGGCGATTTCCAGCACCTGGTTGACCAGGCCCAGCAGCTTGTGGCCGCTGGCCAGGATGTGTTCGGCGTACTCCCGATACTGCGGCGCGCCGAGCGGGCCGTACAGTTCGCAGGACAGGATCTCGGAAAAGCCGATCACCGCGTTGAGCGGCGTGCGCAGCTCGTGGCTGACCAGGCGCAGGAAGGATTTCTTCTGCTCTTCGAAGATCGCCCGGCGCTCAGCGGCGAGCGCCTCCGGCGAGGGCGCCGGCGGTTCGAAGGGGACGACAGTCTGGCGGGCCGCGCGGGTCATTCTGGCCTTTCGCGCCGCGCTTCCGAGCGGCTGTTTCCAAGTAATGCCGGTCGCCGCTTACGAATCCGTTTCCTTGATTCGACGGATCGCTTTTCCGGGCCAAGCAATCGACGACATCTCCCGCTGACCGGCTCACCCTCTGTCCACAGCGATCCCCGCTTGATCCGTCGCCCGCCGATTGTGCGCGCTTCTGCTGAGGGGCGCGGGCGGCTAATGTCTTAACGACCAGCAGTAGGGCAGGGACGCCAAGCTTAAGGCCGTTGACCGACGATCCGACCGATCACGTTGCCGACGCTCAATCCGAGGCGCGCCAGCCCGCGCGCCCCGATCCCTTGCTGCTGCTTGGACTGTCGGCCGCCGCCGGGGTGCTGGGGTCCCTGTTGGCGGGCGGGATCGGCGGGCCGCTGGGCGTCTTGTGCCTCAGTCCATTGGCCATAGCGCTGGTGATGGGACAGGACCGGCTGACCGTGGCCGGGGCTCTGCTTTCGATCGCCGCCGCTGCTGTCGCAGCCGCCGGCCAGCTTCTGGGCGTCTCGCTGTCTCCGCCCAGCCCGCCGGTGGCCATGGCGCTGGGCCTGCTGGGCATGGCGGTGATCGGCATGACTCTGGGATCGGGCCTGTTGCTGTCCCGCCGCCGCACCCGCGAGATCGGAGAGCGACAGGACGGTGAGGCTCAGCGACTGACCAGCCTGTTGTCGAACCAGCCGCACCTCCTCGTCGCGCTGTATCCCCATGGCAAGGTGCGGGCGATCTACGGGCGGGCGCCGGAAGGGATCGACGCCACCACCCTGATCCGCATGGGCCTGCCGGCCCTGGCGGCGCAGCGCGAGCCGGTCGCCGCCGCCTTGAAGACCGCTGCCACGGAAGGGCGAGCCGAGGTCGCCTTCGCTCCGCTCGCGGCCCAGGATCGCTGGATCGCTGTGTCCTTCCGCCGGGCCGAGGACGACATGATCCTGGCCGTCATCCGCGACGCCACCACCGACCACGCCCGCGAGGCGGCCCTCGAACAGGCGAAGATCGACGCCGAGACGCTGGCCAGCGGCAAGTCCCGCTTCCTGGCCAACATGAGCCATGAACTGCGCACCCCGCTCAACGCCATCATGGGCTTTTCCGACATCATGCGGCAGCGTCTGTTCGGCCCGATGCCCGACAAGTACGGCGAGTACAGCGGACTGGTGCACGAGGCCGGCAGCCATCTGCTGGATCTGATCAACGATGTCCTCGACATGTCGAAGATCGAGGCCGACCGCTTCGAGCTGTCGCGCGAACCGTTCGACGCGCGGGAAGCGGTCTCCGCCGCCTTGCGGCTGATGCGGCTTCAGGCCGACGGGGCCGGGGTACAGTTGCGCGGCCTCCTTCCGGCACAGCCGCTGGAGATCGACGCCGACCGCCGGGCGCTGAAGCAGATCGTTCTCAACCTGGTGTCCAACGCCCTGAAGTTCACCCCCAGGGGCGGAGCGATCACGGTGACCGCCCACGGGTTCGAAGGCTTTTTCGAACTGGTGGTGGCCGACACCGGCGTTGGTATCGGGCCCGAGGACCTTGAGCGGCTGGGTCGGCCCTATGAACAGGCCGGCGACCGCGATCGGCGCGCCATGGGCACCGGTCTGGGGTTGTCTCTGGTGCGGTCGTTCGCCGAGCTGCACGGCGGCGAGATGGGGATCGAAAGCACGCTGGGGCAGGGGACGACGGTGACGATCCGCCTGCCGGTGCTGTTGCCGCCGGTGCAGCCGGCCGAGCCGGCAGGCGACAATGTGGTGGCCTTCAACCCGGTGCGGTGAACGCTATCGCGCCCCGGCCGCCAGGAAGGCCCGGCCCGCCGCGAAGTCACCGACCTCGACATGGGCCTGGCGCACCCGGTCGCCGTTCGGACCGGCGAAGACGAATTCAACGATCACAGCCTCGCGCGGATCAAGCCCCGCGAGCGCAGCCTGAGCAGCCGGGGAGAAGCGGAAGGCCCAGCCTGACTTGGCGCCCTCGGGCAGCAGCGTTGGGCCGGCGGCGCCGCGCGCCTCGGCGGTGAACACCTGCGAGGCCGAGCGGGGCGAGGTGCGGGCGACCAGGGTCAGCCGTCCGCCCTTGCCGCGGGATCGGCTGTCCAGGTAGGGGCCGCTGGTGCGGGTCACGTCACGCACGACCAGCCGGGCCGAATAGGGCGTGGCGTTGTCGGCGAAGACGGCCACGGCGGTCAGTCGCGGCGGGCCGTACTGGCTGGCCAGGCCAAAGCGCAGGCGGTCCCAACCGAAATTGCTGACCTGCGACAGTTTCCAGCGCTCACCCATCTTGGACACCGAGCGATCGGCGCTCCAGCCGGCAACCTCACCGGGGTAGTCCATGCGGGCCAGCTTGGCGTAGCCGGCGAAGGCGCTACGCACCCGTCCGGCCGCGGTGGCGATATCGGGCGAGCGGCAGTCGGCGGCGCGACCCTTTCGAAGGGCGCGGCCCTCGGTCTCGGCGAGGGTGTCCTTGGACGCGCCGGCGCGCAGAGCGGCGCCGCGGGCCTGAAGACGCGAGGCGTCAAGCGCAGCCTTGATCTGCGGCGTGAACAGCGCGCAGCGCTGGTCGGCCGCGCTCATCACGGTTCGCTCATACAGCAGGTCAAGGGCGCCCCCGGCGGCATGCGCGGGACGGCTGGTCACCACCAGGGCGACACAGACCAGACCCACCGACCACCAGGCGACCCGACCCTTGATCTGCTCGCGCAGGCTCGTCATCGGTCCGCATTTCTCTATTACTATCGCCGCACCCTAGGGCGGCCCGCCTTGCCATCCCGTTAGCGCCCGCCGTTGAGAGTCTGATTTTGCTGCTGTCCACCGATATCTGGGTCGCCGCCCTGATCCGCCGCGCCGAACTGGCGGGCGCCTTCGCTGTTGTGGGCCGCAAGGGAGACGCCCGCGCCGGCTCGGTGCTGGTCAAGGCGGTCAACCGCGGCGAGGGCGGCGCCAGGCTCTACAGCGAGGCGACGCGCGGCGACGGCGAGCGGTTCTGGATGCAGCCGGTGGCCAGCACGGTGGAGGCCGACCTCGATGCCTACATCGCCCGCACCGCCCGCATCGACCCCGACGTCTGGGTCGTGGAGATCGAGGACCGCGAAGGCCGTCACTTCCTCACCGAGGCGGTGGAGACCCGTTAACCGCGTTCCTTGACGGTCCTGAAAGCCAGGCCGGTGCATTCATATCTGCCGCCAGAATGAGTGCGCCATGCTTTTCCTGCTCAACGACGTGGTCCTGAACCTGGCCCCGACGGAAATAGCTCCGCCGGTCGCCTCGCCGCGCTTCCGTTCGCTGAGCATGAACTTCGTCGAGAAGCTTGGCCGCGAGCTGTTCGCCGAGGAGCCACTGCTCCAGCGCTTCAACGAGGAGCGCTCGCGCCGCCTGGCCAGCCTGATCCTGCTCAAGCAGCCGGAGATAAACGCCGCCCTGTTCGTGGCCCCGGCCCGGGGGTGCAAGGAAGACCTGGTGGCGGTGCGCTATGCCCAGATCAGCTTTGAGGTCATGGGCCTGCTCTACGCGCGCCAGCAGCAGGGCGCCCTGACGACGGTCGAGGCCGACCGGCAGGTTTGGCGCCGCCTCGCCGCCTGATCTTCTGGACGAAGCCCCCAAGCTTTGCTTAGGTCGTTCAGGGTGAGTTCAGGGGGTTTTCAATGTTGTCGCGTATTCTGACGGCGCTGGCTGCTGTCGTGATGCTGTCGGTCGCCGCCAGCCCCGCGCACGCCCGGTGGATCAAGGCCGAAAGCCCCCGTTTCATCGTCTACAGCAACGGCTCCGAGAGCGTGCTGCGCGACTACGTCACCAGGATGGAACTGTTCGACACCTTCCTGCGGGCCCGCCACGGTCTGCCGGAAACCGGCGTCCCGTCGCGCAAGCTGCCGATCTATCTGGTCCGCACCCGCGACGACCTGCAGGAGACCTGGCATGGGGCCGGGGATGCGATCGCCGGCTACTACCTCCCCGGCGCCTCCAACGTCTTCGCGGTGGCCACCAGCGAGGGGCGTGGCGACGATTCCACGATCCTCCACGAGTACGTTCACCACTTCATGCTGGGCAGCTTCCCCGGGGCCTATCCGTCGTGGATGGTCGAGGGCTATGCCGAGTACTACGGCGTCACCAGGATCTCCGACCGCTTCATCGAGGTCGGCCAGGTGAACGACATGCGTGGCGAGGAGCTGCTATCGGGCAAGTGGATGCCGATGGCCAACCTGCTCGGCAACAAGCGCAGCAGCACCGACTGGGGCTCCTTCTACGCCCAGTCCTGGCTGCTGACCCACTACCTGATGAGCGACCCGGAGCGTTACAAGCAGTTCCAGGCCTACGCCGCCGCGGTCGCCAAGGGGGGCGATCCGGTGAAGTCGATGACCGATGTCACCGGCCTTTCTATGGAAGCGCTGGAACAGACGCTGCGCCGCTACGCCCGCAGCGGCTTGAAGATCACCCAGTTCAACCGGGGCGGCTTCGCCCCGCCGCCGATCACCATCACCACCCTGCCGCCGTCGGCCGATGACCTGCTGCTGCCCCGCGTGCAGATCGTCTCGCAATACTACAAGGAGGCCCCGCCCGGGTTCCTGGGGATGATCCAGCGTCGGGCCGCCAAGTATCCCGGCGATCAACTGGCGACGCTGACCCTGGGCCAGACCGAGGCGGAACTCGGGGACGACCTCAAGGCGCGAAAGCTGCTGGGCGACTGGATCGCCGCTCATCCGGATGACGCCGAGGCCATGTATGTGCTGGGCGTGGCCCTCTACGACGACGCGTTCGAGCGCGACCCTGAAGAGGACGTCAAGAAGGACGACCCGGCCAAGAAGGACGACAAGGCCAGGAAGGAAGAGGATGAAGCGACGGCCGAGCCGAAGATCCGCAAGGTTGCCGACAAGGCGCTGATGGCGGAGGCCGAAAGCTGGCTGAAGAAGGCCTCGGTTCTGGCTCCCAACGACTATCGCATCCTCTATGCCTGCGCCCAGGCGCGGCGCTTCAGCGGCAGCTATCCGTCCGCCGCCGACCAGGACTATCTGATCCGGGCCTACAAGCAGGCGCCCCAGGTGGTTGGCCTGCGCTTCGAGCTGATCCAGGTGCTGATGGTCAATCGCCACTGGCGCGAGGCCCGGGCCTTGCTGGCGCCGCTGGTCAACAACCCGCACGGCGGCCAGACCGCGGCGGCGGCCAAGGGGCTGCTGCAACGCATCGAAGAGGCCGAGAAGGTCGGCCGCTAAGCCAGAGGCGCGGGAGGCGTTCCGCCGCCCTCGGCGCGTGACAATCGGTCCCTACGCCGCTACAGCCCGCCTCATGTCCAATACCCCCGCCGCCGAGGCCGCGCGCCGGCGCACCTTCGCCATCATCAGCCACCCTGACGCCGGCAAGACCACCCTGACCGAGAACCTGCTGCTGGCCGGCGGGGCGATCCGGGCGGCCGGCGCGGTGCGCGCCCGTGGCGAGAACCGCCGCACCCGGTCCGACTGGATGAAGATCGAGCGCGAGCGCGGCATCAGCGTCTCGGCCAGCGTCATGACGTTCGACCACGCCGGGCTGATGTTCAACCTGCTCGACACCCCCGGCCACGAAGACTTCTCGGAAGACACCTACCGCACCCTGACCGCCGCCGACGCCGCCGTCATGGTGCTGGACGCCGCCAAGGGTATCGAGCCCCAGACCCTGAAGCTGTTCGAGGTCTGCCGCCTGCGCGACATCCCGATCGTGACCTTCATCAACAAGATGGACCGCGAGGCGCAGGACCCGTTCGAACTGCTCGACGAGATCGCCACCAAGCTGCAGCTTGATCCCGCGCCACTCTACTGGCCGGCCGGCTCGGGCGGGCGGTTCAAGGGCATGATCGATCTGCGCGGCCAGAAGTTCATCCCGTACAACCGCAACCGCGAGGAAGGCCACGATCCGGCCGTCCCGCTGAACGGCAATGCGATGGACCGCTACCTCGAGCCCGCCGAGCGGGAAGAGGCCGAGGAGGGCGCCATGCTGGTGCAGGAGGCCTCCAAGCCGTTCGATCCCCAGGCCTTCCTGGAGGGTCACATGACGCCGGTCATCTTCGGCTCGGCCCTGCGCCACTTCGGCGTGGACGAGCTGCTGGCGACCCTGGGCGCCTTCGCCCCACCACCCAAGGCCGTGAAGGTGGAGAAGGGTGGGCAAACCGCCGAAGTCTCGCCGGGCGACGCCGAGGTGTCGGGCTTCGTGTTCAAGGTCCAGGCCAATATGGACCCCAACCACCGAGACCGCATCGCTTTCTTCCGGCTGACTTCCGGCAAGTTCCAGCGCGGCATGAAGCTCAAAAGCCAGGGAACGGGCAAGCAGATGAGCGTCAACGCGCCCATCATGTTCTTCGCCTCCGACCGTGAGCTGGCCGAGGAGGCTTTCGCCGGTGACGTCATCGGCATTCCCAACCATGGGGTCTTAAGGGTCGGCGACAGCCTGTCGGAGACGGGGACCCTGCGGTTCGCCGGCCTGCCCAACTTCGCGCCGGAAATCCTGCGCCGCGTGCGGGTTCGTGATCCGCTGAAGGCCAAGCACCTGAAGAAGGCGCTGGAAGGTCTGGCCGAGGAGGGCGTCACCCAGCTTTTCCGGCCCGAACTGGGGGCCGACTTCGTGGTCGGCGCGGTCGGCCAGCTGCAGTTCGAGGTCATGGCCGACCGGCTGGGCAACGAATACGCCCTGGACGTCATCTTCGAGGCCTCGCCCTTTGCCGAGGCCCGCTGGCTGGGCGGGACCGACGCCGAAATCGAAACCTTCCGTTCGACCCACCGCACCGCCATGGCGACGGACATCGACGACAGCCCGGTCTTCCTAGCCAAGTCGGCGTGGGAAACCAACTATGTCGCCGAGCGCTACCCGAAAGTCAGCTTCCAGCGGACGCGAGAGCGCGGCTAGAGCGGGCCCCGATCTGATGGAGTCAAACCGGGTCCCGCTCTGACGTCGTCGTGGTCGCGCGTTTGCTCCGAAAACCGGTTCCCACCTATCGGAACGCGCTCCAGGCGCTAGTCCTTCACCCAGCGCACCTCGCCCACCATCGAGGTCAGGCGCTTGTACTCGGTGGCGGTGATGCAGCGGGGCGTATCCCAGCCCTTGCTGGTGGCGGCTTCCTTGGCGGAGATGAAGATCACCTCGCCATGCTCCCGCTTGAAAGCCCGGCGCGAGGCGTCGTCACGTGCACAGACATAAAGCTCGCGGCCGGCGCGCGGCGCCACATCGCTCTGCGTGACAGCCTTGACGGGCACAGCTTCGGCGGCGCCGGACAACAGGGCGATGACGGCGGAAAAAATGATCATTGCAGCCTCCTGAATCTCCCGGCTCAAAAGGCCGGGTTCGGAGCAATGTTACGCTTTTACGACAGTTTGTGAAGGATATTTGTCAGCATGTGGATAACCTGTGGATAACTGGACAGATGGGGTTCGAACTTGACGAGATTCAGGGCCGTAGGCTTCGTGGAGCCCTGGGAGGGCGGGGCATCATGATCATCGCTCGGAGCTTGATGCTTGCTGCATCGGAGGGGCCGAAGCCCTATCCCAGGGCCTTGCACTGCGCCGGCCTGACCATGGCCTGGTCCGACCTCGAAACGGAGAACAGGTCGGCCGGAGCGAGCCTGGCTCGCAGCAATGCGGAATTCTGGCGCTTGGCGACCATGGATGCGGCAAGGCGGGCGGGATCGTTGAAGTCGCCCGAGGTCGAAACCGCCACAACTGAGGTGACGCAAACCGCCAGGACCCGCTTCCAGGTCCGCGACGACAGCGCCGCCCGAGACCTGCTGGGTTGCCAGATGATGGTCCCGCAGAAGGGGCGAGCGATCGACCCGATCGGGAACTAGCCTTTCACCGCCCCTTCGGCCAAAGCCCAGCGATGGGAGTCCGGACCGAGCGGCAGCCGAAAGGGCCGCGGATCGTCACGGCCTTCGCCCAGATGACGTTCGAAAGCAGCGATGACGTCGCGGGCCAAACCGTCAATCTGCCGTCCCGCCCTGCGATGGGTCGCCTCGATGAACTCGATGACCTGCTTGCGGTGGCAGGCGCCCCGGAAGTAGCGCAGCGCCTCGATGATCTCGGCCGTCAGCGGCTCGAGCACCGTTATCGTGGCCTCATCGATAGGCCGAACAAGCCTCAATGCCATCACCGACCCCCGTCCGTCGTGGTGGAAACCAGGCTCGCCTTTTAGGGGAACCCACGCGGCGGCACCATGACCCGGATCGAAGGATATGGCGAATCGATTTCGCACTTATGACGGTTGACCCTCGACCTTGGAGCCGCAGCCCGCTAGGAGGCAGCCCTCCCATGCGTCCTCCCATCCTCGCTCTCAAAGACGTCCGCCTCGTGGACGGCGCCACCACCCTGTTCGATGGGGTTGATCTGGCTTTGGAGCCGGGGGTCAAGGCCTGCCTTGTCGGTCGAAACGGGGCTGGCAAGTCGACCCTGATGCGGCTTTTGATGGCCGAGATCCAGTCGGACGCCGGCGAGCGGTCGGTCAGCCCGGGCGCCCGCATCAGTGTGGTGCCCCAAGAGCCCAAGATCACCGGCGAGACCCTGCTTGACTATGCCACCGCCGGCGGGGCGATGGACTACCAGGCGGAGGCGACCCTGACCGAACTGGGTCTCGACCCGACCAAGAGCACAGCCGGACTGTCGGGCGGCGAAATCCGCCGCGCCGCGCTGGCCAGGGCGTTCGCTGAAGAGCCCGACGTGCTGATGCTCGACGAGCCGACCAACCACCTCGACATCCTGGCCATCGAGACCCTGGAAGGCATGCTGAAGAGCAGCCGGGGCGCGGCCCTTATCGTCAGCCACGACCGCGCCTTCCTGGAGCGCACCACCAGCCGCTGCTTCTGGCTGGAGAGCCGCCGGGTGCGCCGCCTCGACAAAGGCTTCGCGGCCTTCGACGACTGGTCGGAAAAGCAGCTCGAGGCCGAGGCCGACGAGTTCCGCCGCCTGAATGTCGCTCTGGCCAAGGAAGAGCACTGGCTGCAGCGCGGCGTCACCGGCCGCCGGGCCCGCAACGAGGGCCGCCGCCGCCGTCTGATGGACATGCGCGAGCAGAAGTCCACCGTCCTTCGCGAGGCGCGTGGGACGTTGAACATGGAGATGTCCGTCGGCTCGGCCTCCGGCAAACGGGTCGCCGAGGCCAAGCACCTCTCCAAGGCGTTCGGCGCCAAGGTGCTGGTCAAGGACTTCTCCACCCGCATTCAGCGCGGCGACCGGGTCGCCATCGTCGGGCCCAACGGGGCGGGCAAGACCACTCTGGTCAAGCTGCTGCTCGGCCAGATCGAGCCGGACGAGGGCACGGTCATCCTCGGGACCAACCTGGAGATCGCCTACATCGACCAGGCGCGGGCCGATCTCGATATCAACGCCACCCTCTGGGAGGCCCTGACCCCGGGCGGCGGTGATCAGGTCATGGTCGGCAATGCGCCGCGCCACGTCGCCGGCTATGCCAAGGATTTCCTGTTCCGCGACAACCAGCTGCGCCAGCCGGTCTCGACGCTCTCGGGTGGCGAGCGCGCCCGCCTGCTGCTCGCCCGGGCTCTGGCGACGCCGGCCAACCTCTTGGTGCTTGATGAGCCGACCAACGATCTCGACATGGAAACCCTCGACATGCTCGAGGATCTGCTGGCCGGCTTTCAGGGCACCCTGATCCTGGTCAGCCACGACCGTGACTTCATCGACCGGCTGGCCGGCTCGACGATCGGCCTGAACGGCCGTGGCGAGGTGGTCGAGACGCCCGGCGGCTGGAAGGATTTCCTGGCCCAGAACCCCGGCTTCTTCACCAGCGGCGTCCAGGTGTTGCGCAGCCAGCAGAAGTCGGCGGCCACGGTCGCGGCCCCGGCTGCCCCGGCCGCGCCGGCGAAGCCGAAGGCCAAGCTGACCTACAAGGACCAGCGCCGGCTCGAGGAACTGGAGGGTCTGGTCGCCAGCCTGCCGAAGGACATCAAGACGCTGGAGGCGGCGATCGCCGATCCCGGCCTCTACGCCCGCGACCCCACAGGCTTCGACCGCACCATGAAGGCCATGGACGCGGCCCGGGCGAAGCTCGCCGCCGCCGAGGAAGAATGGCTGGCCCTCGAGGAAAAGCGCGAGAGCCTGGCCGGCTGAAAACCGGTGGATAACCTCAGGCCCCTTGCCGGGTAAGGGCCAGCGATGACCTATTCCCGCTTATCCACAAGCGGCCCCCAATTGATCCGACCTCGGCGCACAGGCCGGCCTTTTCAACCTGTTGCGGCCGCCCGGGAGTGGTGAGACCCTTCCCTTGTCGAGAGGAACCGCGGCGCGGGCGAGACGGGAAACCGGAAGGCCAGGCGAGCGGAACGGCTCCAGACTTTAGGACCGAGGGGAGACCCGAGGAGACCGGTCAGGGGTCGGTTGGTTGAAGACCGGAGCAATCCGGACCCCACGCCAGCCACCACCACTCGGCCATCAGATCCCTTCGGGGAGCTGGGTAAGAGGGCGAGGCCGCCGGGCGACCGGATGCTTCGCTCTCTTTCTCGTTTTGGCCACCCCCATCACCGCGACCCCTTGAGCCCGCCAGACGGAAGTGTGCAGCGGTTCCGCCGCCGGGGCGGGCTTAACATACAGAGAGCAAGGCCCTTCTCTTCCGGTTTGGACGTCGTCCAAGCCGGGAAGGGCCTTGGCGATGAACGCCGGTCGCCCTACCTTCGCCAGCGATGTGTGGGAGGGTGGCATGACGTCTCGTCGAATGGTCCTGGCCGGTGGATTGGCGACGCTCGCCGCTGCCTGTTCCAAGGCCCCGGAAACCCCGCCCGGCAAGACCCGCATCCGTTTCGCCACCGACTGGAAGGCCCAGGCCGAGCACGGCGGCTTCTACCATGCCCTGGCCAGCGGCGAGTACGCCCGGCGCGGCCTCAGCGTCGAGATCAAGCAGGGCGGTCCGGGCGTCAACGTGCCTCAACTTCTGGCCGCCGAAGCCATCGAGCTGGGCATGGGCTCCAACGGTTTCATCGCGCTGAATCTCGTGAAGGAGAAGGTGCCGGTGAAGGCTGTCGCCGCCTTCATGCAGAAGGATCCCCAGGTGCTGCTGGCCCACCCTGACCAGGGCATCAAGGGCATCGCCGACATGAAGGGCCGGCCGATCCTGCTGGCGGCCGCTTCGAAGGAAGCCTTCTGGGTCTGGCTGCGCGCCAAGTACGGTTTCACCGACGATCAGGTGCGCGCCTACAACTACAGTCCGGCGCCCTTCCTGGCCGACAAGCGGGCCATCCAGCAGGGTTACCTGTCGAGCGAGCCCTATACGATCGAGAAGGAGACCGGCCTGAAGCCTGCCGTCTTCCTGCTGGCTGACGAGGGCTACCCGGGCTACGCCACCATGGTTTTTGCTCCGGACAAGCTTATCGCCCGCAACCCCGACGCGGTCCGCGCCTTCATCGAGGCCAGCGCCATCGGCTGGAAGGCGTATCTGGCTGGTGATGCGGCAGCCGCCGACGCCCTGATCCTCAAGGACAATCCGGAGATGACGCCGGAACTTCTGGCCCATGCCCGCAAGGTCATGAACCAGTACGGCATCGTCGAAAGCGGCGACGCCAAGGCCGGCGGCATCGGCGCGATGAGCGATGCCCGGTGGGCCGAGTTCTTCAAGGTGACAAGCGAGCAGGGAGTCTATCCGAAGGATATGGACTTCCGTCAGGCCTACACGCTGGATTTCGTGACGCCGGCGAAGGCCTAGATGATCGCCGACCTCAAAGCCGTTGAGGTCGAGTACGCCCGCGGGCTGGCGCTGGGGCCCGTAGACCTGACTCTCAAGGCGGGCGAGGTCGTCGCCCTGGTCGGTCCCTCCGGCTGTGGAAAGTCGACAGCCATGCGTCTGCTGGCAGGGCTGGAGACCCCGACGCGGGGGACGGTGACGCGGACCACGGGGCGCGGCGAGACCGCCCTGGTCTTCCAGGCGCCGACCTTGGCCCCCTGGCTGACGGCGGCCGGCAATGTGGCCCTGCCCCTGGAACTGGCCGGCATGCCGCGAAAGGAAGCGCTCGCGCTCGCCGCCGAATGGCTCGCCAAGGTCGGACTGGCCGGCAACGAGGCCGCCCGCCCGGCCCAGCTCTCGGGCGGCATGGCCATGCGGGTCTCCCTGGCTCGTGCCCTGGCGACGCGGCCCCGCCTGCTGCTGCTAGACGAGCCCTTTGCCGCCCTCGACGAGATCACGCGCCGCCGCCTGGCCGACGACGTGCTCAATCTCTGGGCCGAGTTCAAGCCCGCCATCCTGTTCGTCACCCATAACGTCGAGGAGGCCGTCTACATGGCGACCCGCGTGGTGGTGATGACGCCGGGGCCCGGTCGCATCGCCGGCCAGCTGGCCATAGAGGGTCCGATGCCGCGCCCTGGAGGTTTCCGTACGACCGCCGGCTTTCGCGAGGCCGCCGAGAGCATCTCCCGCCTGCTGGCCGGGGGCGTCCCATGAAGCGGCTGATCGACATCCTCGCCCCGCTGGCCCTGGTCGTCGTCCTGCTCGCCGGTTGGGAGATCGCCTGCCGCGCCCTTGCCGTGCCCGTCTACCTGCTGCCGGCCCCAAGCGCCGTCTGGGTCAGCCTGTTGCAGGACTGGCCGGTGCTGGCCTCCGCTGCCTGGACCACACTGTCGATGGCCCTGACCGCCCTGGCGGTGGCCAGCGTATGCGCCTGCGCGCTGGCCGCTCTGGGCGGTCTCAGTCCCTTGATTGAAAAGGCTATCCAGCCCGTCGCCGTCACCATCCAGGTTACCCCCGTGATCGCCATCGCCCCGCTGGTGATGATCTGGACCGGCCTGGATCATCCCCAGCGCGCCATCATCGTGCTGGCCACCATCGTGGCCTTTTTTCCGATCTACTCGGGCGCGGCCACCGGCCTGCGGGCTGCCGATCCGGACCTCAAGCGCCTGTTTGCCCTCTACGGGGCCGACCGCTGGCAGAGCCTGCTGCGCCTGCGCCTGCCCTCTGCCATCCCGGCCCTTGTCGAAGGGCACAAGGTGGCCACGGCCCTGGCGGTCATCGGTGCGGTGGTTGCCGAGTTCGTGGCCGGCTCCGGCGGGGCCCAGGGCCTGGCCTGGCGGATCATCGAGTCCGCCAACCGGTTGCAGACCGCCCGGGTGTTCGCCGCCCTGTTCACCCTGGCCGTCATGGCGGCGCTGCTCTACGCCGCGGTCGATATCCTGGAGCGCCGGATCCTCGCCTGGTGGCGGGGCCGTTAGGGCCGCTTTAAGCCACCAGACCGCATGATGCCGGGAAGCAACCCCCGGTTTCCCATGCGTTTCGGCCTTGTCCTGTTTTTGATCGGTCTTCCCGGCGCCGCCTTGGCCGCCGAGGACCGCTATGGCCCGAGCCGCAGCACTGTTGGGGCCTTAGCCATCAACCCCGTTGCCATGTCCGCCGCACCGGCCATGCGCGCGCCGACCGACTACCGCGGTCGCACTCTGGGCTGGGCGAGCAAGTCAGCGGTCGCGGCGCAAGTCGACCCGCCCGCCGCCGCCCCTCCGCCGCAGGTTTTCGCCTCGCGCGGCCCGGGTCCCGCCCCTCTGCCGACCAGCCTCTACGACACGCCGGCGCCTGCGATCGCCACAGCGCCGGCCTATTCACCGACGTCCGCGCCGGTTCAGCCGAGCGCCGCCTGGCCGCAGCCGGCGCAGCCCAGCCTGCCGCCGCCGCCCGGCACGCCGCCGCTCGCCGGCGCGCCCGGCTACGGCTACAGCCCGCCCCGCTCCTACTCCGTCGTTCGCGAGTGGGGCGGTACGCCTGACCGCATTCCGACCCCGCCCGCGGCCTCGCAGTTCAGCGGGCGCGAGATCGCCCTCGACCCGAACACCCTCGGCGCCGCCGCGCAGCCTGACCAGGCCGCGGATGACGAGGTCGACGAGGAAGGGGCGCAGCAACAACGCGACCAGCAGAAGCAGAACCTCGCCAAGCAGGCCACCAAGGGAGGCCGCCAATGAGCGCCGAATCCGGACGCCTTCGCGAACTGGTCGACCTGGCCCAGGAGGGATCCAGCGAGCGTCGGCGCGAGCTGCTGCGTGGCCTGACCGACGCCTTTTTCAGTCGTGACGCCCACGCCCCCGCCGAAATAGCCCTCTTCGACCAGGTCCTCGGCCAACTGGCCGGCGAGATGGAAGTCGCTGTCCGCGCCGAACTTTCGGGCCGCATGGCTGCCCGAGGGGACGCCCCGGCGGGCGTGCTTCGCCGCCTGGCCGGCGATGACATCGAGGTCGCCCGACCCGTGCTCAGAAGCGCCGCCGGCCTGACCGAAAGCGATCTGATCGTCCTGGCCCGCACCCATGGCCAGGGCCACCTCCAGGCCATCTCGCAGCGACCCCACCTGTCTTCCGCCGTGTCCGACGTCATCGTCGAGCGGGGCGATGAGGAGACGCTGAGCGTCCTGATCGGCAACGATGGCGCGGAGTTGTCGCGCGAGGCCCATGAGCGGCTGGTCGACAAGGCCACAGAAAATCGCCGCCTGCAGGAGGGCCTGGTCAATCGCCGC
>JBILYE010000025.1:0-23206 GCA_044377925.1 Caulobacter sp. | reverse complement strand
CTGGCAGACCGAGCACGCGGCGGGCAAGCGTCTCTACGGGGCGATGGGCAACCCGATGACGACCGATCCCAGCGTCATGGGGACCGACAGCGGCGTGGCCAACACCAACATCATGCTGCACGCCGGCCGCCTGCTGGCGCTGGAGGAGGCGCATGCGCCGTTCGAGGTCGAGGCCGGCAGCCTGGAGCCGGTCGGCTACCGCGATTTCGGCGGCAAGGTCACCGCCCATCCCAAGGTCGATCCGCGCACCGGCGAGATGGTCTTCATCGCCTATGCCGACGACCCGACGCCGCTCAGCAACAAGGTCAGCTGGGGCGTCGCCGGCCCTGACGGCGTGCTGATCAGGCGGGAGACCTTCGAGGCCCCCTACTGCTCCATGATCCACGACTTCGCCCTGACCGATCGCTACCTGGTCATCCCCCTGTTGCCGCTTACCGGCAGCCTGGAGCGGGCCATGGGCGGCAAGCCCGCCTTCGCCTGGGAGCCTGAGGCGCCCGCGCAGCTGGCCATCATCGACCGCGAAAAGGGTGTTGCCTCGCTGCGCTGGGCGCCCGTCTCGATCGGCTACCTGTTCCATGTCACCAATGCCTGGGAGGAGGGCGAGACCCTCGTCGTCGACGTCATGCGCTATCCCCAGGCGCCCTTCTTCCCGCTCGTCGACGGCTCGCCCGGCCGCGAGACCGGGGCGGTCTCCCTGCGCTACCGGATCGATCTCTCCGGCGACGAGCCCAAGGCGACCGAGGAGACTCTCGACGACCTGGCCGGCGAGTTTCCCCGCATCGACGAGCGCCGCGCCCAGCAGCCGCACCGCCACGCCTGGTTCTCCGGCCAGCAGCGCCGGCCGGGGGACATCCGCGGCGACGGCCTGGCTCATCTCGACACCCACACGGGCCAGCGCACCTTCTGGACCGAAGAGGGTCTGGGTGGTGTTGGAGAACCGGTCTTCGTGCCTCGCAGCCCGGACGCGCCAGAGGGCGACGGCTGGATCCTGACCATCCTGTTCAGGCCACGCACCGACACCAGCGAGCTGGCGGTGTTCGACGCCCTCGATGTCGCCGCCGGCCCGATCGCCCTGGCTCCCGTGCCCCGGCGAATTCCCTTCGGCTTCCACGCCAACTTCGTTGCCCTCTAGCCAATAGTCGCGGTTGTTTGCCGTTGGCCCCCTTTCATAGGTTGCTCCGGCTACGGCTGGGTCTAGGATAAAAACCTACGGTGGGCAGGGGGCCAGCCGACGGCAGTGAGTCGGGCGCGTTACGGTCCGGCGCCGAGGGTGAGTGGGGCTGATGGGTATCGCCGATCTGGCGGTTTTTGACTGGGGCGGCGTCGTCATCGACGGAGCCGGCGCCGAGTCCGTTCGGGGTCGCGCCGCAGGGCCAGACGCCGTGCCTGTGGGCCTGCGCCGTCGGATGCCCAAATTCTCGCTGGCGGCTGTCCGCTGCGGGGTTGGGGTGGCCACCCCCGGATGCGAACTGGTGTTTGCCTCCCGCTATGGTGATGTGACCACGGCGCTGGTGCTTTCCCAGGCCATCGTCGGCTCCGACCTGCTGTCGCCCTCGGCCTTCTCGGCCTGTGTCCACAACGCCGCCCCGGGCCTGACCGCCCAGGTGATCGGCGAGAAGTCCAGCCACACCGCCATCGCCGCCGGCGAGGTCAGCCTTGCCGCCGGCCTTCTGGAGGCCTGGCTGCGGCTGTCGGTCGGAGAGGCTTCCCAGGTTGTTGTGCTGTTCGCCGAGCAGCCGATGCCGGGGGCCTACGCTGGATTCGACCACGAGCCCGACGCTCCTTTCGTCGCCCTGGCTCTGCGCCTTGGCCTCGGCGCGGGGGGCGCCGCCGCCGAGGTCGGGCCCGGCCGCACGGGAGCCTTGACCCTGCTGGGCGCCCTCGAGGCCGGGGCGACGGCGGTCGCGGTCAGCACCGACATGCGGGTGGCCGCCTGATGATGGGCATTCTGCGAAAGATCGAGCAGGGCGGCCGGGTGGTGACCACCGGCATCTCCTTCGTGCTGTTCGGGCTCGGCGGCCTGGCCATGGCCCTGGCCATCTTTCCGCTGATCAACATCGGCTTCCATGCCAGGGACCTGCGTCAGCGCATCGCCCAGATCATGGTTCAGCGCACCTGGCGGCTCTACATCCGCATCATGGCGCTGATGGGCACGCTCTCCTACCAGTGCATCGGCGAGGACAGGCTCAAGCGCGACCACGGGGTCATGGTTGTCGCCAACCATCCCTCCCTGCTCGACATCGTCTTCATGATGGCCTTCATGCAGCGCACCAAATGCGTGGTGAAGGCGGGCGTCTGGAACAACCCCTTCATGGCCGGGGTGGTCAGGGCCGCCGGCTACATCCCCAACCTCGGCGATCCCGAACGCCTGCTTGAAGACTGCGCCCAGGCCCTCCGTGAGGGGAACAATGTGGTCATCTTCCCGGAAGGCTCGCGCACCGTTCCGGGCCGGCCGCGGGTCATGCAACGGGGGTTCGCCTACGCTGCCCTCAAGGCCGGCGCGCCCGTGCGCCTGGTCAGCATCACCTGTGTGCCGCCAAACCTGCAGAAGGGTGTGCCCTGGTACCGCGTCCCGGCCACCAAGCCGCACTGGACGCTGACCGTGCATGACCGCATTGAAGTTTTCGAGTTCGCGGGGCAAGACCCGCTCCCAGTCGCCGCGCGCCACCTCGTGACGCGCGTGGATGAGATGATGGAAGAGAAACTGCGCGCATGAGCGACCTGGAACACGACATCAAGCTGATGATCATCGATGTCCTCAATCTGGAGGACGTCGGACCCGGCGATATCGACGCGGAGGAAAACCTGTTCGGCGACTCAGGTCTGGCCCTCGACTCGATCGACGCGCTGGAGATTGGCGTCGGCGTCCAGAAGAAGTACGGCATCAAGATCAACGCCGAGGACAAGAGTACGCGGGCCCACTTCCAGTCGGTCCGTTCACTCGCCGAGTTCGTCGCTGCGCAGCAAGCCGCCGCGTGACGGAGGAAAAGATGGACAGACAGGCCGTTTACAAAGAGATCGCCGACTTCCTCGTCGAGACCTTCGAGGTCCCCGAGCACGAGTTGAGCCTCGACGCTGACCTGGTCGAGAACCTCGGCCTCGACAGCATCGACGCCGTCGACCTGATGGTGAAGCTGCAGGAAATCACCGGCAAGAAGGTGACGCCCGAGCAGTTCAAGTCGGTGCGCACGATCAACGACGTGCTCGACGTGACGGAACAACTTTCGGCCAATGGCTGACGAGAAGGCGGCTCCGCCCGCCTCGGTACAGGGGCGGCGGCGACCGGACCTGGCCACCGTCGCGCTGGCGGTGATCACCCTGCTCTATCCCTTCATCGCCCTGTTCGCGGTCAAGGCCATCGGGCCGATCCCCGTGGTGGCGTCTCTTTGTCTGTTACTTGTCCTGCGTGTGGCCTTTGGCTGGGGTAAGGGTGTCCCTCTGGGCATGGCCCTGGCCCCGCTTTTTGTCGCCCTGTTGATGGGCCTGATGATGATCTGGGACGCCCACCGGGCGGTGCGCTTCTATCCCGTGTTCATGAACGGGGCGATGCTTGCGGCCTTCGCGGCCAGCCTGTTCAAGGGGCCGAGCATGATCGAACGCCTGGCCCGCATCGCCGAGCCGGACCTCCCGGACGCCGGGGTCCGCTACACCCGGAAGGTGACCATCGTCTGGTGCGTCTTCCTGCTGCTGAACGGCCTCGTCGCCCTGTGGACGGCGCTTTACGCGAGCCTTGAGCTATGGACCGCCTATAATGGGTTTGTGGCCTACCTGTTGATGGGGGCGCTGTTCGGCGGGGAGCTGTTGGTGCGGAAGTTTGTGCGGGCCCGCGAGGCAGCGTGAAGTCTTTTCTGTCGACCCTGCTGACGGCGCCGGCTGAGCGTATCCTGTTCACAGGCGAACGGGATGTCACCGTCGGCCAGCTGCGCGCCACCGCCGTCGCCCTCGTGGGCAGGATGGCCGGCGACGGCCCGCTGTTCCTGCACACCACTTCCGCCGCCCTGTTCACGGCCGCCCTGCTGGCCGCGGCCGTGGCGCGTAAACCCCTGGTGCTGCCGGCCCACACCCAGGCCTCCTATCTGGCCGAGGTCGGCGGTCAGGCCGCCCTCCTGCTCGACGATGCCTCGATGACCCTGTCCGGCGAGACCGACGGCCAACTCACCGCCGCCGCCGACGACGTCGCCCTGACCTTCTTCACCTCCGGCTCGACGGGCGTCCCCAAGCGCATCGAACGACGCCTCGCCCAGCTCGAGACCGAGGCCCGGGCCCTGGAAGAGGCCTTCGGTCCAGAGGCCGGCGAGGTGCAGGGCACCGTTTCCCACCAGCACATCTACGGCCTCATCTACCGGGTCGTCTGGCCGGTGATGGCCGGCCGGCCGAGCGCCGACCGCGCCGCCGAATACTGGGAAAACCTCGACGGCAGACTGGGGCCCGGCGTTACCCTGATCTCCAGCCCGGCCCACCTCACCCGCCTGCCGCCGACCATGGATCTCGCAGCCCAGTCGCCCGGTCTGATCTTCTCTTCGGGCCAGCTGCTTCAGACCCCGGCCGCACTGGCCTGCACCGCCGCCTTTGGCCGGCCGGTTACCGAAGTCCTGGGAAGCACGGAGACCGGCGGCGTCGCCTGGCGCCGGCAAAGCGCCGGCGACGAGCCGTGGACGCCCTTCAGCGTCGTCACCGTCGCCCCGGACGCGGAGGGCACGTTGACCGTCCTGACGCCCTATCTCGACGACGGCGTCCCCTTCGCCATGGGTGACCGCATGGTGGCGATGGACGATGGCCGCTTCCGCCTGCTCGGCCGCGCCGACCGCATGGAAAAGATCGACGGCAAGCGCGTCTCCCTGACCCGCGTCGAGGAGGCCCTGGGCGGCCTCGCCGAGGCGGTAGACGCCTGCGCCTTCACCCTGGCCGATCGCAAGGGCGCCCTGGCCGCTGTCGTCGCCCTGTCGCCGGCGGGCCAGGCCGCGCTTGAGGCGGAGGGCGCTTTCCGCATGGGCCGCCATCTTCGCGCCGCCTTGGCCGATAGACTGGAGCCGATCGAGCGCCCGAAACACTGGCGGTTCGTCGATCATCTGCCAACGGATGCCCAGGGAAAACGTCGCTTGAGCGATCTCCGCGCCCTCTTCGACGCCCCGCGCGTCCCACCCTACGAAGTGGTGTCCCACCAGGGCGACACCACCGAACTGCGGATGACGCTGCCCACCACCCTGGCCTGGTTCCAGGGCCATTTCCCCGGCGAGCCGATCCTGCCGGGCATCAGCCAGGTGCACATGGCCGTTCTGCTGGCCCGCGAGGTGTTCGGCTGGGCCCCGGAGAGCGGCGACCTCACCCGGGTGAAGTTCAAGGACATTATTCGCCCCGGCGAGGTTCTCGACCTGACCCTGACCGTCCACCGCGATAGCGATCGGCTGGCCTTCCGCTGGTTGCGCGCCAACGGCGCCGAGGCTTCGTCCGGCACGATCGGCTAGAGCCTGTTCCTTCAGGCGGAAGCGGTCGTCGGCTCAAACCCGCGACCGGCTCCGGGGGGCACCCCATCTCCGGGTGACTTTTCGGGCTAATGCGGCTATAGGTCATTGATCGCTGGCCAAGACCCTTGGGCGCCAGCGGCTGAGAGAGACGGCGACGCGCCGCGTACTCCCGCCTGCAGGCTGTGGAGCGGCGCATGGATTTCATGTCAGTCGCCCTTTCGGCCGTCCCTGACAGGAGACACCATGATCGAGGAAGGCTTCGTCCGCCTCTACGCCAACGACTTCGCCAGCCTGGCGGCCCGCGCCGAGGCCGGAGTCGAAGTTGAGCCCCTGGTCCAGAAGCGGATCGGCGAGGCCCGTAGCCATGCGGCCCTGATGGACGCGCGCAAGGGTGGCGATCACCTTCCGGCGGTCGCCGACCGACTGGTCGAGGAAGCCGGGCGCACCAACAGCCGTGTCGTGCGCGAGATGCAGGACGTGGCCGGGGCCATGGCCCGCCGTCGCGAGTTCCTGGAACGCATCGCCGGCATCCTGCGCACCCCGCCGGTCGCCGCCAAGGCGACGATGGCTGTTCGCGGCTAGATCAAGTTCCCGCTCATTCCTGGCCTCGCCCGGATGAGCGGATTTGAAGGCCCGGCAGCGGGCCCGACAACAACGAAAAAGGGCCGGCTCCTTGCGGAGCCGGCCCTTCTCGTTGGACGAACCGAGAGGCTGATTAAGCCTGCAGGTTGCCGGCGGACATCTTGCCGCTACGCTTGTCCTTCTCGAGTTCGTACGTGATCTTTTGACCTTCTTCGAGGCCGCGGAGACCCGCGCGCTCGACGGCCGAGATGTGCACGAAGACGTCAGCGCCACCTTCATCAGGTTGGATGAAGCCGAAGCCCTTGGTTCCGTTGAACCACTTGACGGTGCCGGTAGACATATTGGGTAGTCCTTAGTTCATGAAATCTCACCCACACGCGTTTCGCGCAGGCGATCAAGTTCGAGATGGTTTGGGGGCAGGTCCGGGCGTTTCACTGAGTGAAACATGGATATACAGCCGAACCGAGACGAATTCGATGACCCAAAACTGACAGACCTTCGAGGTTTCCGCAAGGAATATCTTGCGAACTGTTCTCCTGGGACTCGTAAAGCGGTCGAAGCATCCCGATATGACTTTCAGGCGTTTTGTCGATGGACGGCGAATCCTGCCGCCTCCACGGAGCCTCCCATGACCCTCATCGACCGTCTTCCCGGCCTGACCGACGCCGAGGTGAACAACCTGCTGGCCAACGCTCGCCGGCTCAGTGAAGGCGACCATGCCGCCCGCAAGGCGGCCGCCGCCGAGATCCTGCCGGCTCTGGAGAGCGAGGCCCTGACCCGCGCCGAAGCCCGCTCGGCGGCGCTTTCGGCGGCGCGCAAGGCGCGCGGCCCCATCAAGCGCAAGGCGGCTGTCGAAGTGGTTGCCGAGGACGAAGACGAGGAAGAAGAGGAATCGGTCGCCGAACTGGTCTGACCGGCCCAGCCGCCGCCGGGCGTCCGTAGGCTGCACCCCGGTTCGGGCTTTGGCGATGGCGCAGGTCGGGGCCCCTGGATGGAACTCCACGCCGTGGAGGGCTCTTTCAAGACATGACGACAGCGCATCCGGAAGATCCGGCCCAGATCTCGACTGGCAACGCCGAACCCGACCGCCGGTTCGGTGGCGGGCTGAAGCGGGGCGCCAACGCCGTGCTGATCGGTTCCGCCGGGGTCGGCAAGCCGTCGGTCGTCTTGACCAATGCCATCGCCGCCGCCGACTGCGGCGAGCACGCCGTCTACTTCGCTTTCGATGAGGGCCGGGCCGCTGCTCGATGTGCGGGGCCATGATGCCCAACGACACGCCCTCAGATCGGGTGCTGATCTACGCTCCTGTCGGTCAGGATGGGCCGGCCTCGGCCGAGCTTCTGCGGCGCAGCGGACTGTTCGCCTTCGACTGCGGCAACCTTGACGGCCTGGTGCAGGAGCTCAACGCCGGAGCGGCTGCGGTGTTCGTCGCCGAGGAGCATCTGTTCGGCAAGGACCTGACCCGGCTTACCAGCTGGATCGAGGCCCAGCCCGCCTGGTCCGATCTGCCGTTCGTCGTGCTGACCAGCCGCCATGAACAGCCGCGCGTCGCGGCCTGGCGCAAGACCATTGTCGAGGCCCTGCGCAACGTCTCGCTGCTCGAGCGCCCCGTGCAGCCGATCACCCTGACCAGCGCGGTGCAGGCGGCTCTGCGGGCCCGCAGCCGCCAGTACGAAGTCCGGGCCCTGCTCGAAGCCCGCGAGCGGGCGGCCGAGGAACTCGAAGTCATGGTCGCCTCCCGAACCCGCCAACTGAAGGCGGCCAACGCCGAACTGGTCACCCAGATGGCGGAGCGGGCGCGCATCGAGGAGAACCTGCGTCAGGCCCAGAAGATGGAGGCCATCGGCCAGCTCACTGGCGGCGTCGCCCACGACTTCAACAACCTGCTGATGGTCCTCCAGGGCGGGCTCGACATGCTCGACCGGCAGGAGGACCCGGCGCGGCGCGCCCGCATGCTGCAGGGCATGCGTCAGGCGGCCGAGCGGGGTTCGGCCCTGACGCGCCAGTTGCTCGCCTTCTCGCGCCGCCGGCCGCTGGCCCCGGAAGCCGTCGATCTACAGACCCGGATTGGCGGCATGCGTGAACTGCTGGACCGTTCGCTCAGGGGCGATGTCCATGTCGATCTCGAGTTCGACGAGAACCTGTGGCCTGTGGAGGTCGATGCTGGCGAGCTGGAGCTGGTCATTCTGAACCTCGCCTTCAACGCCCGCGACGCCATGCCTAAAGGCGGCGAGATCGTCATCGCCGCCCGCAATGTCGAAGGCTGGCGCGAAGGCGATGTCGTCGGCGACTTCGTGCGGCTTGAGGTGCGCGATACGGGCGTCGGCATGAGCGAGGCGCTCAAGGCGCGGGTCTTCGAACCCTTCTTCACCACCAAGAAGGTCGGCAAGGGCTCGGGCCTCGGCCTCGCCCAGGCCTACGGCTTCGCTCGCCAGTCCGGTGGTTCCGTGCGCATCGACTCCCGGGTCGGCGAGGGGACCAGTCTCATTCTCATGCTGCCGCGCTCGACCAGGCCGGTGGTCGAGACCACAAGGCCGACCCTCGAGACCGGCCCGGTCCGCACGGCCAGTCGCTTTACCGGGTGTGTCCTGCTGGTCGAGGACGATGACGAGGTCGCCTCCCTGGTCACCGAAATGCTGCACCAGATCGGCTTCGAGGTCACCCGCGCGGCGTCCGCGGCCGGCGGTCTGGGCGCGCTGGCCAACGACCGCAGGATCGACGTGGTGTTCAGCGACATCATGATGCCGGGCGAGATGAACGGCGTCGACCTGGCTCGCGAGATCCATCATCGCCGCCCTGATATGCCGGTGCTGTTGACCAGCGGCTTTGCAGAGGCCAATCGCGAGGCCGCCGAGGCGGTCGGCGTCCAGGTGCTGCCCAAGCCCTATCGGCTGGAAGACCTGGCCAGCGCCATTCGCGAGACCATGGGAAGCGCTTAGCCGGACCTGGCCCCTCTCTCCGGCTGGCAGGTCACGATGGGTCTAGTTCGCCGCCGCCACCGCGTGGGCCGTCGTCCAGGCCGAACTGCCCAGCACCATGGCGAAAACCACCAGGGCGCTGGCTCCGATCCGGCGGACCAGGCCGCCGGCCAGATGGCCGCCGCTGCCGGCCCGCAGCGCTGCGCCAAGGCCGATCCAGCTGCCGCCGACCAGGATGATCAGGCCGCAAAGCCCGGCCAGGTAGGGCAGGCCCTGCAAAATCCGGCGGTCGGCCAGATGGGGCAGAATGAGGAAGGCGAAGATCACCGCCTTGGGATTCAATAGCGTGGTGGTGAATACCCGTCGGAAGGGCACTGCCGCGTCGGTAATCAGGGTGCTGGAGCCCTCGCGCCACAGCTTGACGGCCAGATAGACCAGATAGGCGGCGCAGAGACCCTTCAGGGACACCCCCACCATCGGGTTGCCGCGCACCAACGGACCCAGCACCAGCGCCAGGGTCAGGATCGAGATCATGTAGCCGGCCAGCTCGGCCCCCAGCAGGCGCAGAGACGGGCGAAGCCCGGCGGCGGCTCCGGACATGGCCAGCAGGGTATTGGTTGGTCCCGGTGTGGCCAGAAGGGTCAGGGCGGCCAGGATGAAGGCGACGGGATCGATCATTGTCCTAGACCCGGCCGAAAATCACCGAAGTGTTGATGCCCCCAAAGGCGAAGTTGTTGGAGGCGAAGAACTCACCGCTGCTGATGTCGCGGAACTCGCCATGGATGAAGTCCAGCGGCGCACAGCGGGGGTCAGCTTCCTTGAAGTTGGCGATCGGCGCCGCCGCGCCCTGGCGCAGCATCTCGATGCCCAGCCAGGCCTCGATGGCGCCGCAGGCCCCCAGGGTGTGGCCGAAGTGGCCCTTCAGCGTATGGAAGGGCGTCCGGTCGCCATAGACCTCCATGGTCGCGCCGGCCTCGGAGGTGTCACCGGCGACCGTGGCGGTGCCGTGGCCGTTGATGAAGGCCAGGTCGGACGGGGCGATGCCCGCCTCGCGCAGGGCCTCACGCATGACCACGGCCTGGACGTCGCCATCCGGGTGGCTGATGTGCGCCCCGTCGGCATTGGTGGCGAAGCCCTTGATCTCGGCCAGCGGCCTGGCGCCGCGCGCCAGGGCGTGCTCCAGCTCCTCGAGCACGAGGAAGGCGGCGCCCTCGCCGGTGACCAGACCGTCGCGGCTGACGTCGAACGGGCGGCTGGCGGTGTGATCGTTGATCTTGCTGGTGGCGTAGAGGCGGTCAAAGACCATGGCCATGGTCGGACACAGCTCCTCCGCCCCTCCGGCCAGCATGATGTCAGCCTTGCCGGCTTGAATCGCTTCGGTGCTGTAGCCGATGCCCTGCGAGCCCGAGACACAGGCCGAACTGGTCGTGATCACCCGGCCCTTGAGGCCGAAAAAGACGCTGACATTGACCGGCGCCGTGTGGCTCATCATGCGGATGTAGCTGGTGGCGTTCAGCTTGCCGGCCTTGCCGGTGGTGATGAAGTTGGTGAAGTCGATTGTCGGCTCGGTCGACCCATAGGACGACCCGGCGGCGACGCCGGCCCGGCCGCTCTTGAGCACCGGATCATCCTTCAGCCCCGCCATCTCCAGGGCCCGTCCGGCCGCATCGACAGCCATGACCGAAACCCGCCCCATCGACCGCATGGCCTGACGCGGGAAATGGGCCTCATGGGTGAACCAGTCGGCGCCGCCGGCCACCTTGATCCCCATGTCGGAGAGGCGCTCCCATTCGGGCATGTAGCGGATACCGGTCTTGCCGGCGCGCATCCCCGCCTCGATCTCGGACCATTGCTGGCCCATCGAGGTGATGCCGGCCATTCCGGTAACCACCACGCGACGCATCACACCAATCCCCCATTCACCCCAATGACTTGCCGGGTGATGTAACCCGCATTGGGCGAAAACAGAAACGCGATCAATTCGCTGACCTCGTCGACCTGGCCGATCCGGCCCATCGGGATGGCCTGGATCACCTCGGGTCGCACCTCGCCGATCATGCCGGTGTCGATCAGGCCCGGGGCCACGGCGTTGACGCAGATCTTGCGGCTGGCCAGTTCGACCGCCAGAGCCTTGCAGGCGCCGATGATGCCGGCCTTGGCGGCGCTGTAGTTGACCTGTCCGCGGTTGCCCATGACGCCGGAGACACTCGACAGCGCGATGATCCGCCCGCCGTCGCGGCGCCGGATCATCGGCATGGTGAGCGGGTGGACCACATTGTAGAAGCCGTCGAGGTTGGTGCGCAGCACCGCGTCCCAGTCATCGCCGCTGATGGCCGGAAAAGCATTGTCGCGGGTGATGCCGGCGCTCAGCAGGATTCCCCAGTAGGCCCCGCTCTCCTCCAGCCGCGCGTTCAGGGCGGTGGTAACCGCGGCGCGATCGGAGACGTCGAAGCTGATCAGGTCCGCCTCGCCGCCGGCGGCGCGGATTTCCTCCGCCGTCGCCTCGGCGCCGGCCCGGTCGCCGCCGTAGTGGACAGTGACGGGGTGGCCTGCCGCGCCGATGCGGATGGCGCTGGCCCGGCCGATACCCTTGCTGGCCCCGGTGACCAGCACCGGGCGTTTGACGTTCAGCTCACGGCTCACAGCCTGGTTCCTTCAAGATAGGCGGCCATGTCGACCGGCTGGAAGACGTTGACGGTGGCGGTGGCGACCTCGGCGCCCTCTGCATCGATCACCCGGCACTGATAGCTGGAGGTCTCGCCGTCCAGCAGGCAGATCGATTCCAGGGTCAGCAGCTCGCCCGGCTGCACCCAGCTGCGAGTCGCGGCGAACTTGCGGCAGCCGAGCAGGAAACCCAGCTCGGGATCCTGGCCCCGGCGGTAGCGGCGCAGGCCGTCCGTGGCGCAGATGCCCTGGGCCATCATCTCGAAGACGACATAGGCAGGCACGCCCTTGCCAGGCACGAGGAAAAGGTTGTCAGCGGTCACCCGGTGCTCGGCCAGGGTGGTCGCGCCATCCTCGCCGATGATGCGGTCGACAAAGAGCATGGGGGGCCGGTGCGGCACGAGCCGGTCGATCGCGGGGTACTGGGTCATGTCTGGCTGAGGATAACGGCGGCGTTGTTGCCGCCGAAGGCATAGGAGGCGGAAAGGGCGTGCTTGAGGCCGGGCTCCCGGTCGCCCGGAGCGGCCAGGCGGACCGGCGCCAGCTCCGGGTCGATCTGACCGTCCCAGATGTGTGGCGGCAGAGCGCCATCCTGCTCGAAGGCCATAAGGCAGAAACTCGCCTGCACCGCACCGGCGGCCCCGAGGGTGTGACCGGTCAACGGCTTGGTCGAACTGACCGGCGTGGCGTCGCCGAACACCCGGCTGATGACCCCCGATTCCATCCGGTCGTTGAGCTCTGTGCCGGTGCCGTGCAGATGCACATAGCCGATATCGGAAGGGTCCAGACCCGCCATGGCCAGGGCCTTCCGGGCCGCCGCCTCGCCGCCGGCGCCGCTCGGGTCGGGGGCGGAGATGTGGTGAGCGTCGCTGGTCTCGCCCCAGCCCGCGACCCGCACGGGCGCTTCATCGACGGTCAGCAGGAACAGGCCGGCGCCCTCGCCGATGTTGATGCCCTTGCGATTGACGCTGAAGGGGTTGGTCAGCTCCGGGCTCAACGCCTCCAGCGCTCCAAAGCCGTTCAGGGTCAGGTCGCAAAGCGTGTCGAGGCCGCCACAAAGGACTGCGTCGCATAGGTCGGCCGCGATCAGCCGGGCCCCGGCCGCGATCGCCTTGGCCCCCGAAGTGCAGGCGGTGGATACCGCATAGGCGGGACCAGCGGCGCCGGTCAGGGCCTGGGCCGCGGCGACCGGATCGTTCAGCTCCTGGACGTCGAAATGGTAGCCCTCGGGCCAGTCCTGGCCATCCAGCCTGATGCGCAGGGCGTCCAGGCTCTCGTCGACGCCGGAGGTGCTGGTGCCCAGCACCACGCCGACGCGGGGGGCGCCGTATCGGTCGATGGCGGCGGCGACCGCCGGCCCGAGTTCCTTGAGTACATGGACGAGCATGCGGTTGGTGCGGCTGCGCCGCGTCTGGTCCGTCGGATCGCCCTCGCCGAGCGAGAAGGGCAGGGCGCCCACCGGAACCTGCCGCCCGTCTGCCAGGGTCCAGCGTCCCGTCACGGTCGGCGGCGCGGGGCTGAACAGGTTGGCGGCCACCTGCTCGCGATCCGCGCCCAGCGCGCAGGCCACCGCATGGCTCTGCACAAAGGCCTGGCGGCGCGTGGGATGGGTCACTGGCCGGCCTCGCGGGAAACGATCACCAGGCTGTAGCCGAAGTCTTGATTGGTCAGGGTGCGTTTGCTCGACCCGTCGGCATCGCGAACGGCCGGCGGAATATCGACCACCAGCTCCTTGCCGCGCACCAGTTTGCGGTGACCGTCAGGGTAGTCCCAGACCTCCAGCCGCCCGGCCAGCGCCGTCTCCAGCGCCGCCTTCGGCCAGCTGGTCATGACCAGATCCGCCAGCACGTTCTCGCCCCGGAAACCGGCGGGCGGCGCGCCGTCGGTCGTGGTGCGCACGCCGGTGTCGTCCCAGTCGATCTGGGCCACCCGCGGGCCGGCCGGGGCGGTGACGATGATGGTGACCTTCGTCGGCGACAGGCTGACCAGCGCGTCAAAGGCCACCTTCCGCGGGCCGTAGGAGGCGACGATGGACTGGGCCATCTCCGTTTCGCCCGGATAGCCTGGAGGGACCGGCAGGGTCAGGTAGACCCTGTCGCGCGCCACCGCCGCGACGCCGGCCGGCGGCGGCGGACCCGCCGGCGGGCCGGTCACGCAGCCGGCCAGCAGCAGGCCGGCCAACAGCAGCGGGGCGACCCTGCCGATCATACCTGCATCGTGGTCAGGTAGCGGTCCACGGTCTTCAGATAGCGGTCCGGCTGCTGGACGATGGGATTGCTGCGGTCCCAGGCATAGCCGGCCAGTACCGAGGTCAGATGACGGACAATATCGTTCGCCTCGGCAGGCTTGTTGAAAATGATCCGCTGCAGGCTCTCGTCGTACCAGGTGGAGACGCAGGCCCGGAAGGTGTCGATGCCGACGTAGAGCTCGTCCGAGAAGTCCTTCTGCCAGTCGACCGTCTCGCCGTTCAGCTGGCGATCAATCAGGCCCGTGGCCAACTGGGCCGACTTCAGGGCGATGGTGACGCCTGAGGAGAACACCGGATCGAGGAACTCGGCGGCATTGCCCAGCAGGGCGTAGCTGGGGCCATAGAGGCTCTTCACCGAGCAGGCGTAGCCGTGGATGGTGCCGGGCTCACGATGGGGCTGCTTGTTCTTCAGCACCTCCTTCATCCGGGTGGTGGCGCCGACCAGGGTGTCGAGGCGCTCCTGCTCGGTCTCACCGGCCGCCTTGATGATCTCCGGCGAGCCCACGACGCCCATCGACGAGATGCCGTCGGCCAGCGGGATCAGCCAGTACCAGACGTGGCGATGCTCGGGATGGATCGAGACGAGGATCTTGTTCCGGTCGAAGGTCGGGTCGTCGATGTTGTCCTTCACCTGGCAGAAGACGCCCTGGCGCGGTGGGAAGTTGGACGGCACCTCGATGTCCAGCAGTTTGCTGAGGGTGCGGCCAAAGCCGCTGCCGTCGAGGCAGAAGCGCGCCTCGATGGTGCGGACCGCCCCGTCCTCGTTCCTGACCGTCAGCTTGACGCCGTCGTCGTCGCTCTCGAAAGCGATGACTTCCTCGCCGTAGACCACCTTGGCGCCCATCTCGGCCGCGCCGTCGGCGAGGATCTTGTCGAACTTCGAGCGCATCACCTGGATGGTGGTGCCCGGGCCCTCCGCCGATTTGTCGGGGAAGTAGATGTCCTTGTAATCGTCCTTGTACTGGAAGGCGGCGCCGTCCTTGTACTGGAAGCCACCGGCCTCAACGGCCGGCATCAGGCCGGCGTCTTCGAGGATGGCGACCGATTGCGCCAGCAGGCTTTCGCCGATCGAGAAGCGCGGGAAGTGAGTCTTCTCGATCACCTCGACCGAGCGGCCCTTCTTGCGAAGGAAGGCGGCCGCGGCGGCGCCTGAGGGGCCTGCCCCGATGATCACGACATCAAGCTTCTCGGACATCTCTTCCCCCGAAGTAGGTAGCGATAAACGAGAACCCGTAAGAGATGGCGAGGCCCGCCGCAACGGCGATGCCGAAGGCTCTTACGGGATAGGTGGAACTGAGGCTCAAAAGTCCCATCGACAGAATGGCTGTCAGGGCGGTGATCAGGATGGGCAATCCGGCCAGGGGCGAGCGTTTGCCGATGGCTGCCTCATAGCGGAGGATCGAATAATCCGCCCCCGTACCAACGACGACGAAGGCCCCCATCAGCGAAAAGAAACTCATCGGCGTGCCCAGCGCGCTGGCGGCAATGACCCCGCCGGCGACGCCCATGGCCGGGGCGATCAGCACGCTCAACGACGAGAGGCGCCGATAAATCAGCATGAGCACCAGGCCGATAGCGAAGAAGGAGGCGAGAACTGCCAGCCCTGCTGCCTGGCGATAGCTGGCGAAGGCCTCGCTGTAGGCGCTGGCCGGGTCGACATAGGCCGCATCGGAGAGCTTTGCCGTCGCCGCGATGACGGCCGGGGCGGCGGCCTCCGGCACGGGGGCGATCAGGTAGGACAGGTGCTGCGACTCGCCGCCCAGGCTGGCGATCCAGTCGGGCAGCTTGACGGCGCTCGGGGCTTCGAGCGGTTTGAAGTCGGACACCGGGATGCCCAGCAGCGCAGCCCGCTCTGCCAGGCGAGCATCAATCAGCGCCGACGTGACGCGGGCTTGCGTCGCCGCCCGTTCGGCCGCCGACGGGTTGAAGCGGCCGGGCGCCAGGATGCCTGCGCGCGCCTCGGCTGGCAGGCCGGCCAGCACCGAGGCCTCGCGGGCCTTGGCCGCATCGGCGTTCGGCCCCCAGGACAGCAGGAAGTTGGGGCTGAAGCCGATGCCGGAGGCCTTGCGCACCGCCTCTTCCTCGGCGACCAGCACCGGTGAGCGGGCCTGGAACCTGCGCACGTCGTCCAGGGTCGAGAAGTGGGTCAGGGCCCAGGCCGCCCCGGCGGTGAACAGCAGCAGGAAGCCGCCCATGGTCCAGGCGTTCCAGCGAAGCCGGCCGATGCGGGCTTCCAGTCCGTGCCATATTGCGGCGAAGCGCTCGGCCCGGCCCGCTGCAACCGTGCGATCGAACAGCGGCACAACCAGGAAGGCGCAGGCCCAGGCGCTGAGCAGGCCGCCGACCGCGAACACCGCGATCTGGCTGAAGATCGGCACCCCGAACAGGGCCAGACAGCCAAAGCCCATGGCCGAGGTGATCATGCAGACCGTCACCGGCCGGAAGATCAGCTTCAGTCGCTCCGTCCTGCTCTCCCAACGCGTCATCGGGCCGGTCGCAAGGTAGTAGATGGCGTAGTCGGCCGTGACTCCGACGAAGGCCGAACCGAACACGAAGGTCAGCATGTGCACGGTCGGAAACAACGCCAGCACAGCAAACAGTGAACCGAGGTAGCCGGCGCCCACCACCAGCAGGGTGATCGGCAGGGCCCGGAAGCGCCGGAAGACGACCAGCAGCAGCAGGACGATACCAATCGTCGAGGCGACCCCGACCGTCGAGATGTCCTTCTGCGCATGCCGGGCGCCGTCCTCGGCATGGAAGGCGGCGCCGGCGCGGGCGATCGTCGCGCCGTCGGACCTGTGGGCTTTGGTCCAGTCGGCGACGGCCCTGGTGAAAGTCGCCTGAGTGTCCAGCTTGTAGGCCGAGCCGGTCAGCCGGCCGCTGATCAGCACCGAGCCGTCATCGCCCGCTGCCCCAAAGCCGGCGCTCGGCAGCAGGCAGCCGGTCAGGCGAAGGGTCAGCAGGAAGGGATCGCGCAGCAGCATGTCGCCGCTGACTGGCGCCACCGGTGAATAGAGTTGGACGAGGGAGGCTTGCACCACGCCCTCGGGATCAAGGTCGGTGGGGCCCGGCTCGCAGCGCAGTTGGTTGCGGTTGGCGAACATCCAGCGGCCGGTCTGTTCGCCATCCACGGCCGAATCGACGAAGACCCCGCTGTCCTTGAGGCGTTTCGACAGGTCCGCAGCGGCTTCCTGCGCCTTGTCCGGGGTTGGGGCCGAGACGAGCATGGCGACGCGGGATGAGGCGGCGGCTCCGGCCTGGACCATGGCCTCGCGTATCGGGGGCTTCAGGGCCTTGGCGGGTAGCAGGGACTGGATGTCGGTGTCGAGGGCGCCGCCGCCCAGCAGGCGAAACGCTATGAAGGTCGCCGCCAGCAAGCAGGCGGCCAGATAGCCCCAAAGCAGTTCCTTGCGCCCCGCGATCACGTCAGATCATCCTTTGCGCACCGCGCCCATCTCGATGGCGATGGTGTCGCCGTTGGCCTGGCGGATGGTCACCGCCTCGGCGCGGGCGCAGCCGGCGATCTCGATGGTGGACAGAAACCGGCCCAGGTTGGCGTCCCTGGGCTTCAGGCTGAGCTTCCAGGCCCCGCCTGACGCGCCCGGCCCGCCGCCGATCACATAGTACTTCCTCAGGGCGTCGTAGTTGCCGCTGAGAATCTCGAAAAGGCCCGAGCTGCGCAGGAAGGGATCGGCGCTGGCGGGCCCCACGGCCTGGGCGGGTCCGCCCTGGACGGACTGGGTGATCTTGCCGGGCGTGATGGTCAGCCGCACGTCGACCGGCTTCACCACCCGCCAGTCGATGCGGCCCGGTCTGGCGGTCGCCACCCCGGTGCTGATCAGCGGCGTCTTCATGCTGGACAGGCGCCGGGTCTGCTTGAAATCGAAGCTGCCGGTCTCGGCCTTCAGCTTGAACGGGTCGGCGCAGGTGGCGAAGGACGGGCCGGCGGCCCCGATCACCACGCCGGCGATCAGGTAGCCGGCAACCAGGGCGCCAGCTTTTCGCGCAGGATGGACGGGGTTTCCCAAAGCATCGTCTCCGTTTCGATTTCGATCGCGACCTGCACGCTGGAACAGCGATTGAGTCTCTGACCCGTCTTCAGGTCCTTGAATTCATAGTCGATTTTGAGGCGGTTTTCCCACTCGGTGATACCGGCGACGATTTCGATCTCCTGATGGAGTCGCATCGGCCGCGCATAGCGGAACCGCATGTCGATGATCGGCCAGCCATAGCCCGAGGCGATCATCTGCTCGTAGCCATAGTCGATCTTGTCCAGGATGGCGACGCGGCCCAACTCCATGAACTTCGGATAGTAGCCGTGCCAGACGATGTTCATCGAATCGATGTCGTAGAACTGCGGCTTGGCGGTGGTCGTCGCCGTGACGATAGCAGCCATCAGATGTCCGCCAGAATCCCCGACCACTGGCCGGCGGCAAGGCCGGCGCAGAGGCCGCGCAGGGTCTTGTCCAGCGGCGCGTCCTCATCGATGAACGGCACATGGTCGCCGGTTTCCTTGAGGAAGTCGCCAACCCTCTGGCCCAGTTCCGCCTCCTTCAGGCCCCCGTCGCGCAGGCGCAGGCGGACGGCCTGGGTGCAGGCGATGATGTGGGCGGCGGCGACCTGTTCGGTCAGCTCCAGCACCCGCAGGCAATCCCGGGCCGCAATGGTGCCCATCGAGACCTTGTCCTGGTTGTGACATTCGGTCGAACGGCTGAAGACGCTGGCCGGCATAGTCAGCTTCAGGGCCTCGGCGGTCCAGGCGCTGACGCCGATCTGCACGGCCTTCAGGCCATGGTTGATCGGCGCGCGCTCGCCGGTGGCGCCGCTGAGGTTGGACGGCAGCCCGTTATTGTACCGGGTGTCAACCAGCAGGGCGAGCTGACGGTCCATGAGGTCGGCCAAGTTGGCGATCAGGTTCTTCAGGCTGTCCATCACGAAACAGATGTGACCGCCATAGAAATGGCCCCCGTGCAGGGTGCGGCCGGTTTCCGGATCGAACAGCGGGTTGTCGTTGGCGCTGTTGATCTCGGTCTCGATGGTCGTCCGGAAGTGACCCAGCATGTCTTCCAGCACGCCGACGACATGCGGCGTGCAGCGGATCGAATAGCGGTCCTGCAGGCGGGTGGGCGTGTGCAGACGGGCGAACTCGGCCAGGTCGGCGCGCAGCCGGGCCCCGACGCGCATCTGGCCCGGATGCGGCTTGGCGCTCATCAGCGCCTCGTCGAAGTGGGCCGGGTTGCCGAGCAGGGCCAGCGACGCCATCGAGGTCAGGCGGCAGACCAGCTTGGACATCTGTTCGGCGCGGTGGAAGGCCAGCGCCGCCAGGCCGGTCATCACGGCGGTGCCGTTCATGACCGCCAGGCCTTCCTTAGGCTTCAGCTTGATGGGGCTAAGGCCCGCCTTGGCGAAGGCCTCGGCCGAGCTCATCACCTGGCCGTTGTAGAGAACGTCCCGTTCACCGGCGAGGGCGCCGGCGATGTAGCTGAGCGGGGTAAGGTCGCCGCTGGCGCCGACGCTGCCCTCGGCCGGGATCAGCGGCAGGATGTCGAGCCGCAGCATGTCGCTGAGCAGGCGGACGAGATCGAGGCTGACGCCCGACCAGCCGCGCATCAGGGTGACCAGGCGCACGGCCATCACCGCGCGGGTCTCATGCGGCTCGAGGATGCGGCCGAGGCCACAGCCGTGGAAGCGGGTCAGGTGCAGCGGCAGCTCGGTGACCAGGGGGTTGGGCACCCCGCGGGTGACGCTGTCGCCATAGCCGGTGGTGACGCCATAGATGACGCCGTCGCGGGCCAGGGTGGCCTCGACATGGCCGGCCGAGCGACTGATGGCGGCGAGGGCCGCATCCTTGGTGGTCAGGCGCAGGGAGACCTGTCCCGTGGAGAGGGCCCAGATGTCATCAATGCTCAAGGGTCCGTCGCCAAAGGCGATGCCCTGGCTGTAGCCGGAAAAGTCGTTCACGCCGTCCATAGCCCCCAAGCCCCTACAGTCGCCAGAAATCATAAAAGTTGAACCATTGGAACGGGTTGGCGAGCGCCTGTTCCTCAAGAACCTTGGCAAAACGGTTCACTGTCCCCTTCAGGGCTGCTTCGCGGTCCTTGCGCGGAAAATCAAGCCGTTCACTGAACTTCCGAAGGATGACCCGGTATCTGCCTTCCTGCCGCACTGAAAACAGGGTGTAGACGGGACATTTCAGCGCTGACGCCAGGATGAAGGGCCCCGCCGGAAACGGCGCGTCCTGGCCCAGGAACGGCGCCCAGATCGACGGGCTCTTGCCGCCGGGAGCCACGCGGTCGGCCAGGATCACTGCCCAGTCGCCATCTTCCATCGACGCGGCCAGGGTCATGGAGGCGGCGAGGCCCAGGTCGGTGACCTCGATGATCCGCACCGTGGAGCGGGGCGCCAGCCTGGCCATCATCTCGGCGAACTTGGCGGCATTGGCGCTATGCGCCAGGATGTTGACCCCGCGCCGCTCGCCCAGCGTGGCGATGGCCCGCATGACTTCCGGCACGCCCAGATGGGCCGACAGCACCACGGCGCCCCGCCGGTCGGCGCGCGCCTCCCTGAATTCCGGATCGTCCAGCCCGACCGTCTGCTCCGGCGGTATATCGCCCAGCCAGGCCGAGAAGCGATCCAGCGCCCCGCCGGCAAAGACGAACTGATGCTTTAGACCCGTCCACCAGGTCACCTCGCCGATGTCGGCCCCGTGTTCCCTGGCCCGGCGCAGCCAGTCGAGCGACGCCTCACGCTGCCGCTTGCCGGTCAGGTAGAAATAGAAGACGGTCGGGGCCAGCAGCACCATCGCCAGCCGACGGCCCAGCAGACGGTAGACCGTGGCCACCAGCCACAGCCCCGCAAACGCGCCCCGTTCAGCCGTGTTGGCCCAGGTCGCCGCCATACGCTCTACTCATCCCCCGACAAGGTCATCATCGCCCCCCCCCATGGGGCGCGCCCCACGATGGGCGTTGTCTTAGGCCACCGGCTCCAGCGCGTCCACGTTGAGTCCTTCGCGGACCGGTGTAATCTCGCGGCCTGTTGTTCACTCGCCGCAAAGGGTTCGCCATGAAGACGCTCGCCACAGCCGCCCTTTCCCTCGCCCTGGTCGCCACCCTCGCGCCGGCCACACCGACCGTGGCCGCCGGCCGGGACGAGCACATCAACTTTCCGATCGCCGACGTCCTGAACAATCCGGAGTTCAAGGACAAGCTGCCGAGCGGCGTGCGCTTCTACTTCGGCAAGGAGACGGCCCGGATGGGCAAGGGTCTCGGAGAGACCAACACCAACAAGAAGACCAGCTCGTTCAAGAAGTCGGACAAGACCGCCTGCCGCTGGGCCATGACCAGCGCCCTGATCGGCCTGGGGACCAACGCCAAGGTTCAGGGCGGTAACGCCGTGGTCGGCATCCAGTCGAACCTGCAGAACATCCCCAGTTCCAGCGACACCCAGTTCAAGTGCGCGCTCGGCGGAATGATGGTCAACGTCGCCCTGATCGGCAACGCCGCGGTGGTCGAATAGGGCCGGATGGAGACGACGCTCTTCCAGCGCTTCAGCCCGGCCGGGAGGCGTGATGTCCATGGCCGGGGGCCGCTGGTCGAACAGGCCGCCGGCCTGCTAGAGCGCCGCCCATGAGCTTTCGTCCCTGCGCGGTGATTCCCGCCTACAACCACTATCTGCGCCTTGGGCCGGTGATCGAGGGGCTGCGGGCCCTGGGCCTCGACGTCCTCGTCATCGATGACGGCAATGTCGAGCCGGCGAAGTCGGGCCTGGCCGCCTTCCACGCGCCGGAGCGGGGCGTCACCGTCGTGCGGCGGCCGGTCAACGGCGGTAAGGGGGCGGCGGTCATGGACGGGTTTCGTCACGCGGCCGCCGCCGGCTTTACCCATGCCCTGCAGATCGACGCCGACGGCCAGCACGAACCGGAACAGGCGGCCAGGTTCATCGACCTCGCCCGCGCCAATCCCACGGCCGTCATCGCCGGCCAGGCGACCTATGACGACACGGTGCCCAAGGCCCGCAAGTTCGGCCGCTGGATCACCCACTTCTGGGTCTGGGTCGAGACCTGCTCCCTCGACATCGCCGACAGCATGTGCGGCTTCCGCCTCTATCCGCTGGCCGCGACCCTCAAGACCCTTGAGGCCGAACACATCGGCCCGCGCATGCAGTTCGATACCGAAATCCTGGTCCAGCTGCACTGGCGGCGCACGCCGGTGATCAACGTGCCGGTCCAGGTGGTCTACCCGCCGGGCAACACCTCAAACTTCCGCATGCTGGCCGACAATGTGCGCATCAGCCTGATGCACCTTGGGCTGATTCTGCAGATGCCGGTCCGGATGCTGGTGAAGCTGTTGCGTCCTTCGACACGCCTCACGCCGTGAGGCTACCCAGGATGACGACGGCAGTGCGGCCCGCAGGACTTCGTCATCCTGAGTAGCGGCCGCAGGCCGCGTGTCGAAGGACGCACAGGCCTCATCGCCAGACCAGGCTCATCACGAACCCCGGTTCCGGCAAGCTCTGCAACAGCCAGGCCTCACCGACCACAACCGGCTCATCCGACCTATTCCCGCCCGCGATGCGGATCAGCTCCGGCTCCGGATCGCGCCCGAACGCCTTGAACCAGGCCTCCCCGAACGTCCAGCCCCGGAAGAACTGCTCCGGCGTCACGGCCTCGGCGGCACCCAGGTAGTGTTCGGTGATCGCCGCCATGCGGCGGCGCGGGTCGATCCACTCGATATCGATGCCCAGCCGGGTGATGGGCGGGTGCGCCACAGTAGCGGCGATCAGGCCCCGGCCATGGCTGCGCGAGACCATTGCCGGGTGCGGATCCAGCTCAGCTTGCAGAGCACGCGCGGCCGCGCTCTCCAGCGCCTTGGGAGGACGGGCGCCCGGCTCGAAATCCGGCAGGCGGCGAACGGCGTATCGCGGCCGTTCGCTCATGGCCTCGTCAGACCAGCGAGCCGTGGCAGTGCTTGAACTTCTTGCCCGAGCCACAGGGGCAGGCCGCGTTGCGGCTGGTGCGCTCCCAGCCGTCCGGCAGGGCCGAGACGGGCAGGGCCGAGCGCTGCTGGGCATCCAGGCCCTTGCCGGCGGCGGCCAGGCTGAGGGCCCGCTCGTTCTCGCCGGTGTGCGGATCCATGTGGATTTCCTGCAGGCCGGCCAGCGGATCGGGCTCGGGCTCGGCGTACTGGAACTCGACGGTCATCAACCAGCGGGTGGTGTTGAGCCGCAGGTTGCCCAGCAGGGTCTCAAACAGGCTGAAGGCCTCGGTCTTGTACTCGTTCAGCGGGTCGCGCTGGCCGTAGCCGCGCAGGCCGATGACGTTGCGCAGGTGA
>JBILYE010000211.1:0-6219 GCA_044377925.1 Caulobacter sp. | reverse complement strand
GGGACCGGACATCGACTTCACCGCCCTTGATCCGTCGGCCGTGGTCATGGACATGGTCTACAAGCCGCTGGAAACCCAGTTCCTGCGCCTGGCCCGGGCCCGCGGCCATCGCACGGTCGATGGTCTCGAGATGCTGATCCGCCAGGCGGCGCCGAGCTTCGAGGCCTTCTTCGGCCAGCCGCCGCCCGAGGGTGTCGACGTCCGCAAGCTGTGTCTCGAAGCCCTGGAGAAGAGCGCATGATCCTCGTCGGTCTCACCGGCTCCATCGGCATGGGCAAGTCGACCACGGCCGGCCTGTTCGCGGCCGAAGGCGTCCCCGTCTACGACGCCGACGCGGCCGTGCATCAGCTCTATGCCCCGGGCGGCGCGGCGGTCGAACCGCTGGAGCAGGAATTCGGTGACGTGGTAGTTGACGGCGCCGTCGACCGCGAGCGGCTGTCGAAAAAGGTGCTGAACGACCCGGACGCCATGAAGCGGCTGGAGGCCATTGTCCACCCTCTGGTCGGGGCCAGCCGCGTCGGTTTCTTCAAGGAAGCGACCGAGAAACAGGCGGACATCGTCGTCCTCGACATTCCCCTGCTGTTCGAGACCGGCGGCGACCGGAACATGGCCTGCGTGGTGGTCGTTTCCGCCCCGGCCGACCAGCAGCGCGCCCGGGTTCTGGCCCGGCCGGGCATGACGGTGGAGAAGTTCGAGGCCATCCTGGCCCGCCAGACTCCGGATGCCGAAAAGCGGGCGCGCGCCGATTTCGTCATCGATACCGGCCAGGGCGTGGACCACGCCCGGATGCAGGTGCGGCATGTGTTAGCAACTCTTCGCGCCGGGTGGACGCGCGGCGACGAACCAACCTAAGACAGGGCGATGGCGCGGCACATCGTACTCGACACCGAAACCACGGGGCTGGATCCCCGGTCCGGTCACCGGATCATCGAGATCGCCTGCGTCGAGGTCGTCGACTACATGCCGACGGGGCGCGAGTTCCACCAGTATATCCAGCCCGACCGGCCGATCGATCCGGACGCCGAGAAGGTGCACGGCATCAGCCTGGCCAGCCTGAAGGACAAGCCGCGCTTCCATCATCCGACCGTGGTCGACGCCTTCCTTGAGTTCATTGGCGAGGACACCCTGGTGGCGCACAATGCGCCCTTCGACCGGGGCTTCATCAACGCGGAGCTGGAACGCTGCGGCAAACCCTGCCCGCCGGACGACCGCTGGGTCGACACCCTGGCGATGGCGAAGAAGAAGTTCCCGGGGATGTACAACTCCCTGGACGCCCTCTGCAAGCGCATGAAGATCAGCCTGGCCGGGCGCGAGAAGCACGGGGCCCTGATCGACTCCAACCTGCTGGCCATGGTCTATCTGGAGCTGCAGGGCGGCAAGGAACGGGCCCTCGACCTGACCAGCACCATGGCCGTGCGCGCCGCCCATGCGGCGGTGCAGGCGGCCTACGGCGCGCGGCTCCGGCCGTTGGCCTGCCGGATCACCGACGACGAGCGGGCGGCGCACGAGGCGTTCGTGCGCGATGTGTTGAAGGACAAGGCTGTCTGGCTGAGCCTGGGCTAGGGCGCCCTGGGCTCGCGCTCCCTCCCCATAAAGGGGAGGGAGGATCCGTGGAGACTTAAGCCTGGCCGACCACCACGCCCTGGCCTTCGCCCTGGGCGCGGCGCGACTGGTAGATGCCGGCGAAGTCGATCGGTTCCAGCATGAAGGGCGGGAAGCCGCCGTCGCTGGTCAGGTCGCCGATGATGCGGCGGGCGAACGGGAACAGGAAGCGCGGGGCCTCGATCATCAGCACCGGCTCCAGCTCTTCGGGCGGGATGCCCGCCAGCTCGAACAGGCCGCCGTAGACCAGCTCCACCGCGAACGACTGCTCGCCGCCCTTCTTGGCGTCGACGGTCAGCTTCAGCTCGACCTCGAACAGGCCGTCGGGACGGCCCTTGGCATTCAGCTCGACGCCGATGTCGATGGCCGGCTGCTCGCCGGAAACCCGCAGGCTGTCGGGCGCGCGCGGGTTCTCGAAGGAGAGGTCGCGGGTGTACTGGGCCAGGACCCGGATGCCGGCGGGGTTGATCTCTTCGCCCTGGGTGGCGCCGGCGAGGGAGTCGGTCATGATCGGGTAGTCCGGAATAGGAAAAAGGAAGGCGCGGTCGCTATCACGGCCCCCGGAAGCGCGCAACGCCGCCGCCCCTGCGGCACGAAATGCAGCCCGACCTGACGCGGCGCGTTCCTTACCCTATATTGATCCCTATAAGCCGTCAGAACCGTCCCTTTCTCTCGAACCGCCAGGCCTCGTTTTGAACCAGACCCTCCAGCTCATCCTGTTCGCCATCCTGGCCGGCGTGGTGCTCTACCAGCTGTATTCGGTGCTCGGCCGGCGGGTCGGCCGTCAGCCGGAAGACGCCCAGGCCGAAGCCATCGAACGCGGCGACGCCCGTCCGACACCGGCCGATGCCGATCCGATCCCTGACGGCGTGGTGCTGACCGGTCTCGCCGCCGTGCGGGCCCGCGACCCCGATTTCGACATCGGTCGTTTCCTCGGCGGGGCCAAGGGCGCCTATCAGATGGTGGTCAAGGCCTTCGCCGAGGGCGACCGCGAGACCCTGAAGAAGCTTCTGTCGCCGGCCGTCTATGACAGCTTCGACGGCGCCATCGCCGAGCGCGAAGCCCAGGGCGCGACCGAGACGGTCGAGTTCGCCCAGCCGCCGCGCGCCGACATGGAGTCGGCCACCATGGACGGCGACATGGCCCGGGTGGTTGTCCGCTTCCTGGCCGAGTTCCGCGCCCGCACCAGGAACGCCGAGGGCGAGGCCGTCGATGATCGTCGCACCGCCGAGCTGTGGACGTTCGAGCGCGACGTGACCACCCGCGACCCCAACTGGGTGCTGGTCAATGTGGATGCGGCCGAAGCCTAGCCTGACGGGCGCTCGGCATGACCCGACCTTCTCCCGACAAGCGGGAGAAGGGTAAGAAGTTACATGGCCTTGATTCGTTTCCTCATTCCGGTGCTGGGCGCGGCCCTGCTGCTGTCGGCCTGCGAGACCACGGCGCCGGCCCGGCCGACGCCTGCCCCGACTCCGTATCTCGCCCCCACGCCTGATCGCCCGACCCCGCAGCCGCCCAGGCCGCCGGTCGCCGGCGTGGCGCTCGGCCTCTTGCCGGGCTGGGCGGAGGAGGATCATGCGGCCGCCCTGGCGATGGTGGCGACCAGCTGTCGGGCAAAGCCGATGCCGCAACTGAGCCAGGCCTGCGCCAGGGTTCGGGCGGCCGGTCCGCTGGCCGGTTCGGCGGCCAAGACCTTTCTGGAACAGACCTTCCGGGCTGTGCCGGTCGGCGGCGAGGGTCTGTTGACCGCCTATTTCTCCCCTCAATACGAGGCGCGGTTCTCGCGGACCGGTGAGTTCACCGCCGTGGTGAGGCCGAGGCCCGCCGATCTGGTGATCGATCCCGACTACGCTCCGGACCCCGCCCGACCGGGCTGGAAGGGCGAGGCGAGGTCGGTCGACGGCGTTCTGGTTCCCTACCATGACCGGGCGGCCATCGAGGCGGCGGACGAGGTTCAGCCGCTGGCCTGGATGCGGCCGGAAGATCTGTTCTTCCTGCAGATCCAGGGCTCCGGCGTCCTGGTTCTGCCGGACGGTCGGCGCAAGCGGGCGGTATTCGCCGCCACCAACGGCCAGCCGTTCAAGGGCATCGCCACGCCGATGCGGGATCAGGGCCTGCTGGCCTCCAACAACACCTCGGGCGATGCGATCCGAAACTGGCTGGCCGAGCATCGCGGGCCGGAAGCCGACGCCGTCATGTGGCTCAATCCCCGCTATGTCTTCTTCCGGATGGAGGACGACGACGGCCGCGAGGCGACCGGGGCGGCGGGCGTGCCACTGCCGGCCGGACGGGGGATCGCGGTCGATCCTCTGCATCACGACTATGGGTCCCTCTACTGGATCGACGGCCAGGCCCCCAGCCTCGTTGGCGCCTTTCCGCGCTACAGCCGGCTGGTGTCGGCGCTGGATACAGGCGGGGCCATTCGCGGCCAGGTGCGGGCCGACCTCTACATCGGCAGCGGCGACACGGCCGGCCGTGAGGCGGGCCGAGTAAAGCATGCCCTGCACATGTGGCGGCTGATCGCGGCGCCGGCCACGGCTTCTGAATGAGCAAGCGGCCACCGCGCCCGGAGGAGATCGCCCTGTGGGCGCGGGTGGCCGAAACGGTCAGGCCGTTGCCGGGGCGCAAGGTTCCCAAGGTCGTCGCCGCGAAGTCCAGCGAGCCGGCCGCGCTGCCGCCGAAAGCTGAAGGCCGGGTCGCCCTGGCCAAGGCGGTCAAGGTGAGCAAACCCAGGCCGCCGCCCGAGCCGCTGGAGCCCAATCGTTCGCGGCGGGTGGTCAAGGAGCGGGAGGTGATCGCCGGCCGCGTCGACCTGCACGGCCTCACCCTCGAGCGGGCGCGACCGGTGCTTGAAAGTTTCATCCTTGGCGCCGTGGAGCGCGGCGATCGGCTGGTGCTGGTCATCACCGGCAAGGGCAGCGGCGGGCGGGAGACCCTGCGCGGCATGACCCCGATGTGGCTGTCGCAGCCGCCCTTGCGGACGCTGGTCGCCGGGGTGCAGCAGGCCGATCGAAAGCACGGTGGCGAGGGCGCGTTCTACGTGGCGCTGAAGAAAGTTTAGGGCGTCCTTCGACACGCCCGCTGTGCGGGCTACTCAGGATGACGAGCAGGGGTGGGTATCACGCCTGACTTCGTCATGCTGAGCAGCGCACCGCAGGTGCGCGTGTCGAAGCACGCACCTACGGAATCAGCAGCGTCGAACCAGTGGTTTGCCGGCCTTCCAGCGCTTCATGGGCCAGGCGGGCATCCTTCAGGGCGAATTCCGCGCCGATCTCGATCTTCACAGCGCCGGACAGGATCTTCTCGAACAGGGCTCCGGCGCTGTCGTCCAGTTCCTCGGCGGTGGTCACATAGTCGAACAGGGTCGGGCGGGTCATGAACAGGCTGCCGCCCCGGCTCAGGCGCAGGGGCTCGACGGCCGGGGCCGGGCCCGAGGCGTTGCCGAAGGTGACCAGCATGCCGCGGCGGGCCAGGCTGGAGAGGCTGCCTTCCAGCGTGGACTTGCCGACCCCGTCATAGACGACGCGGACGCCGGCGCCGTCGGTCAGCTCGCGGACCTGAGGAGCGAAATCGCCCTGGTCGTAGCGGATGACGTGGTCGCAGCCGTTGGCCAAAGCCAGCTGCGCCTTGGCGTCGGAACTGGTGGTGCCGATGACGAAGGCGCCCAGCGACCGGGCCCATTGGCTGAGGATCAGCCCGACCCCGCCGGCGGCGGCGTGGATCAGCACCGCGTCGCCGGCCGCCACCGGGAAGCAGCGGCGGATCAGGAACTCGGCGGTCATGCCCTTGAGAAGAGAGGCCGCCGCCGTGCGGGCGTCGATGCCCTCCGGCAGCTTGACGACCTTGTCTTCCTTGAGGATCACGGCCTCGGCGTAGCCGCCGCCACCGCCGACCCCGTAGCCGGCGCGGTCGCCGACCTGGAAGCGGGTGACGCCTTCACCGATGGCCTCGACGATCCCGGCCCCCTCCTGGCCGAGGATCAGGGGGAACTTCGCCGGGTAGAGGCCGGAACGGAAATAGGTGTCGATGAAGTTGAGGCCGGCCGCCTCCTGCCGCAGCAGGATCTGGCCGGGACCCGGGGTGGGGAGCGGGACATCGACCGCCTCGAGGACATCGACGCCGCCGGCCTCACGCGCCTGGATGGCCAGCATCAGAGGTTGGCCTTGAAAAAGGCGGCGGTACGGCTGTTGGCCAGGTCGGCGGCGGCCGCGTCATAGTGCTCGCCGCCGTGGCGGGCGAAGGCGTGGTCGCAGCCCGGGTAATCGTGGATTTCGATCCGGGCGTGGTTGTCCAGTTCCTGATGGATCAGGGCCTGGGCCTCCTTGGGCACGAACCCGTCCTCGGCGGCGATGTGCAGGAGCAGGGGCCGGGCCAGCTTCTCGGCCTCGGGCAGATAGTTCTCGATGCCGACGCCGTAGTAGCCGACAGCCGCGTCGATGTCGGTGCGGGTGGCGGTGAGGTAGGCGAGGCGGCCGCCGAGGCAGTAGCCAACCGCGCCGACCTTGCCGGTCCCGCCGTCGATATCGCGGACCTGGTCGATGGTGGCGGCGATGTCCTCGATGCCCTTTTCGACGTCGAAGGCGTTGAACAGTTCAAAGGCCCGCTTCCACTCGGCTT
>JBILYE010000024.1:0-23283 GCA_044377925.1 Caulobacter sp. | reverse complement strand
TTCCACCAGGCCGACAGCAATGTGCGTACCGCCAGCGTCTGGCAGGTGCGCGAGCCACTCTACAGGCGGGCGTCTGGGCGCTGGCGGCACTACGCGAGCCAGCTGGAGCCGGTGCGGGTCTGGCTGGAGGAGCAGGGGGCGCTTTAGCCGGGTAGCACGCTCGTCAGATCGTAGCCCGCCGCCGCGCCCTGATCGACCAGGGTCTGCCGGTCCTGCCGGCCGGCCAGGGCCTGGCCGATGCTCCAGGTGACGATCGAGCGCGTGCCGGAGCGACAGAAGGCCAGCACCGGCCCGTCCGCGCCATCGACGGCCTCGCGGTAGAGGTCGACCTGGTCGGGCGTCGGACCGCCGCGTACCGGAATGTGGACGTAGTCCATGCCGGCCGCGCGGACGGCGGCTTCCATTTCCCCGCTCGACGGCTGGCCCGGCGCCTCGTCGTCGGGGCGGTTGTTGATCACCAGCTTGAATCCGCGGGCGGCCGCGTCAGCCATATCTTCAGGCGCCAGCTGCGGGGCGACGGCGAAATCGGGGGTCACCTGACGGATATCAGTCATGCTGCGTTCATCCTAGGTTGGGTTTGATTGACAACATCGTCGTGGGCCGCTCACTACGCAACGCCGTCTGGCTTCGGCCAGACGGGAATCCTGAATTTTTTGGAACGTGACAGCGCCGCCGAACTGAAGTCTGTCGTCGGAGTCTGCGTTCCGGGGTCCTGAGGGGCTCACCTGTCGAAGGCCGTCATGCTCCGATTCCTGTCCCGACGCCTGCTGGTCGCCATCCCGACGATGTTCCTCGTCGTCACCCTGGCCTTCTTCATGATGCGCGCCGCCCCGGGCAGCCCGTTCGTCAACGAGCGCCAGATGACGCCCGAGGTGCAGAAGGTCGTGGAGGCCAAGTATGGGTTCGACCGGCCGCTTTACGTGCAGTACGGCCTCTATCTGCGCGACGTGGTGAAGGGCGACTTCGGCCCCTCGCTGAAGTACCGCGACAAGACCGTGCTGCAGATCCTGGCCGAGAACTACAAGGTCAGCCTCTGGCTGGGCCTGTCCGCCATCCTCGCCGCCTCGATCATCGGGGTGTTCCTCGGCGTGATCGCGGCGCTTCGACAGAACAGGGCCATCGACTACGCCACCATGGGGATCGCCATCCTCGGGGTCTGTATTCCCACCTTCGTGACCGCCCCTCTGCTGGTGCTGGCCTTCGGCTCGATCCTCGGCTGGTTGCCCATGGCCGGCTGGGGCTGGACCAAGGTGGCCGGGGTCGAGTTTCCCAACATCAAGAACATGATCCTGCCGGTCGCCGTGCTGGCCCTGCCGCAGATCGCCATCATCTCGCGCCTGGTGCGGGCCGGCATGATCGAGGTTCTGCGGTCCAACTACGTTCGCACCGCCCGCGCCAAGGGGCTGCCCGAGAGCCTGATCGTCCGCAAGCACGCCCTGCGCGCCGCCATCCTGCCCCTGGTCAGCTACCTGGGACCCGCCTGCGCCGGCCTGCTGACCGGCTCGCTGGTCGTCGAGAAGATCTTCGTGCTTCCGGGCCTCGGCAAGTTCTTCGTCATCAGCGCGCTGCAGCGCGACTACACCGTCGTCATGGGCATGGTCATCTTCTACGCCGCCCTGATCCTCATCCTGAACCTGATCGCCGACATGCTGTACGCGGCGCTTGATCCCCGCGTGAGGCTGTCGTGAGCATCTCCATTCCAGGCTCCCCCGAGCGCGCCGCGCTGCTCGAAAAGGCCGTCAAGGGCCGCTCCCTGTGGGATGACGCCCGCCGCCGGCTGATGCGCAACAAGGCGGCCGTGTTCGGCATGATCGTGCTGGCCCTGATGGTGGTCATCTCTCTCATCGGTCCGCTGTTTGTGCCCTACGCCTACGACACGGTGACCAAGACGGATGTCTGGGCGGCGCCCGGGGTCAGGAACCACGTCATCGGCGCCGATGCGCTGGGCCGCGACCTCTTGGCCCGCCTGTTCGCGGGACTGGGCGTTTCGCTCGGCATCGGGGTGGTCGCCACCGCCGTTTCGCTGGTCATCGGCGTCGCCTGGGGCGCCACCGCCGGCTATCTGGGCGGCAAGGTGGACGAGGTGATGATGCGTATCGTCGATACGCTCTACAGCCTGCCCTTCATCTTCTTCGTCATCCTGCTGATGGTCACCTTCGGCAAGAACATCTTCCTGATCTTCCTGGCCATCGGCGCGGTCGAGTGGCTGACCATGGCCCGCATCGTGCGCGGTCAGACGATGAGCCTGAAGCAGAAGGAATTCATCGAGGCGGCCCGGGCCGCCGGCCTGACCTCGCGCGACATCATCGTCCGCCACATCGTGCCCAACCTGCTGGGGCCCGTGGTCGTCTATGTCACCCTGACCATCCCGGCCATCATCATCGCCGAGAGCTTTCTGAGCTTCCTCGGCATGGGCGTTCAGGCGCCGATGGCCAGTCTCGGCACCCTGATCTCCAACGGCACCCAGGACATGGAGATGGCCCCCTGGCTGTTGATCTTCCCGTCCATCACCATGGTGGTCACGCTGATGGCCTTCAACTTCATTGGTGACGGCCTGCGGGACGCCATCGATCCGAAGGACCGGTGAGCGATGTCAGTTCTGGCGTTTGGCGCGGATCGTGCCGTAGCCCTTCACGGTCAGGAAGTAGCTGCCGAGCGTCGCGGTCTTGACCGTCACCGCCGCACCGGCCGGGATCTTGCGCATCTTCTCGGTGTCGATCTGAACCCAGGTCGCGCCGTCGGCCAGGGTGATGATCCACTTGCCGTGGGGATCCTGGCGGGCGGACTTGACCGTGCTGTCCAGCCGCGAAATCTCCTCCTCTTTCTCGCCCTGGGTCATGAAGGCGGGCATCTGGAAGTTGAAGCCGAAGGCGGCCTTGCGGGCTTCGCGCACCTGGCCGCGATCGACCACAACCACATCGCCCTTGGCCTCTGCCGCGTCGAGCGCGGCGGCCGCCTTGTCGTAGCAGGCCAGGCGTTCACCCGGCTCGGCGATGGCGCGGCAGTCGACGACGGCCTTGAAGGCGGCGGCCCTTTCGCCGGGCTTGGACTGGGCGGACGCGCCGCCGGCCATCAGTATCACCAGACCAGCCACAGCCAGTCCTTTTCCCATCCCTGCGGGGCGTAGCGTCATGACCGTCTCCGACTCCAGAACAGCCGCCATTGAAGGCCGACCCAGCGTGATCCGCAATCTCTTCCTCGCCGGCCTGTCCCTCGCGGCGCTCTCTCTTGCCGGTTGCGGTGAACAGGCGGCCTCCCGTCCGCCCTGCGCGCAGGGGAAGATCTGCCTGACCATCGGCAACACCAACGAGCCGGCGACGCTCGACCCGCACAAGTCGACCGGCACCTGGGAAGACCGCATCCAGAGCGACTTGTTCATCGGCCTGACCCAGTCGGCGGCCGACGGCTCGACCATCCCGGGCATGGCGGAACGCTGGGAGGTCACCCCGGATGGCCTGACCTGGACCTTCCATCTGCGTGAGGCGGTCTGGTCGGACGGGGTTCCCGTCACCGCCGAGGACTTCGTCTACTCCCTGCGCCGGGTGCTCGATCCCGAGACGGCGTCGGAATACGCCTCGCTGATCTTCCTGATCAGGAACGCCGAAGCCGTGAACAGCAGCAAGGCGCCGCTGGAGGCGCTAGGCGTTCGCGCCATTGATTCGCGCACCCTGCAGATCACCCTCAACCACCCGGCCGCCTATCTGCCGGAACTGACCCGCCACCACATCCTCTACCCCGTGCCCAGGCACGTCGTGGAGAAACTGGGCGACCAGTGGGTCAAACCCGGCAACATGGTGAGCAATGGCCCGTATCTGCTGGCCGACTGGAGGCTGGGCGACAGCGTCCACACCGTGAAGAATCCCCGCTTCTGGGAGGCCTCCAGCGTCTGCATCGACGAGGTCTACTGGTACCCGACCAGCGACGCCATTTCCGCCGAGCGCCGGGTCGCGCGCGGCGAGCTCGACATCAACACCGACATCTCCTCGAACCGGATCGCCCGTCTGCGCGAGAAGATGCCCGGCTACGTGCACACCAACACCTGGCTCGGCGTCACCTACATCGCCTTCAACCGGCGTGAGAACACCAAGGTGCCAGCCTTCAAGGACGTCCGCGTCCGGCAAGCCCTGACCATGGCCATCGACCGCGACTTCATCACCAAGGGGTTGCTGCGCGGTGGTCAGTTGCCCGCCAACACCAAGGTTCCGCCCGGCGTCGCCAACTACAAGCCATCCCCCGGGCCCTACTGGGCGACCTGGCCGCTCGCCAAACGCCAGGCCAAGGCCCGCGAACTGCTGGCCGCCGCCGGCTATGGCCCCAGGAACCCGCTGAAGTTCGAGCTCAAACACCGCAACAGTGCCGACCCCATGCAGTTCACCCCGGCCCTGCAGTCGGACTGGAAGGAGGTCGGCGTTCTGGTCACCCTCGCCCAGCAGGAGGGACAAGTCTCCTACGCCGACTATCGGGTGCGCAATTTCCAGGCCGCCGACGCCGCCTGGATCGCCGACTACAACGACCCGACCAGCTTCCTCGACATGGAGAAGTCCAACTACGGGCCGCAGAACTATGGCGACTACAACAACCCGGCCTACGACGCCCTGATGGCCAAGGCTGACAATGAGCCTGACGCCGACAAGCGGGCCGACTACCTGCGCGACGCCGAGACGATGATGCTCAATGACGCGCCGATCGCGCCCATCTATTTCTACATCAACAAGAATCTGGTGAACCCGCGCATCACCGGTTTCGTCGACAACCTGGTCGACCACCACCGTACCCGCTGGATGTGCGTCAAGGGCGCCCGCTGAGTCGCAGACTTCGGCCGTCTTGACCTCCTGCTGGAGGGCAGGACCCGCTTCGTCCTGCTTTGAGCCACAGGCGCGGTCCGCCCTTGGCAACAATCACAGGCTCGCTCTGGCGCGCCAACGCCCGGTTTACGGGCGATTTTTCGCCCCGTGAAGCGGCTGTGGCGCCCATGCGACAATCTGACGGCGTTCTCATTACGGAAATGCAATGGGCGTTGACCGCCGTTCGGCCCCGGGCCTATTGCTGGATCAACCGGACGTATCCTTACGCCCGGGAGGCCCGAATTCATGCTTTTGAGGGGAAGCGCGACCGTCAACCGGCGCGCTGGCTCGGAGGGACTAAGTTGAGAATCCAAACCACGCGCGGCCGCCTGCTGGCGTCCACGATGATCTGCGGCGCCGCCTTCGCCGCCCTGGCGACCGCCGCTCCGGCCTTCGCCCAGGACGACACCGAAGTCGGCGAAGTCTTCATCACGGGCTCGCGCATCCCGCAGCCGAACCTGGTGACCACCAGCCCGATCACCCAGGTGACCGCGGAAGACATCCAGACCCAGGGCGTGACCCGCGTCGAAGACCTGGTCAACCAACTGCCGCAGGCGTTCGCCGCGCAGAACTCCACGGTCTCGAACGGCGCTTCCGGCACCGCCACCGTCGACCTTCGTGGTCTCGGCTCGGTCCGCACCCTGGTGCTGGTCGATGGTCGCCGCATGCCCTACGGCTCGCCGAACGATCCGGCCGCCGACCTCAACCAGATCCCGGGCGCGCTCGTCGAGCGTATTGAAGTCCTGACCGGCGGCGCCTCGGCCGTCTACGGTTCGGACGCCATCTCCGGCGTCGTCAACTTCATCATGAAGCGCGACTTCGAGGGCGTTCAGCTCTCGGGCCAGTACAGCTTCTATCAGCACCACAACGACTACGACGGCCCGGGCAACATCCGTGAGGAAATCGCCCGTCGCGCCACGACCAACCCGGCCAACTTCCAGCTGCCCGACGACAACGTCACCGACGGCTTCGGCAAGGAAATCTCCATGCTGCTCGGCGTTTCCTCGCCGGACGACAAGGGGAATGTGACGGCCTACGTCACCTACCGCAACAACGACGAAGTCATGCAAGCCGACCGGGACTACTCGTCCTGCTCGCTCGGCGCGCCGACGGGTCCCCTGGGTCCCGATACCTTTACCTGCGGCGGTTCGGGTACGTCGTTCCCGGGTCAGTTCACCGACTTCAGCACCTTCGCCTTCACGGTGGGCGGCGCTGGCGGCAACCAATTCGTGCCCTACGCGGCGGCCAACAACGCCTACAACTTCGGCCCGATCAACTTCTACCAGCGTCCCGACGAGCGTTATTCGCTCGGCGCCGTTGGCCGCTACGAAGTGAACGACCACGTCGAAGTCTTCAGCCAGCTGATGTTCACCGATTACAGCACGGTCGCCCAGATCGCGCCGTCGGGTAACTTCTTCAGCACCGGCACCATCAACTGTGGCAACCCGCTGCTGTCGGCCCAACAGTCGGCCGCCATTGGCTGCTCGGCTCTGGAAATCGCCAACGACACCGACGAAGACCTGTACATCGGTCGCCGGAACGTTGAAGGCGGTGGTCGTCAGGACGACCTGCGCTATCAGTCGTACCGCGCCGTCGTCGGCGTTCGCGGCAGCCTCGACGACAACTGGTCGTACGACATCGCCGGACAGTACAGCCGCGTCCAGCTGTCGCGCATCTACCGCAACGACTTCTCGGTCACGCGCCTCGGCCGTGCTCTGGACGTCGTCTCGGTTGGTGGCACCCCGACCTGTCGCTCGGTCGTTGACGGTACGGATCCCAACTGTGTTCCGTACAACATCTTCACCCTCGGCGGCGTGACCGACGAAGCCCTGGCCTACCTGCAAACCCCGGGTATCCAGCGCGCCTCGACCACCCAGCAAGTCGTCACCGCCTCGGTGGCCGGCGACCTGGGCTCCTACGGCGTGAAGACGCCCTGGACCACCAATGGCGTTCAAGTCGCCTTTGGCGCCGAGTACCGTCGCGACGAACTGGAATCGGACACCGACAACGCCTTCTCGACCGGCGACCTCGCCGGCCAGGGCGGCCCGACCATCGGCCTCAGCGGCGCGACCGAGGTCTACGACCTCTTCGCCGAACTGCGGGTTCCGCTGATCGAGGACATGCCGGGCGCCAAGCTGCTGTCGGCCGAGTTCGCCTACCGCTTCTCGGACTACGGCACGGGCGTCAACACCGACACCTACAAGATCGCCGGTGACTATGCTCCGGTGGAAGACCTCCGCTTCCGCGCCAGCTACCAGAAGGCCGTCCGCGCCCCGAACGTGATCGAACTGTTCACGGCTCAGGGCCTGGGTCTCTTCGACATGGATGAGGATCCCTGCGGTCCGGCCGCCACCGCCACCCTGGCCCAGTGCGTCGCCACCGGCGTTGCTCCCGGCCAGTACGGCGCTGCCTCGCTGGATAGCCCCGCTGGTCAGTACAACCTGTTCGGTGGTGGTAACCCCAACCTGTCGCCTGAAGAAGCCAAGACCTACACCATCGGTGTGGTGTTCACCCCGACCTTCCTGCCGGGCCTCACCTTCTCGGTCGACTACTTCAACATCGAAGTCACCAACATCATCACCACCTTCGGCGCCGGCAACACTGTCGCCGCCTGCTACGAAGACAACGATGCCACGGCTTGCGCCCGCATCAACCGTAACGCCCTGGGCAACCTGTGGACCAACGGCAGCTTCGTCGAAGACTTCAACATCAACGTTGGTTTCCTCGAAACCGAAGGCTACGACTTCGTCGGTAACTACTCCTATGATCTGGGCGACCTCGGTGGCCTGTCCTTCAACTTCGTCGGCACCAAGCTGGAAGTTCTGAACTCGGCCAACAACGGCGACTGCCTCGGCAAGTTCGGCCCGAGCTGCGGCGTTCCGGCTCCGGAATGGCGTCACCGCTTCCGCGTCGGCTACGACACCCCCTGGGGTATCGATGTCGCCGGCACCTGGCGCTACATCGGCGAAGTGGAACTCGAAACCGGCGACCGTCCCCTGGACGGCACGTTCGATGCCGAAAACTACTTCGACCTGTTCGCTTCGTGGAAGGCGACCGACAACGCCTCCTTCCGCGTCGGCGTGAACAACATCTTCGACAACGATCCGCCTGTCTCGCGCAGCGTGGGCACCACGGGTAACGGCAACACCTACCCGCAGACCTACGACGCCCTGGGCCGGTACATGTTCGTCGGCTTCACCCTGGACTTCTAATCGTCCCGGAGTGATGTGAGTAACGGAGGCGGCGGACCCCAAAGGTCCGCCGCCTTTCGTTTGGGCGGTCCCCTGACGGAGACTTGTCGGTCCGCTGTCGGCCTTTTGTCGGCCTTTTGTCGGCCTTTTGTCGGTCCCTTGTCGGCCTCTTGTCGGCGCAAACGGGGGTCAACTGACGCTGGCCGTTCCTTCACTGAGCACAGTTGCCCGCCGGTGATCGCCTGAGCCGGGCGACCACCCTGAGCATGGCCTGAGCGCCTGGCTCGTCGATCAACAGACCCGCCCGGCGCCACGAGCAGTCGCCTTCGCTGAGCTCGAACGGCCAGGCCCGTGGCGATGTCGATCCAGCCGAAAACCACACATTGGCCGGGCAGGGGGGCGAAGCCGCAGACTCGCCCGGCTCGGCGACGTCGTCCACTGCACCGACGTCATCCGGGCTGACACCCAGGCGGCCCAATCTCCACCGCTCGGCGATGAAGGGGACGGCGTGCGCCGCTCTTCTGTTGGTCCGGAGCCATCCTTTGCCCCGCCTGCCTTGTCGATAGCGGCAGGAGTGTCGTCTGCGCCTTGGCTCGTCTGCCAGCCTACGGATCGTGATCCGCGCCCTGAGGCAGGCCTCACAAGGCTCCGCCCACCTTATGCAACGCGCAATGCAACGCGCAAAAAGAAAGGGCGGGGATTGCTCCCCGCCCTTTCGGTCACTGCATTGCAGTCAGGATTGGATCAGAGGCCGCCGGGGCCACACTCCGTCCGCAGGTAGTTTTCCACGGCGGTCAGAACCTCGGCTGCCTGTCCGGGCATCCAGGTGTTGCCGCTGTGGCCCATGTCCTTGAGCTTCAGGAACTTCACCGGCTGGCCCGACTTCTGGGCCGCGGCGACGAACCGCTCCGACTGATCGATCGGCACATTGGTGTCCCGGTCACCGTGGTAGAGGAAGATCGGGATCTTGATGTTTCCGGCCTGGCTCAGCGGCTCAAGGCCGTTGACGGTCGGGCGCTGGAACTCCCGCTGGATGCGGTTCTGGTTGTTACGCTCGCGGAAGCTTTCCAGCTCGGCGACGCCGGCGCCGGCGACGGCGCACTGGTACAGGCCGTTAGGCCGGACCGAAGCGGCCATGGCCGCATAGCCGCCGTAGCTGTAGCCGTGCATGGCGATACGGTCGGCGGGGGCGATCTTGTTCTCGATCAGCCACTTGACCCCGTCGTCCTTGTCGTCCTGCATCTTCTGACCCCATTCGGAGTCGCCGGCGCGCCACAGCTTCTGGCCCCAGCCGTCGGTGCCGCGGTACTGCGGCTGCATCACCACATAGCCGCGGGCCGCGAAGTACTGGGTCCAGCCGCTGAAATCCCAGCCCATGTCGTCACGCGCCCACGGACCGCCGTGGGGCGTGATGATGGCGGGGTAGGGACCGGGGCCCCAGATCGCCGGGTTGGGCTTGGTGACGAAGGCCGGCACCATCAGACCGTCACGGGCCTGGAACTGGATGAGGGTGGTGTTGCCCAGGGTGGAGGGATCCAGCCAGGGCTTGGCCTTGCCCAGCAGGGTGACCTTCGACCCGTCGGTCATCAGGTAGTACTCGGGCGGCTGGTTGGAGCCGGACTTCTCGATGATCACGTATCTGAAGTCGTCGGACCAGCTGATCATCTGCACGTCGGCGCCGTCGGCGACACGGAAGGTGGTCTTCTCGCCGGTGGCGATATCGATCCAGTTGACCGGGTTGGTCTTGACGCCGAAGGCCTTGCGAAGGCCCTTGGCGATCGAGCCCATCTTCTCGTCGATCCAGAAGGTTTCGCTGGTCGCCGAGTTGTAGGTGAAGCCCAGCACCCGACCGAAGTCCGCCTGGGCGCGCGACTGGCGCACGCCGCCAGCGTCGAACAGCTTGATCTGGAACTCAGGCTCCAGGATCTTCCGCTGATTGATGTCGTAGAGATAGATGGCCGACTTGTCCTGGCCCTCGTTGGTGCCGATGTAGATCAGGTTCGGATCGTTGGTGAAGCCGACGATCTCCTTGGGTTCGCGGTTGGCCGCGTACCAGCGGAAGTGCTCTTCCCAGTTGCCGTTGGCCGGGTTGCGGATCCACTGGGCGATGTAGACCTTGCCGCTGTCGAACTCGACCGACTGACGGGCGCGGACCTCGCCGTTCAGGTCGAACTGGGGCCCGCCGAACTTGTCGGAGCCCGTGTACACCTTGCCCTTGGTGAACTTGTAGACATCCAGCTTGTAGATATCACCGTCGATGGCGACGAGGATGTTTCTGGGGTCCTTGGCCAGGCGGTTGACGATCTGGACCCGGCGCAGTGCGTTCTGGTCGATCTCGCCAGAAGCGTCGCGCAAGGACTTGCCTTCGACGTCACTGATGAAGGTCCGGAAGATGTGGCCGTTGAAGGCGCCCTCGGTGTAGGTCTGGCGCACGGTCATGGCGATGCGGTCGTTCTTCAGGAACGAGACACCCATGCAGTCCGAGCGCGGACCACAGCCCAGGTTGACCGGCTTCTGGTCCATGGCGTCCGTGCGCCAGATGGTGACGAAGCTGGTCTTGCCGTCCGGCGAGGTGATGCCGGCGATGTACTTGCCATCCTGCGAGATCGAGACCCCGCTGATCGCCTCCTGGCGACCGAACGCCTCGGCCGATGGCGGCGCTGGCGCCTTGGTCTGGGCGAGGGCGAAACCGCCCCCGAGCGCTATCCCGGTGGCGGCAAGCGCCCCCAAAACCTTCAACGACAATTTCACGGTAAAACCCCGATTCTCGAGTGATCGCGTAACAGGGGAAAGTCTGCCGGAATTCGCTTAACGGCGTTCATCCCGGCTTGGACCTCCCTCATGTAAGGGCAATCTATCCTGAAACGGCGGCTCGCCAAGTTAAGTTTCCCTCAGGCGGGGCGGTCGCATTGTGTCGCAAACCAGCGCCTTGCGAGGCGACTGTGGCGAGATTGTAACGCCCCCATGACGAATGGCCCCAATGCCGTCATCATTGTTGGCAGGCCCGTCCAAGCTGCCTAGTGTCCGGGATACCTCGCGGAATCTCGTATTTCGCGGTCGGCCGCCTGTGCGGTCGAATGGGGATCATCGGGCTACTGGGGAAAGTGCTCACAATGCTGGATCGCAAGTTTTTGCTCGGAACGACTCTGATCGCCGGCCTCGCCGCCGCCGCTCTGGTTGCTCCGACTGTCGCCGTGGCGCAGCCCACGGCTCCCGCCGCCGCTCCCGCCGCGGACGACGAAGAGGAAGAAGAGGCCGACGTTTCGGCCCTGGTCATCACCGGGTCGCGCATCAAGCGCTCGGAGTTCAACAGCTCCGCTCCCATCCAGGTGATCACTTCCGAGCAGTCCTCGCTCGAAGGCCTGGTCGACACCGCTGAAATCCTTCAGCAGTCGTCGGTGGCCGCTGGTTCGTTCCAGGTGAACAACCAGCTGACCGGCTTCGTGACCGACGGTGGTCCCGGCGCCAACACCATCTCGCTCCGCGGCCTGGGCGCCACCCGCACCCTGGTCCTGCTGAACGGCAAGCGCGTCGGCCCGTCGGGCACCCGCGGCACCGTCGGCCCCGTCGACCTGAACGTCATCCCGAACTCGATCGTCGAGCGCTTCGAGATCCTGAAGGACGGCGCCTCGTCGATCTACGGCTCCGACGCCGTCGCCGGCGTTATCAACATCATCACCAAGACGAACCTCGACGGCCTGGAACTCAACGTCTACGGCAATGTCCCCTTCGAACAAGGCGGCGAGCAGTACCGTGGGTCGATCGCCTGGGGCAAAACCTGGGACCGTGGCTACCTGAACGCCTCGCTGAACTACCAGGAAAGCAAGATCCTGCGTCGCGGCGATCGTGAAGACACCGCCTGCGCCGCCGACTACCTGACCGCGGACGCCCGTGGCGGCGCGCGCATCGACTTCGCCAACACCGATCCGACCCAGACCGCGCCGGACTCGACCAAGTGCTACAACCTGTTCGCCCGGGTTCTGCGCACGCCCAGCTTCGGCGACCTGATCTACAAGGACGCCGGCGTCGTCTATCCGACCGCTCAACAGGGCAACAACGCCCCGGCGGCGATCACCGTCGGCGGCACCACCTACGATCTGGCCCGCCAATCGCGCGCCGGCTTCCCGCTGACCCACCCCTACGCCCACCAGGACGATGAGCTCTACGCCCGTCAATCGATCCTCAGCCCGGTCAAGAACACCTCCTTCTATGCCTCGGGCGGCTTCGACATCCTGCCGGCCCTCGAGCTCTACGGTGAGTTCCTCTTCAACAAGCGTGAGTCGGCTCAGTACGGCGCTCGCCAGTTCTTCCCGTCGGTCTCCGCCGCCAACGGCGCCATCCCGGCGCCGTTCAAGTCGGTGGCCCAGGGCGGCACGGGTTACTTCAACCCGACCGGCGGCAACCTGCTGCCGATCATTCCGTTCCGTTCGGACCGCTCGCAGGAAGTCGACTACTTCCGTTACGTCGCTGGTCTGCGCGGCGATCTCGGCCGGTTCAGCTGGGACGTTTTCTACCAGCACAGCGACTCCGACGCGACGTACAAGGCCTACAACCTGTACAACGACCGCGTCGTGGCCATCACCCAGGCCGGCTCTGCCTGTAACCAGGCTCTGATCACCATCTCCGGTGGCCAGTGCTCGGCTCTTCCGGGGGGCATCGACTTCACCTCGCAGCGGATCCTTGAAGGCAACTTCAACGCCGCCGAGCTGGCCTTCCTGACCTTCGACGCCGTCGGCAACACGTCCTACAAGCAGGACCTGGTCGAAGGCACGATCTCGGGCGACCTGTTCAACCTGCCGGCCGGTCCGGTCGGCGCGGCCGTCGGTGTCACCTACCGCAAGGACGAAATCGACGACAATCCGGATGACAACGAAAAGGCCGGCAACTTCTGGGGGTCCTCGGCCGCCGGTCGCACCCGCGGTGACGACACCGTCACCGAGGCGTTCGCCGAAGTCGAAGTTCCGATCCTGAAGGGCCTGCCGGGCATCGAAAGCCTCGACCTGCAGGTGTCGGGCCGCTACACCGAATACGACTCCTACGGTGATGGCAGCACCTACAAGGTCGGCCTGAACTGGCAAGTGACCCCCGCCTGGCGCGTCCGCGCCACCAAGGGCACCTCCTTCCGCGCTCCGGCGCTGTACGAGCTCTACCTGGCCAACCAGACCTCCTTCCAGAATCAGGTGGCTATCGACCCCTGCATTCAGTGGGAACTGGATACCAACCCCCGGATCGTCGCCAACTGTTCGGCGGCGGGCGTTCCCATGGGTTACACGGGCGCCGGCACCAGCTCGGCCCTCATTATCACGGGCGGCGGCGCGGGCATCCTCACCGCGGAAACCTCCGAGGCCTACACGGTTGGCGTGATCTGGACCCCGTCGTTCATCGACCTGTCGGTGGCCGTCGAGTACTTTGACTTCCTCGTCGAGGACGAAGTGCGTCAGTTCGGTTCGGCCAACATTCTGAACCAGTGCTACACGTCGGAAACCTTCCCGACCGACCCCTTCTGCACCCTCTTCACGCGGAATGCTCCGGGGGCCGCTCTCCGTCCGAACGAAATCATCTCGGTCAACAACAGCTATGTTAACATCGCTGAGCAGATTAACCGCGGTATCGACCTGACGGTCCGTTACACCCATGAGTTCGACTTCGGTCGCCTGACCTTCGACAGCCAGTTCACCTGGCAGAATAAGGACACGGTAAACCTGCTGGGCGGCGCCACTGAAGACGACAACGGTGAAACCACCGAGCCGGACTTCACGGGCAACATGTCGCTCCGCTTCGACCGCGGCGACTGGACGGTGTTCTGGAACGCCGATCTGATCGGCAAGCAGTCGGACACCGAAGCTTTCGGTGGCGACATCTTCAACAGCACCAAGTTCAGCGGCAACTGCCGGTTCACCCCCACGGGTGGCGTGGCGGTCACGGGCGGCTGCTCGACCTTCCTCAACGCGGCCGGCACCAACGCCGTCCCGGGCACGCTGACGGTCCTGTCGGTTCCGGTGTACTACAAGCAGTACAACGAGTTCACCGCCTACCACTCGTTCTCGGTCCGCAAGAAGATGGACGACTGGACGTTCTCGGCCGGTCTCCAGAACGTGTTTGACGAGCGCCCGCCGGCGCAATCGGCCGGCCAGTTCCGCGCCGGTACTGCGGCTCTGAACCTCTACGACATGCGCGGTCGCCGGGCGTTCTTCAGCGTCACCAAGCGCTTCTAGAACGCTCGACCGTCAGGTCGAACGACAAGCCGGGCCGGCGAGGGAAACCTCGCCGGCCCTTCTTGTTGCCTGGAGCCCAGCGGCGGCTGGCTCCGCGAGGCAAAGCTGAGGATGGCCCGGCACACATCGCGTCAGGGCGATCCCTCACGGGCCCGGCCTTGCCGGGCAAGCGCCGTTCAACCCGGGGCGGCGCGTTCCTTCCGGGCATATCGGTTTGATGGCGCGGTCGAGATGCCAGAGCGCGTTCCGACAAGCGGGAGCCGGTTCTCGGATCAAGCGCGCGACCAAAAAGAAGCTGGAGCGGCCGTTTTGATTCCATCAAAACGGGTCCTGCTCCAGACCTGTCTAGCGTTGGTTCCAGCAGGTCGCGCCAGAGGCCGGTGACCCACTGTCGGGCGCAGCCGCCGGATGAAGCGAGAGGCGGGGCGCGCAGCCTGAACAGTCGCCGTTCATTCGCCGCAGCACCGCCACCAACGACAGTGCCCGCCTGTCAGGATGGGACATGCGCCTTCTGTCCCGCGCGGCAGGGCCAGGCAGGTCGCCCTGCCATCTCAACCGCGCTTGAATCGTCAGGGCCCTACCGGGAGCGCGGCTTAGAGGACAGCAAGGTCCTGGTGTTGGTTATGCGACAGGAAAAGGGCCCCGGATTGCTCCGGGGCCCTGGGTCCATGATCCTGGCGTGAACGCTACCGATCCAGGCGTGGGCTGGGCGCCATCACCGTGGCGCCACGTTCCCGCAGGCGGGTCTGGGCCATCTCGTCCATGAGCGCCTCGGCGCGCGGGTCGCCAAACACCCAGGCGGCGGCGGCCAGGGTCTTGATCGAGGCCGAGCTGACGCCGAACAGCTTCTCCAGCGCTTCGAACGGCGACTTCGGCCCGCCCATGACCTTGAGCTTCACATCGCCCTTGATGCCGGCCAGCCGCTTGGCTTCGTCGACGGCGTCGTAGAAACCGCCCAGCTTGTCGACCAGGCCCAGTTGCCGCGCCTGGGCGCCGGTCCAGACGCGTCCCTTGGCCAGCTCGCGCACCTTCTCGACCGGCATCTTGCGGCCACTGGCGACGCGCTGGACGAAGCCCTCGTAGATGGTGTCCATCCATCCCGCGAAAGCCGCCTTCTGGCCCTGGTTGAAGCTGGCTTCGGTCCCGAACGCCCCGGCGTAGTCGCCGCCGACGGTGGTTCCGCGCACATCGACACCGAACCGGCCCAGGGCGTCACCGAGCACGAACTTGCCGCCGTAGACACCGATCGATCCGGTCAGGGTGGTGGGCTGGGCGACGATGGAGTCGGCCTGTGAGCTGATCCAGTAGCCGCCGGAGGCCGCATAGGTCCCCATGCTGACCACAACCGGCTTGCCAGCCTTCCGCGCCGCGTTGACGGCGGCCAGGATCTGTTCGGACGCGGTGTCCGATCCGCCCGGCGAGGAAACGCGGAAGACGATGGCCTTGACGCTCTTGTCCTCGGCCGCGTCGTAGATGGCCTTGGCCACCTCGTCCGACCAGACGGTCTGGTCGCCGCCGAACGGGCTGGCGCCGCTGCCATTGCCGGTCATGATGGCGCCCTCGGCCCCGATCACCGCAATGGTCTGGCCCGAGCTCGTCGAGGGGCTGGCGGTGTAGTCGTCGAAGTCGATCAGCTTGGCGTTCTTGCCGGCCTTGGCGAGCAGGGCGTCAGAGGCTTCCTTCACCTGGCCGACGTTGTCGATCAGCTTGCGTTCCTTGGCCTGCGCCGCCGACCAGGGGCCGCCCTCGATGGCGGCCACAACGGCCTCCGGCGCCAGCTTGCGGTCAGCCGCCGCGGTTACCAGGCTGGTGCGATAGATTGAGCCCATCCATGAGAGCTGGGCTTCCTTGTGCGACGGTGTGTAGTCGTCGTGCAGGTAGGGATTGACCGCGTTCTTGTATTCCTTGCGCTGCTCGAAGTCGGCCTTGACGCCGTACTTGTCGAACAGCCGCTTGAAGAACATGTCCTCCACCGTCATGCCGGTCGCCTGGAAGGCGGCGCCGGGCTGCATCCAGACGTCGCCGGTGGCGGCGGCCAGCATGTAGGTCGAGGTCACCGCCCCGCTGGGATAGAGTCCCTGGCTGTGGGCCATCATCGGCTTTCCGCTGGCCCGGAAGCGGATGAAGGCCTGGCGCAGCTCATCGGCCGCGGCCGGGGCCATGCCGCCCTCGGGCAGGCGCACGAAGACGCCCTTGACCTTGTCGTCCTTCTCGGCCGCCTTCAGCTTTTCGATGACCCCGATGACCGAATTTCCGCTGCCGCCGAAGACGGCGAAGGGATTCTGCGGGTCCTGGTCGGAAAGGCCGGTACGCAGGTCCAGTTCCAGCACGGCGGCGGCCGGCGTCACCGGTCCCTCGGCGCTTTTCTGGGCCAGGCCGACCAGGCCGAAGATGAAGATCATGGGCACGATGACCATGAACAGCATCAGCCCGACGAAGACGCCGGCGATGGTCAGAAGGAACTGTTTCATTGATATCCCCAATCGCTCGACCCCGGCCCGGCCGGAATTCGAACCTTTGCGCCACGCTTAACCGGGGACGCGTTGGCGTCAAATTAAGACGAGGCAACAATTCGCTTTCGTTCCGGGGTGTTGCGCCCGGAACGGCGGTCGAATTCTGGATTTGGGGAAAATGGTCGGAGTGGCAGGATTCGAACCTGCGACCCCCGCGTCCCGAACGCGGTGCTCTACCAGACTGAGCCACACTCCGACTTGAGGAGCGGGCTTATAGAGGAGCGCATCGTGCGCCGCAACACGTGAAATACACCCGTTGCATCCTCCGTGCGCCTGCGCTATCTCCCCCCACCTCGCCGGGGCCCTCAGGGCCTCGCGCCGTTCCTGCTGGGGAATGGTGTAATGGTAACACTGCGGTTTTTGGTACCGTCATTCTAGGTTCGAGTCCTAGTTCCCCAGCCATCTCCTTCATCTCTCCTTCGCGCCACGCGGCGCCCCTGCACGCCCGCGCCGGCAAGTGCCGCGCATGGTCCGGCTCCTCCTCGTTCTCGCCCTTGTCATACTGCCTCTCGCCGCCTTCGCCGGCTGGCGCGCCTTTCGAAGCTGGGAGCCCGATCCGTACCGCTATCCGGTGCGCGGCATTGATGTGTCCCATCACCAGGGCGGCATCGACTGGCAGGCCGTCGCCGCCGATCACGTCGCCTTTGCCTACCTGAAGGCCAGCGAAGGCGGAGATCATCGCGACCGCGAGTTTGCCGCCAACTGGCGAGCGGCCAGGGCGGCGGGCCTTAAGGTGGGGGCCTATCACTTCTTCACCTTCTGCCGGCCGGGCGCCGACCAGGCCCGCAACTTTCTGGGCGCTGTGCCGGCCGATCCCGGCGCCTTGCCGCCGGCCGTCGACCTGGAGTTCGGCGGGAACTGCGAGGCCCTGCCGACCGATGGCGACCTGCGCCGCGAACTGGAGGCCTTCCTGGCCCTCGTGGAGGCCCGCTATGGCCGCGAGGCGGTGCTCTATGTCACCCCTGACCTTTTGCGGTCCTATGGCCATGTATTGCCCATGCGCCCCCTGTGGAAACGCAAGATCGTCATGCCGCCATTCGGCGGCCGCCCCTGGACCTTCTGGCAGTTTCACAATCGAGGGGCGGTGGACGGGATTAGCGGGCCGGTAGACCTCAACATCTTCGCCGGCGACGCTGCTGCTTTTGAGGCCTTCGCCGGCCGCGCTCCATAAACCCTGGACGCACCCGACAGCTATTCCGGCAGGGGAGCTGGAGACGCGTGATGGGCCTGGGTGAAGGCCTATGTGGCCTTCACCCAGGTCACCGCCCTGCGCAACCGTTGTCGCTGGGCGCGTCAGAGCTTCGAGCTGCTGGACACCAGCTGCGGCGACTTCGCCCTGGTTCAGGGCGCCGCGAACGGCCAGCGCGGCTATCTGCCGATCTGCGCCGGGACCGACCTCGAGCTCTACGCCGCCGCCGCCCTGACCAGGGTCATCGGCCGGGTCACTGCACCTTGAGACGGACGAACAGCATGCCGCCGCCGGGATCGCCGTAGCTGGCCGATAGCGGCGAGGGGATGTCGTAGGCGTTGACCAGGCCGCCGACCCCGACCCGCACGGTGTCGGTGACCCACCAGTCGTGAATCACGCCCAGCGAGGCCTTGCGGACGGTGTACTGGGGCCCGTGGTGGACACCGAGGGTCAGTTCCGACTGATCGACCTGCTCGACGCGGGTGAAGATCGTCCAGGGGCCGGGCTGGACGGCGCCTTCGACCACCCAGGCCTGCGACGTGTCGCCAGGCACGATGTCCTTGCGAGCCCAGGCCAGCGTCCCGGAAACCTTGGTGTCGCCGAACTGTCGCGTGTAGAGGGCGCTCAGGGAGACCCGCCTTTCGTCATGCTCGGGCTCGAGGGCTTCCGGGCTCTCGATGCTGGCCCAGCTCGCCTGCAGGGCCCAGTTCTCCGTCGGGTTCCAACTGAAGCGGACGGCGGTCGAATCGAGGTCGCCGGATTCGATGTTCCAGCGCTTCTCGTCCGGCTCACGGCCCCGGAACTGCGAGGCCTCGATCTTGAACGGGCCTTTGGTGTAGCCGGCCGTCAAAACACCGAAGGTGATGTGTGTGCTGTCCAGCCAGTGGTGGCTTATCGGCGCCTCGGGGCTATCCATGGCGGCGGGGCGATGCATGAAGGCCGGCGGGCCGAAAGCCGGTTCGCCGGGAAGACCGCCGTAGAGAAAGACGCTCTGGTCGCCCCCGAAGCGGAAGGAGAGGCTGGCCGACAGCTCCATGAACAGGTCATGCGGATGCTGGCGGTCGACCAGCGGCTCGACCCCGTCGGCCGTCTCGCCGGCGGCCAGCAGCAGAGGATAGCCTTCCTGGCCCATCAGCGGATCGGGGCTGAGCATGGCGCGCAGGTTGAGGGTGGTCGGACCGGCGTCACGGCTGGCGGAAATCATCGCCATGCCGGCGATGAAGCCCTTGTCGTCGCCGCGCGGGCCGGTCTGGTCGCTGTACACGGCGTTGAGCAGGAGGTGGCTCATCACCATCCACTCACCGGCGCTGGTGTGAACGCCGCCATGGCCGGCGGCCTCCGGTTGCCAGCTCGTACCGCTGGCGTCGCGGGCCATGGGCCAGGGGCCGTAGGGGCTTTGCATCCCATCGTCCATGCCATCCATGGCGGCGTCCGCGTCCGCCGGATCCATGCCGCCGTGGTTCATCCTAGCGTGGTCGGGCGCGGCCGGCGGCGTCTGGGCGAGGGTGGGAAGAGCGGCGCTTGTCGCGGCCAGCAGGGCCGTTCCGCCCAGCAGCGCGCGTAGGGTATTCGAGGTCATGGGACCTCCTCCTTGTGCTTGAACTTGATCCGATTGGTCGCGTCCGGCGACCGTGAAGGGGTCGGGTCAGGCGCGGGGAGGCGGTGTCTCGGGGGCGAGGGGACGGCCCATCAAGGTCGGGCTGACCGGGGCATAGGTCGCCCGCGCCGCCGATTTCGAAGCGCCGATGGGCGCCGGAAGCAGATTCGGCGCAGGCATGCAGCCGATGCAGCAGCTCATCGCCAGGGTAGCCTTGCCCGGATGCTGGGCCGGAGCCTCATGGCAAGGCGGCTCAGCGGTCGGCGTCTCGGCGCGCGCAAGGCCGCCGAAGGCGAAGATCATCGCCGTCAGGACCAGCAGCAGGGTGCGCAGAGCCGTCATGCCGCTCCCATAAGCCTGCCCGCCCCGGGGCTCAAGGCCTGGCCGGCGGAGTAGCGTCGCCGTCGTTCAGCGCCCGCTGCATGAAGACGATATCGACCCAGCGGCCGTGCTTGCGTCCGACGGCCTTGAAGACGCCGCTGTGCTCAAAGCCCAGAGCGGTATGCAGGGCCAGCGAGCCGGCGTTCTCGCTGTCGCCGATCACCGCCGTCATCTGGCGCAGGTCCATGGCCTCGCACCGCCGGATCAGCTCTGCCAGCATGGCCCGGCCGACGCCCTTTCCAGCCTGGCCGGGGGCGACATAGACGCTGTCCTCGACGGTGTAACGATAGGCCGACCTGGGCCGGAACGGCTTGGCGTAGCACAGGCCGATCACCTGGCCGCCGGACTCGGCGACCAGGTATGGCAGGCCGAGGCTCTTCACCTCGGCCAACCGGCGCGCCATCTCGGCAGGCGGCGGCGCCTCCTCCTCGAAGGTGCCGAAGCCGTGCAGGCAGGCGTCGCCGTAGATGGCGGCCAGGGCCGGGACGTCGGCCTCGGTGGCGTCCCGTACGATCAAACCTTCGTCCAGCCCTTCTCGACGGCCCAGACCGCGTAGGCGTAGTCGAGCGCGATCTCCTTGAGGAAGTCGAAGCGGCCCGAGGCGCCGCCGTGGCCGGCCTCCATGTTGATCTTCAGCAGGACCGGATTGCCGCTGGTGGTGTTCTCCCGCAGCTTCACGGCCCACTTCTCCGGCTCCCAATAGGTGACCCGGCCGTCGGAGAGGCCACCCGTCGCCAGGACGCTGGGATAGGGCTTCTTGCCGACGTTATCGTAGGGGCTGTAGCTCATCATGTAGTCGTAGGCGGCGGCGTCCTCGAGGGGATTGCCCCATTCGGGCCATTCCGGCGGGGTGAGCGGCAGGGAGGTGTCGCTCATGGTGTTGATGACGTCGACGAACGGCACGGCGGCGATAATGCCGGCGTAGAGGTCAGGCCGCATGTTGGCGACCGCGCCTACCAGGAGGCCGCCGGCTGATCCGCCATAGGCGACGGTCTTCGCCGGCTTGCCGTAACCGTTTTTGTGCAGGTGCTCGGTGCAGGTGATGAAGTCGGTGAAGGTGTTCTTCTTCTTGAACTTGCGCCCGTCCTGGAACCAGCCCCAGCCCTTGTCGGAACCGCCGCGGATGTGGGTGGTGGCCCAGATCCAGCCGCGGTCGACCAGACTGAAGTTGCGGATCGAGAAGCCCGGCTCCTGAGGGATGCCGTAGGAGCCGTAGCCGTAGACCAGCAACGGCGCCTTGCCGTCGAGCGGAACGTCCTTGCGGCGCAGGACGGTGATCGGCACCTCGGCGCCGTCGCTCGCCTTGGCATAGACGCGGTCGACGACATACTTCGACGGATCGTGGCCCGAGGGAATTTCCTGGGTCTTGCGCAGGGTCCTGGCCCGCGTGTTCATGTCGTAGTCGAACCACTGACGCGGCGTCGTCGGCGAGGTGTAGGTGTAGCGCATCACCGGGGTGTCGAACTCGAAACCGCCCTCGACACCCAGCACATAGGCCTTCTCGTCGACGGCGATGGCGTGCTCGGACTTGTCGGCGCGCCTGGTGATGATGATGGAGTTGTTGGCGTTGACCCGCTCTATGCGGATCAGGTGATCCTTGAAGGCGCCGATGCCGACGATGAAGCGGCCCGGGCTATGGGCGACCCAGTCTTTCCAGTCAGCGGCCTGCGTCTTGCCCGGCTCGGCGGTGCAGAGCTTGAAGTCAACGGCGCCGCCGGCGTTGGTTCTGATGACGAACTTTCCGTCCCAGTGTTCGACGTCGTAGAGAACCCCCGGATTTCGGGCGGCGAAGACCACCGGCTCGGCCGTCGGGGTCTCGGCCGGAATCAGCCGCAGTTCGCTGGTCTCCTGGTTGCCGATGCCGATGGAAATGAAGGCGTCCGAGGCGGTCGTACCGACGCCCATGAACATGCCCTCGTCCTTTTCCTCGTAGACCAGGCTTGTTTCGCCGCCGCGGGCGGGGCGACGGAAGACCTTGTTGGGGCGGCCTTCCTCGTCACGGTTGGTCCAGAACAGCCAGGCGCCGTCCGGTGAGAACGCCAGGTCCCCGTAGCCGGCCGTGATGGGCTCTCCAACCAGCTGTCCGGTTTCCAGGTCCTTGACGTACAGGGTGTGGAATTCCGAGCCCTGGGCGTCCTCGGCATAGGCGAACAGCTTGTGGTCCGCGGTGTGGGCAGTGGCCGCGACCTCGGAGTAGGCCTTGCCCTCGGCCAGTTTGTCGGCGTCCAGCAGGATCTGCTCACCATCGGTCTTGCCGCGCGGGCGGCGGCAGAACAGCGGATGCTGACCGCCCTTGTTGAAGCGGGTGTAGTAGTCCCATTGGCCGTCGGGCGCAGGGACGGACGCGTCGTCCTCCTTGATGCGGCCCTTCATCTCCTCGAACATCTTGCCCTGCAGCTCTTCGGTCGAGGACAGCATGGCCTTGGTGTAGGCGTTCTCCTCGGTCAGGTGCGCCTTGACGTCGGCCTTGACGATGGTCGGGTCTCGCAGGACCTGCTGCCAGTTGTCGTCCTTCATCCAGGCGTAGTCGTCGGTCCGCTTGCGGCCGAGCTGTTCGATGACCTTCGGCTCCTTCTTCACGACGGGCGGCACGGGCTTGGCTTTGGTTGCGGACATGACCTGACCTGGAAGGAGGGCGGCGGCGGCGGCGCCGGTCGCCAGGATTTCACGACGGTTCATAGGGAGACAGCCTCGGAGCGTGGAAGGGCCGCGTCGCGCGGCGCGATGCGGCGACCTTGGCCCGAGCGTCTGCGCGCGGTCAACGGAACGGACCGCTTCATGAAGGGGTTTTCATGGTCCGGCCGACGATCATCGCCGGTGAAACATCCAGGCGTGAAGGGATCAATCCATGTGGGACCGCATCGAGGGCTCGTGGAAGCAGCTCACCGGCAAGGCGAAGGAACAGTGGGGAAAGCTCACCGACGATGATCTGACCGAGATCGCCGGCAAGCGTGACCAGCTCGCCGGCAAGATCCAGGAGCGCTACGGATACGCCAGGGACGAGGCGGAGGAAGAAATCCGCGCCTTTGAGGCCCGGCACGCCGAAGACAAGAGCTTCAAGAGCTGATCCATTGACGCCACGGTTACCGAGCGGTCACCTATTGGCACAGCCATTGCTCCAGACCGGGTGATCGGCGCCTTGCCGCCCCGTTCTGGAGCATAAGTGACCTACACTCTGCGACCCTTTCGACTCGCTGACGTCCCCGCCGTCAGCGCGCTCTGCGAGTGGGCCTGGTGGCCGCAGCGCAGCGCCGCGGGCTGGGCGTGGCTGGCCGATGGTCCACCCGGAGCGCGTGAGCAGGGCGATGCCGGCCCCGCCGGTTGGGTCTGCGAGCTGGAGGGCGAGGTCTCGG
>JBILYE010000023.1:0-23439 GCA_044377925.1 Caulobacter sp. | reverse complement strand
CATCACGCTGGCCGACCTCGACCGGATGTATCCGGAGGCGGCCGGCAAGGCCAAGACCGACGTCGAGTATCGCGACCGGGCCCGCCGGGCGACCGCGGAGCTGCAGGGCGGGCGCTTCGGCTACCGCCTGCTGTGGAAGCATTTCGTCAATGTCAGCCGGGTGGCCCTGGAGCGCGAGTTCCACGCGCTGGGCGTCGATTTCGACCTGTGGAAGGGCGAGAGCGACGCCGATCCGCTGATCGCCGGCATGGTCGACGAACTGCAGGCCAAGGGCCTGCTGGTCGAGGACCAGGGCGCGCGGGTGGTGCATGTCGCCCGGCCCGGCGAGACCAAGAAGAAGAAGCTGGACGACGGCTCGACCGTCACCGTCCCCTCGCCCGACCCGCTGTTGGTGGTCTCGTCCGAGGGCTCGGCCATGTACGGCACGACGGACCTCGCGACGATCCTCGATCGCCGCAAGAGCTTCGATCCGCAGCTGATCCTCTACTGCGTCGACCAGCGCCAGGCTGACCATTTCGAGCAGGTGTTCCGCGCCGCCTACCTGGCCGGATATGCCGTGCCCGGCGGGCTGGAGCACATCGGCTTCGGCACCATGAACGGTCCGGACGGCAAGCCTTTCAAGACCCGCGAAGGCGGGGTGCTGAAGCTGCACGACCTGATCGAGATGGCCCGCGAGAAGGCCCGCGAGCGGCTGCGCGAGGCGGGCCTTGGGACCGAGTTCGAGCCCGAGGAATTCGAGGACGTCGCCCACAAGGTGGCGGTCGCGGCCCTGAAGTTCGCCGACCTCAGCAACTATCGCGGCACCAGCTATATCTTCGACCTTGACCGCTTCACCGCCTTCGAGGGCAAGACCGGGCCCTATCTGCTGTACCAGGCCGTGCGGATCAAATCGGTGCTGCGCCGGGCGCAGGGCGAGGGTGTCACCGAGAGCAAGGTCCGGGTCGCCGAGCCGGCCGAGCGCGAACTGGTGCTGATGCTGGACGCCTTCGATGCGGCGACGGCGGAGGCCTATGACAAGAAGGCCCCCAACTTCATCGCCGACCACGCCTTCAAGCTGGCCCAGGCGTTTTCGAAGTTCTACGCCGCCTGCCCGATCATGAGCGCCGAGAATGACGCCTTGCGCGGCAGTCGTCTGCGCCTGGCGCGGACGACGCTGGAACAGCTGGAACTGGCGCTGGACCTGCTGGGCATCGAGACGCCGGAACGGATGTAGACCCCTCCCTGAATGGGGGGAGGGTCAGGCTAGTGCCCCCCGCACTTGCCGCAGCCGCCCTTGCCGCCGTGGCCACCGCCGCCACCCTTGTGGCCGCCCTTGTGACCACCACGTCCGCCGATGCGGACGCTGACGCCCACACTGGCCCGGGCTGAGGCATAGGCAGAGGCAGAGCCCCCCGCGCCGGCCTCTGCGTAGACGCCGCCCCCGCCGCCTCCGCCGCCGTCGATGTATTCCGGGCCGACCCCGCCGCCGCCCCAGAAGAAGCTGTCGCTCAGGCGGATCTCGCCACAGCTTTCGATCATCCGCCTCTGGGCGTCGAAGCGCTGGCGGCACGGCTCACGGCCCCAGTCCTCGCGCTCCTGGTGATCCCAGCCCTCCGCGCGGCGCTCCCCGGCGCCCCGCGTCTCATATCCCCAACTGTAGCCCCCGCGCTCTTCGTAAGTCGTGCGGCGCGCGCCGTAGCGGTCCTCGCGGTCTTCTTCGATAAGCGGCTCGCCGACATAGGCGCCGCGGTCTTCATAGCGGACCAGCGGCGGCTCGGCGCGCTGGTAGGGGTCCTCGATGACGTAGCCTCGCGGCAGGCAATAGCCCTGGCAGTTGACCTGACCCCTCACCGGAGCGCCGAGGGACGCGCCGCTCTCGCTGGTCTCGCGGCGATAGCTGTAGGCCTCGCCGCCGGCGCCGGCGCGCTGGTAGGCATAGGCGTCGCCGGAGACGGCAGGCGACGGAGGCGCGTAAGGCTCGGCGGCCAGGGCGCTGAGCGGGCTCAGGGCCAGGGCGCCCAGAAGGACGACGGGGGCCAGCAACAGGGTTGTGGAACGCATCGGCCGGACTCCTGGCGCAGGTACAGGATCGGCAGGCTACGCCCCAACCTGGGGGGCCGCGACGCTCTGCGCCCGCGGCGGGAGGAACAGGGTTAAGGCGCCGCGCGGCTGGGGTAACTTAACCCTGTCGGTCTGGAGTGGTCGCGCGTTTGGTCCGATAGCCGGTTCCCAATTATCGGAACGCGCTCTGGCAACTTCAGAAATCCACCGCCACGCCCTTGCGCTCCCAGTCGCCGTAGCGGGTCGGCTCGGGTCCGGCGGGGCCGCCATCCTCCGGCGGACGGGTCGCTTCGACAGCCGCCGCCCTGCGCGCGGCCGCTTCCTCCAGCGCCCGGCGGGCGGCGGGAGCCAGCAGCTTTCCAGGCGCGGCGCCCGGAACGTCGCCGGATTGCTGATCGGGTTCCAGTTGGACCCCGTCCTGCGGATCGTTTTCCATGGTGGTCTCCGCGTGCTCCCGAACGTCTGCCGGGTATGTACATGGGCCTATCCTCTGATCAAGCAACCACGCCCGGCTGCCTTGCAGGCTTTATCCCCGCGTCTGAAAGGCGGCCCTTCTTTCCTTGATCCCCGCGCCTGAAAGGCGCAGGGGGACGGCGTGACCCAAGCACCTTCGAACGATCTGGCCGCCCGCCGCGCGGCCCTCACCCTGCTGGACGCCGCCCTCGAACGCCGGGGCGGCATCGACGAGGCGGCCGCGACCGGCCCCCTGAAGGCGCTGGACGCCCGCGACCGCGCCTTCGCCCGGGCCCTGACGCTCAGCACCCTGCGCCGGCTTGGGGCCATCGACCGGCTGCTGGCGCCCAAGCTGAACCGCGAGCCGCCACCGCGGATCCGCAACCTGCTGCGCCTGGGCGTCGCCCAGCTGTTCTGGTTCGACACCCCCGACCATGCGGCCGTCTCGACCAGCGTCGACATCGCCGCCGCCGACAAGAGCGGCCGGGCCTTCAAGGGCCTGGTCAACGCCGTGCTGCGCGGCCTGCTGCGCGACGGACCGCCGGCCGATGATCCCGAGGCCCTGTGCCCGCCCTGGCTCTTCGCCCGCTGGACCAACGCCTGGGGGCCCGAGGCCGCCCGCGCCATCGCCGCCCAGATCGCGGGCGAGCCGGCCACCGATCTGACGGTCCGCGCCAACGACGACATCGAACTTCTGACCGCCCAGCTCGACGCCGTGGCCCTGCCCGGCGGCACGATGCGGGTCGCCCAGCGCGGCGACATCGCCCAATGGCCGGGCTTCGCCGAGGGCCGCTGGTGGGTGCAGGACGCCGCCGCCGCCATCCCCGCCCGCCTGCTGCACGCCAACGCCGAACAGACGGCGCTGGACCTCTGCGCAGCGCCCGGCGGCAAGACCCTGCAACTGGCCGTCACCGGCGCAAAGACGGTCGCCGTCGATCGCTCCGAGGAGCGGCTGAAGCGGGTGACCGAAAACCTCGCCCGGATGAGCCTGACCGCCGAGGTCATCGCCGCCGACGCCGGCCGCTGGGATGACGCGCGCACCTTCGACGCCGTCCTGCTCGACGCCCCCTGCTCGGCCACCGGCACCTTCCGCCGCCACCCGGACGTACTCTGGGCCGCCGCCCCCGGCGACATCGCCAAGCTGGCCGCCGTGCAATCCCGCCTGCTCGACAGCGCCGCGATGCGCACCGCGCCGGGCGGCCGGCTGGTCTACTGCGTCTGCTCGCTGGAGCCGGAAGAGGGCGAGGGCCAGGTCCGCGCCTTCCTGAACCGCCATCCGGAGTTCACAACCGAACCCTGCGCCGAGGGCGAGGGCGGGGCCCCGGCCGCCTCCCTGACCCGTGAGGGCTGGCTGCGTCTGCTGCCCCACCAGCGCGAGGGCGGCCAGGACGGCTTCTTCGTCGCCCGGCTGAAGCGAAACTAGACGCCCCTCCTACTGTCATCCTTGGCCCGACTCCGCTAAGCCATGGGGCCATGATCATCGCCCCCTCCATCCTGGCTTCCGACTTCGCCAAGCTCGGCGAGGAATGCCGCGCCATCGAGGCCGCCGGCGCCGACTGGGTGCACGTCGACGTCATGGACGGCCACTTCGTGCCCAACATCACCATCGGCCCGGACGTGGTGAAGGCCCTGCGCCCGCACGTCAGCATCCCGTTCGACTGCCATCTGATGATCAGCCCGGCCGATCCCTACCTCGAGGCCTTCCGCGAGGCCGGGGCAGACATGATCAGTGTGCATCCGGAAGCCGGGCCGCACCTAAACCGCACCCTGACCCGCATCCGACAGCTGGGGGCCAAGGCCGGGGTGGTGTTCAATCCGTCCACTCCCCCGTCGGTCATCAAGTACATGATGGACGACATCGACCTGATCCTGGTGATGAGCATCAACCCGGGCTTCGGTGGCCAGAGCTTCATGCCCTCGCAGCTGAAGAAGATCGAAACCCTGCGCCGGATGATCGACGCCTCGGGCAAGGACATCTGGCTGGAGGTGGACGGCGGGGTGAACCCGGTCACCGCCAGACAGTGCGCCGACGCCGGGGCGACGGCCCTGGTCGCCGGCTCGGCCGTGTTCAAGGGCGGGCCGGGCGCCTACGCCGCCAACATCGCCGCCTTGCGGGGCTGACGGGACGAAAGCGTGAAGCCGCCCCGCCGCGACCTCGTCGGACCTGCCCTCACCGTCGTTCGCGGATGGGCCGGCGCGGCCCGCCGCCAGGGCGAGCAGGAGTGGTTCGGCAATCCGCTGCACCGGATGATGCTCAGCCGTCCGCCGGTCGATGGATTTGCCGCCAATCCGCGCGACCGGCGACCGGTCAACAACGCCGAGGGCCGACGCCTTTTGCAGGGCATCTTCGACCTGGCCGGCACGCGGATGAGTGTCGGAGCCAGCGGCGATCCCTTCGACAAGCCCAGCCCCGACCGCGCCTTCGCCGTGGCCCTGCACCGCATGGGCTGGTTGCACGATCTGGTCGCCCAGGAGGAGGCCGGTCCCCGCGCCGCCCTGCGGCTGGTCTTCGACTGGAAGCGGATCTTCGGGCGCTGGAACGGCTTCTCTTGGGGTTATGAGGTGCTGGAGCGGCGGGTTTTCAACCTGGCCTGCGCCGCCCGCCGCATGGCCGCCATCGCTTCGGACGCCGAGCGCGGCGAACTGGCCACCGACCTGGCCCGCCAGGCCCGCCACCTGGCCGACATCTCCATCCATCCCGAGCGCGCCCTGCAGCGGGCCGTCGTCGTCGGGGTGGCCGGTTGCGCCCTGGCGGGAGAGGCCGGAGAGCAGCTGATCGACAGGGCAATGGCTATCCTGCAGGCCGGCCTGCCCGGCGCCGTGGCCCCCGACGGGGTGCATGCCAGCCGCTCGCCGCAGGCCGGGCTGGAGCTGTTGTTCGATCTCCTGACCCTCGACGAGGCCCTGCACCAGCGCGGCCAGGCCGGGCCCGACGAGATGAGCCGGGCCATTGATCGCCTGAGCGCCGCCTCCCGCTTCTTCACCCTGCCGGACGGCCGGCTGGCCAGCTTCCAGGGTGGCGAGGCCGTGCCGGCCGCCCGCATCGCCGCCGCCCTGGCGCACGACGAAAGCGCCGGCCCGCCGCCGATGAAGGCCCCGCACGGCGGCTACTACCGTCTCGACGGGGCCGGCCTGACCCTGATGCTGGACGGCGCGGCGCCGGCCGGGGGACCGTGGAGCGCCACCGCCTGCGCCCAGACGCTGGGCATCGAGATCCTGGCCGGCGCGGACCGGCTGGTCACCGGCTGCGCCTGGAGCCCGGACGCCGCCGCGCCGCAGGCCCTGAGGCTGACCGACGGGGCCAGCACCGCCTCGCTCAGCGACGCCTCGGCCGGCGAGCCCCTGCGCGGCCTGACCGCCTGGGGCATCGGCCCGCGACTGGAAGGCGCGGCCAGGCAGGTCGAGGTGCGCCGCCATGACGCCGATGCGGGCGTCTGGCTGGAGTGCAGCCACGACGGCTGGGCCGCCGACTTCGGCCTGATCCACGACCGCCGCCTCTATCTCGACCTGGCGGCCGGCGAGCTGCGCGGCGAGGACGCCTTCCGGCCGGTGGTCGAAGGCCCGCCCGCCGACGGCCCGCGCCGCTATCTGCCCTTCACCGTCCGCTTTCACCTGCATCCCGACGCCCGGGCGAGCCTGGCCCGGGACGGCAAGAGCGTGCTGCTGAAAGGCCCAACCGACCAGGGCTGGTGGCTGCGCAACGACGCGGTTTCCGTGGCGGTCGAACCCAGCGCCCACTTCGAGAACGGCAGGCCGAGGCGGTCGACCCAGGTGGTGCTGACCGGGCAGGTTCGGGTGGATACCGGCGGTCGGATCCGGTGGAAGATGAGCCGGGCCGAGGGGTAGTGCGTCCTTCGACACGCCTGCCGACGGCAGGCTACTCAGGATGACGAAGCGGGGTGGGTTGCACAAACGGTCGTCATCCTGAGTAGCCGCGCAGCGGCGTGTCGAAGGACGCACGGAGCTAGCGACTCCCCCACTCTTCCTGTATGAGCCGCCTCGTCTCAGCGACTGGCGCATCAGGTGGATCACCACCGGGGAGCTGACGACGCCATCTGCCGCGCGCCTGGGCGAGACCTCACAGCCATTGAGCCGGAGTCCGCCATGCCCGCCGTCCCTGATTTCCCGCCCTCGCCCGATACCGTCGCCGCCAAACGCGCCCTGATCTCCGTGTCCGACAAGACCGGGCTGATCGAGACCGCCAAGGCCCTGCATGACCTCGGTGTCGAGCTGGTCTCGACCGGCGGCACCAAGAGCGCCATCGCGGCGGCCGGGTTGCCGGTCAAGGATGTGGCCGACCTGACCGGGTTTCCGGAGATGATGGACGGGCGGGTGAAGACCCTGCACCCCGTCGTCCACGGCGGTCTGCTGGGCGTGCGGGCGGCGCCGTCTCACGCTGAGGCGATGAGCGAACACGGCATCGGCGGCATCGATATCCTCTATGTGAACCTCTACCCGTTCGAGGCCACGGTGGCGGCCGGAGGCGACTTCGAAACCTGCGTCGAGAACATCGACATCGGCGGGCCGGCGATGATCCGTTCGGCGGCCAAGAACCATGGCTACGTCGCCGTCTGCACCGCCCCGGAAGACATGGCCCGGGTGGTCGAGGCGTTGAAGGCCGGCGGGACGACCCTGGCCCTGCGCAAGGACCTGGCGGCCCGGGCCTTTGCCCGCACCGCGACCTATGACGCGGCGATCAGTGGCTGGTTCGCGAAGCAACTCGGCGAGACCGCCCCGGCCCGGCGGGCGATCGGCGGCGAGCTGCGCCAGACCCTGCGCTATGGCGAGAACCCGCACCAGTCGGCCGCCTTCTACGTCACCGGTGAGCAACGCCCGGGCGTCGCCAACGCCCGCCAGCTGCAGGGCAAGGAACTCAGCTACAACAACATCGCCGACACCGACGCCGCCTTCGAGCTGGCCGCCGAGTTCGACGAGCCGGCCTGCATCATCGTCAAGCACGCCAACCCCTGCGGCGTCGGCCTGGGCGCCGATCTGAAGGAAGCCTACGCCCGGGCCCTGGCCTGTGATCCGGTCTCAGCCTTTGGCGGCATCGTGGCGGTCAACCGCCGGCTGGACCGCGCCACCGCCGAGCAGGTCTGCGAGACCTTCACCGAGGTGGTCATCGCCCCGGAGGCCGACGACGACGCCGTCGCCGTGTTCGAGGCCAAGAAGAACCTGCGCCTGCTGGTCACCGGCGGCATGCCGGACGCCTTCTCCACCGGCGAGGTGTTCCGCTCGGTGTCCGGCGGCTTCCTGGTGCAGTCGCGCGATACCGCCCGGCTGACGGCGGCCGACCTGAAGGTGGTCACCAAACGCGCGCCCACCGACGAGGAAGTCCGCGACATGCTGTTTGCCTTCACCGTCGCCAAGCATGTGAAATCCAACGCCATCGTCTTTGCCCGGGGCGGCCAGACGCTTGGCGTCGGGGCCGGCCAGATGAACCGCAAGGACAGCGCCCGCATCGCCGCCATCCGCGCCGCCGACTTCGGGCTCGACCTGAAAGGCAGCGCCTGCGCCTCGGAAGCCTTCTTCCCGTTCGCCGACGGCCTGATCCAGGCGGCGGAAGCCGGAGCGACGGCGGTGATCCAGCCGGGCGGCTCGATGCGGGACGCCGAGGTGATCGCGGCGGCTGATGCAGCAGGGATCGCCATGGTCTTCACCGGTGTGCGGGTGTTCAGGCACTGAGCCGCCTATCGAAGCGGGCTACCACTATAGCCGGGTGATCGGCCTCAAGCGCGGACTGGGACAGCAAGTCCCTGATTCTGTGTGCCTTTGGCGTAGGCCGGGGCGCTGGGTTTGTAGCCTTGCGCGTAGGTCGACCTGTAGCCCGGGGCCCTGTGTCTGTAGGTCGTTCTGAGCCTTCAGCGGCCTACAGGGCTGCGGCAGGGTTCGCGCTTCAGCGCCGGGCGACATACCCCGAGTTCAAAATGTGAGTGAATAATCACTTGCGTTTTATCCGCCGTCGGCTGTAGGCTGGTTATCGTCGACGTGGGGAGACCGATGGAAACTCTGGAAGCCCGCTGGGCCAGGCTCGAACCGCACGCGACCGTGCACGGCCCGGCCGATACCGACCGGCGGCCGGTCGCCCTGCTGTTCCATGGCTGCGGCGGGGTGCAGGCGCATCTGGACGACTATGCGGCCGCCGCGACGGCGGCCGGCTGGCGCTCGGTCATCGTCGACAGTTTCGCCCCGCGCGGCTGGAGCCGGACCTATGGCCTGACCTTCGTCTGCAGCGGCACGCGGTTCTGGGGCTTCGAGCGGGCCGGCGACGTGCTGGCGACGATCTACGGCATGGGCCAGCGGGAAGACGTGGATCCCGGCTGCGTGGTGCTGGCCGGCTGGAGCCACGGCGGCTGGGCGATCATGGACCTCATGACCATGGCCCTGGAGAGCGAGGCCGAAGCCCGCATCGGTGGGGCCGGGCCGGGGCTGCTCGACGGGGTGCGGGGCGTCTACCTCAACTATCCCTATGTCAATTTCGGCTCGCGCGGGGCCAGGCGTGACTGGCGCTATCAGCCAAAGGTCATGGGCGTCATCGCCGAGCGCGACCACCTGGGGGCCCCCAAGCTGCATGAGGCGGCCTATGCGCGGGCGCGGGCCTCGGGATGCGCGGTGGAGACGGTCATGGTGAAGGGGACGCACGCCTTCGACCAGCCGCAGGAAATGCTGCTGAACGTCACGCCGATGCGGCGGGACCAGGCGCTGACGGCGGAGAACCTGGCGCGGTTCGGGGGGTTCCTGGGCGGGGTTTAGACCGCCGCTTCAGGGTCCGCCAGGCGGACGTCCTGAAGGGGGAAAGTGCGACCATTGTCGGTTCATCGGCGATCGGGCCCAGAGCGATCTGGCGGCCGATTTCATCCCCATTTGGCCGGTTACTTATAAGTATTTTAGGCTTCTTGCGGCCTTTTGCGAGGACGGAATGGAGGAGAATCGCGGCGTGCAGCGTCCACTTGAGCATGAACGGCTTGCTGCGCTGGAACAGATGGAGGTCCTCGACTCTCCGTCAGAGCCCCTGTTCGACAGCCTGACCGAACTTGCCGCACAGACCTTCAATACGCCCATCGCGCTGATCTCCCTGGTCGACCAGAAACGACAGTGGTTCAAGGCCTGCGTCGGCCTTGATGTCGATCATACCGCGCGGGAAATTTCATTCTGCCAGTACGCCATCCTCTCGGATCAGGTGTTCGTCGTGCTCGACGCCGCCCGTGACGAGCGATTCCGCGACAACCCCCTTGTCACCGGGCCGCCCGACATTCGCTTCTATGCCGGCGCCCCATTGATCACGCCCGACGGGTATCGGTTGGGGACGCTTTGCGTCATCGACACGGTGGCCCGCGAGGCGTTTACGGACGCTGAGGCATCGCGCCTGCAGGCCATTGCCAGCAGCGTCATGCAGGCGCTGCTTATGCGGCTTTGTAGTCGCGAGCGCGAACGCATCGCTGTCGTGGCCGACCAGCAGAACAGACTGCTAAAACTGGCCGAGGATATGGCCGGCGTCGGGACCTGGTCCTGGGACGTAGCGGCCGATCGGACAACCTGGTCAGATCAGGTTTATCGCATTCACGGCTACGAGCCCGACGTTGAACCGCCAGCGCTGCAGGGCGTGCTTGAGCGTTATCACCCGGACGATGCGAAGGTGCTGGCCGACCACGTCCAGCGCGCCGTCATCGAGGGCCGCGACTACGCTTTGGAGGCCCGTATCTACCGACCGGATGGCTCGGAGCGGCATGTCATTGCTCGCGGTTCTCCTCGTCAGGGCCCGGACGGTGCGGTCACGGCGATCCTGGGCACTTTCCTCGACGTGACCGAACTCAAGCTCGCGGACGAAAACCTTCGCGCCAACGAGGCGCGGCTGAATTTTGTGATGGAACAGTCAGCCGACCTGATCATCCGCGTTGAGCCTGGCAAGGGCATCACCTGGGTTTCCCCGAGTTGCCGCCTCTACGGATATGAGCCGGAGGACCTCGTCGGGAGCTTTGCTGTTGAACTCGTCCATCCTGATGATCGAGACAATGTTGCAGTGTTGCGCGCGGCACGGTTCGCAGGCCTTCCGGATCCTCCGGGAAGCACCCGTGACCACCGCATCCGCCACAAGGACGGGAGCTGGACCTGGTTTCAGGGCAATCCGACCCTGATCAGGGGCGCGGACGGCCAGGTCATCGAGATCGTCAACGTCCTGAGGGACGTGAACGCCGAGCGCGAAATCGCCCGCACCCTTGAGGCGACCCGTGACGCGGCCCAGAAGGCCGCTCAGGTGAAGACCGACTTCCTGGCCAATATGAGCCACGAAATTCGCACGCCGCTGACGGCCATCCTCGGGTTCACAGACCTTCTGGCGGGCCTCACCGACCTGCCTGACCCGGCGCACATGATGGTCAGCCGGGTGAAGGGCGCGAGCACGGCCCTGCTCTCCATCGTCAATGATATCCTCGACTTCTCCATGCTCGAGGCCAGTCAGATGACAATCGACCCCAGGCCTGTCGACATCGTCGCGGTCGCCGAGGACGCCCTGGCGATGTTTGGTCCTCAAGCCGAGGCCAAGTCACTCTGGCTGGAGTTTGAGGCGAGCCCCGATATCCCGGGTCATGTGCGCGTGGATCCAGATCGATTGCGCCAGATTTTGCTCAATCTCATCGGCAACGCGGTGAAGTTCACCGAAGCAGGGACTGTTCGGCTGACGCTGGGGTACGACGCGAACCGGCAAATCCTCCGCGTTCGAGTCGAGGACACCGGGGCCGGCGTGGACGAAGCGCAACGCGCGCTTCTGTTTCAGCGCTTTTCGCAAGTTGACGCCTCTTCCACGCGCCGACACGGCGGCACAGGGTTGGGTCTGGCCATTTGCAAAGGTCTTGCTGAGGCCATGGGGGGCGAGATCGACGTCGACAGCACGCCAGGGCAAGGGTCGGCCTTCCATTTCCATATCGATGCACCGCCCGCGGCCTCCCCGATTCAAACTGAAGAGGAACCGACCGCATCAGCCTCGCTTTCAGGTGTCCGTGTCCTGGTCGCCGACGACAACGCCGCGAACCGTGATCTGGCTCGCGCCCTCCTTCAGCAGTTCGGCGCTGAGGTGACCGAGGCTGTGGATGGGGCGGAAGTCGTCGCAATGGCGGCTGAAGCGCCGTTCGATGTCATTCTGATCGATCTTCACATGCCGGTTCTGGATGGCCACGGCGCCCTTCATCGAATTCGAAACGAGCCAGGTCCCAATCAGGACGCGCCGATTATCGCCTTTACAGCTGACGACGCCGGGACGGTGAACTGCGGCGCCGGCGGATTTGATGGCCTGATCGGAAAGCCCATCGCCGCCGCCGATATGATCGCGACCCTCATCCGGGCGACACAGTGGCAGACCCCAGAGGTGAACCATGCCGCTGCCTTCTGATCAACGGCGTCCCCGCGTCCTCATCGTTGAAGATGACCCCATGGTGCTTAAGCTGATTGCAACACGACTCGATTTCGCGGGCTTCCAGACCTACTTTGCCCGCGATGGGCGCGAGGGGCTGAGCCGTATCCAGGATCTTCGACCAGACGGCATGGTGCTGGACATCAACATGCCGGTGATGGACGGGTTTGAGGTGCTCTCACACCTGAGTTCAGCCAGGTCCTTCTATCCACCGACTCTGGTCCTGACCGCGCGGAACAGGCCCGAAGACGTCAAGGTCGCTATCGGCCTGGGCGCGCGAGACTTTCTGGCCAAGCCTTTCAGGGAGGATCAGCTCATCGCGCGGGTCGGCCGCCTTGTCCGAAAGCCGACGCCATCCGCCGGCTCAGCCATCCAGCCGGCCCGTTAACGCGAGCCAGGTCGGTCCAGTTCAGACTCCGGTGATGGACCCATGGCGTCCGGGCCGCCTCACCCCGGCCATCGAACACAATCTGTCCAAGGGTCTCGCGCGTTTCTCGCGCGGACATGAGGATGGGGCGCTGACGGCGGAAAAACCGGCGCGGTTCGGGGGGTTCCGGGCCAGCCTTGATCCTTCTCCCGCTTGTCGGGAGAAGGAATCTCTCTAAGGCCCCGCCCTACTTCGCTGCCTCTTCCGCCAGCTCCCGCAAGGCGGCATTCGCGATCGTCAGCTTCGCAAACGTCCACCCTCCCCCGGCGTGCTCGATCTCTTCCACCGTGCGGCGGACGGCGCGGCCGGGGCCCTGGTGCATGGCGGCCCAGGACTTGACCGTCTGGGCGGCCTGCTCGCTGGTGTCGCCGGCCTGGGGGTTGGTGGCGAAGGCCATGACGGCGCGGGTGACGGCGGTCTGTTCGGCCAGCATGTCTTCGATCAGGCGGCGCACGGCCATGCGCTCGTAGTGGTCCCCGCCGCGCTTCTCGCCGGCCGCGGCGCGCAGCTTGTCGAAGAAGAAGGCGGCGCCGACCTGGTGGTAGACGCGGGCGGCGGCGACGGCCGGCCAGTTCTGGGCGGCGGCAAGGTCGATCAGGTCGGCGGCGGTGGTCAGGGGTTGCAGGGCCGCGACGGCCATGGCCAGGGCTTCCGGTGCGCCGTCGGTGGCGAAGGCCCTGGCGCGGCGGGCCACGGCCTTCTGTTCGAAGGGCGAGAGGATGGCCGGGGTCAGGGCCGCCAGTTCGATCATGGCGGGCTGGTAGCGATCGACCAGGGCCTGGACGCTGTCGCCGGTCTTGGCGCGGCGGGCCATCCAGTAGGTCTGGCTGCGCAACACGTGGCCGAGGGCCCGGAACAGGGACATCTGGCCTTGCGCGGACGCCTTGCCGTCGAGGGTCTCGACGTCCTGCCACAGGGTGTCGAAGCGGATGATGCGGCGACCCGCCTCGAAGCCGACCATCAGGGCGGCGTCGTCGGCCCCGGCCGCGGCCTTCAGCCGGCTGGCGAAGGTGGGGCCGCAGCGGTTGACGATCTCGTTGCTCATCACCGTGGCGATGATCTCGCGGCGCAGGCGATGGCGGTCCATCTCCTCGGCGTATTGCTGCACACCGTCCGGGAAGTAGGCCTGGAGGATGGCGCGGAAGGCCGGGTCGTCGGGCCCCTTGGTGGCGATCATGTCGCTGAACAGGTCGAGCTTGCCGTAGGCCAGCAGGACGGCGAGTTCAGGCCGGGTGAGGCCCTGGGCGGCCTTGGCGAGGTCCTGCAGGGCGATGGCGTCGGGCAGGCCCTCGACGCGGCGGTCGAGTTTGCCCTCGGTCTCCAGCTCGGCGATGAAGCGGGCGTGGTTGTCGATCTCGCCCGGGGCGTCCTGCTGCAGCAGGGAGAGGGCCAGGGTCTGGTCGTAGTTGTGGGCCAGGACGTGGTGGGCGACGTCGTCGGTCATCGAGGCCAGCAGGGCGTCGCGGGCCGGGCGGTCGAGCTTGCCCGAGCGCTCGATGATGCCGGTGAGGATCTTGATGTTGACCTCATGGTCGGAGCTGTCGACCCCGGCGGAGTTGTCGATGGCGTCGGTGTTGATACGGCCACCGTTGCGAGCGAATTCAATGCGGCCGGCCTGGGTCAGACCAAGGTTGGCGCCCTCGCCGACCACCTTGACCCGCAGGTCGGGGGCGTCGACGCGGATGGCGTCGCTGGCCTTGTCGCCGGCGTCGGCGTGGCTCTCGCGTCTGGCCTTCACATAGGTGCCGATGCCGCCGAGGTAGAGGAGCTCTGCCCGCGCCTTGAGGATGGCGGTCATCAGCTCATTGGGGCTGACCGCATCGCTCTTCAGGTCGAAGGCGGCCTTGACCTCAGGGGTGATCGGGATGGTCTTCAGGGAGCGGGCGAAGACGCCGCCGCCCTTGCTGATCTTGCTCTTGTCGTAGTCGTCCCAGGACGAGCGCGGCAGCTTGAACATGCGGTCGCGTTCTTCCCAGCTCGTCGCCGGGTCCGGATCGGGATCGAGGAAGATGTGGCGGTGGTCGAAGGCGGCCAGCAGGCGGATCTGCTTTGACAGCAGCATGCCGTTGCCGAACACGTCGCCAGACATGTCGCCGACGCCGACGACGGTGAAGGGCTCCTTCTGGATGTCCTTGCCGGCCTCGCGGAAGTGGCGCTTGACCGCTTCCCAGGCGCCGCGCGCGGTGATGCCCATGACCTTGTGATCGTAGCCGACCGAACCGCCGGAGGCGAAGGCGTCGCCCAGCCAGAAGCCGTAGGAGATGGCGATGCCGTTGGCGATGTCGCTGAAGGTGGCGGTGCCCTTGTCGGCGGCGACGACGAGGTAGGGGTCGTCGCCCTCATGGGCGATGACGCCGGCCGGGCGGACAACCTCGTTGTTCGCATCGATGTTGTCGGTGATGTCGAGCAGGCCCGACAGGAAGACGGTGTAGGCGGCGATGCCGCCGGCCCGGATCTGATCGGGCGTGCCGCCACGGGGAAGCTGTTTGGGGAAGAAGCCGCCCTTGGAGCCGACGGGCACGATGACGGCGTTCTTGACCTGTTGCGCCTTGACGAGTCCCAGCACCTCGGTACGGAAGTCGTCGCGGCGGTCGGACCAGCGCAGGCCGCCCCGGGCGACCGGGCCGAAGCGCAGGTGGACGCCCTCTACCATCGGGCTCCAGACGAAGATCTCGCGGTAGGGCTTGGGGGCCGGCAGATCGTCGAGCTCGCGGCTGGCGACCTTGAAGCTGATGTAGGGCTTCGGCTGGCCGTGCTCGTCCTGCAGGTAGAAGTTGGTGCGCTTGCAGGCCACGACCAGCAGGGCCAGGCGGCGCAGCACGCGGTCGGCATCGAGGCTCTCGACAGCCTGAAGGGCGGCGACGATCTCTTCCATGACCTTTTCGGCCTGGACCTGCCGGGCCGGGACGTCGGCCTTGACCGCCGGGTCGAACTTGATCCGGAACATGTCGAGGATCAGCCGGGCGATGCCGGGGTTTTCGCTGAGCGCCTGTTCCTGCACCGACTGGCTGGGGTCGAGGCCCGACTGCAGGCGGTACTTGGCAAGGCTGCGGACCAGGGCGGCCTCGCGCCAGGAGACGCCGAGGTCCAGCACCAGGCGGTTGAAGCCGTCGCTCTCGGTCTGTCCGATCCAGACGGCGGTGAACAGGGCCTCGAAGGCGTCTCGGACGTCGGCGAAGACCAGGTGCTCGCCGGCCCGGTCCTCGACCAGGAACTCATGGACCCAGACGGGCTCGGGACCGCTCTGGCCTTGCGGCGACAGTTCGAAGGCGTCCTCGATGAGGGCGCGCAGGCCCATGTGCTCGAGAATCGGCGTCACGTCGGCCAGCGGCACGTGGCCGCCGCGATGATAGAGCTTGAAGCGGAAGCGCAGGGCGCTGTCACCGACCTTGCGGAAGGCGCGGACGCGGAAATCCCCGCCCGGCTCGCCCGGGGCGCCCATGGCGTCGACTTCATGCAGGTCGGCGAGGGCTTCATCGGCGCCATAGAAGTCGCGGTAGCCGCCGCTGAAGGCGTTCGCCCAGCGGGCCAGGGCCGGGGTGGTCGGCAGGCCGGAGGCGCGGATGGCGGCGTCGAAGCGGTCGCCCCAGGTGCGGGCGGTTTCGGCGATTTCGGCTTCCAGATCGGCGAGATCGGGCTCGGCGTGGCCGCCGGGGGTGACGCCGATGATGTAATGGACGCGGGCCAGGGGGGCGTCGGAGAAGCTGGGGTAGTAGGCGGAGACGCGGCCGCCATAGGCGGCGGCGATCAGCTTTCCGGCCCGCTCGCGCACGCCCGAATCGTAGCGGTCGCGGGGCACGTAGAGCAGGACCGAGATGAAGCGGTCGAAGGGGTCCAGGCGGGCGAACAGCTTGAGGCGCGGGCGGTCGATCAGGTGCAGGATGCCCATTGCCTGTTCGAGCAGCTCCGTTTCCGGAAGCTGGAACAGTTCGTCGCGCGGGTAGGTCTCGATGATGTGGCGCAGGCGCTTGTCGTTGTGGCTGCCGGGCACGACGCTGGCGTGGTCGAGGGCCAGGCGGATCTTGCGGCGGATCAACGGCACTTCGCTGGCCGGGGTCTCGTAGGCCTCGGCGGTGAACAGGCCGACGAAGCGGACCTCGCCGGACGGCAGGCCGTCGGCGCCGTAACGCTTGACCCCGACGTAGTCCATGTAGGCGCGGCGGTGGACGTTCGAGCGCAGGTTGGACTTGGCGACGGTCAGGGCCGGGCCGGTCTCGAGGTGGCGACGCACCTGTTGCGAGAGGATGGCCGGCTCGGAGGCGCGGCGGAGGACGGCGCGGGACTGGTCGCGCAGGACGCCGAGGCTGCCCTCGGGCTGGAAGAGCGGCTCCTCGGCCGCATAGCCGCCGTCGGCGGTGCGCGGATATTCGTAGGTGCGGGCGCCAAGGAAAACGAAGTGGTCGTTCTCAAGCCATTGCAGAAAGGCCAGTTGCTCGGCGTGCTCGTCGGCGTCGGCGGCGCCCAGCGTGGCGCCTTCCAGCTCCTCGATGGCACGGCGGATGACGGCCTTCATCGGTTTGAAGTCGCCGACGGCGGAACGGACGTCGGCGAGGGTGGCCATGACCGCCTCGATGAGGCCGGCCTCGCGGTCTTCGCCGACCGGGTCGAGCTGCACCTGGATCAGGGAGCGGGCCCCGCTGCCCTCCCTGGGGCCACCGATCCGGGCGATGGGGTGGAACATGGCCCGCACCGGCAGGCCGGATTCGGCGACCACGCCCATGATGCTGTCGACCAGGAAGGGCCGGTCGTCCTGGACGATCTCGAGGAGGTCGCGGCCCAGGTCGTTGCCGTCCGGATCGACCCAGCGGCGCAGGCGGATGGCGGGGTCCTGGCCGTCGGCGGCTTCGGCGAACCGCCAGAAGTCGGCGAACATGGCGCCCAGGCCGTCATCGGAAACGGTGGGAAGTTCCTCGGCCTGCAGGTCGCCGGCGACCTGGGCCAGGAACCGGGCTTCGGCGTCAGGCAAGGCCTTGGACTTCAGGTGCTTTGCGAACGCCTGCGCCAGAGGAGTGTGATCAACCTTGCCGGCGAGGTCGGTTTTCGCGCTGCTCATCCCGTTTTCCCCGAGAATTTTGTCGTTTGAGGGTGTCTGGGCGGTCGCTTAGCCTGTTCGGCTGCGATTTTCGCTCAAAAACCACCTTCGATCGCGTGATTTGTCGAACGGGAGTTTAGAACCGTTCGGACGAGAGCGCGAACTGGAAAGCAGATACGAAGGCGCCGCCGGAGGGGGGTCCGGCGGCGCTGGTCTCGCGGGGGAAGGCGAGACATATCGAGGGCCCTTCGGGGGAGAGAGGGCGCCTCAGAAGTCCGGGGTTACAGGGGGGGGAGGGAAGCCCCGGACAGGATGACAGATAAGTGCTCGCTGAACGCGTTCAAGGGGCCGGGGTCTTTAGTCGAGGTGAAACCTTCTTCACCCGCGGCTCGTGCTCAAAGTGGCTGCCGGGCGGGTTTTCCAGCGGGCTGTGGCGGCCGTGGGCGCCGGCCGGATTGCCGTTGGACGACAGCAGCACAGCGATCCAGTGGCTGCCCTTGAACTGGGCCAGGATGATCATCGCCATGACCGTCAGGGGCGTGGAGAGGAACATGCCGGGCATGCCCCAGATGAGCCCCCAGAAGGCCAGGGACAGCAGCACGACAACGGGGTCGATGTTCAGGCTGTCGCCCTGCATCTTGGGCTGGATGAGGTTGCCGACGATGAACTGCACGCTCTGCAACACCACGGCGATGATGACCGCCGGCCAGATGGTCGGGAACTGCATCAGGGCGAACAGCGGTGGCAGGGCCACGCCGATGACCCCGCCGATGATCGGGATGTAGGAGGCCAGGAAGATCAGGAAGGCCCAGAACAGCGCGTTATCAAGGCCGACCGCAAACATGCAGACAAAGGAGCCGGCGGCGATCATCAGGCCGGTGATCGTCTGCACCCACAGGTATTGTTCGACGCCGTTGCGGATGCGCTGGAAGATGATCACCGCCTCCTCGCGCTCGACGTTGTGGGGGAACATGGCGACGATCTTGCGCCGGAAACCGCGGCGCGAGGCGATGATGAAGGCCAGGTAGATGAGGACGAAGAAGGTGTCGGACAGGATGCTCTGGGTCTGTCTGGCGATGTCGTCGGCGTACTGGCCGGGGTTGGCGCGGCGGATCAGCTCGTCGAGGCTGGGCACGTTCTGGATGCCGAGCGTCTGCGCGGTGCTGGCCAGCAGACCTTCCAGCCGGGGACCGTAGCCGGTCAACTGGTCGGCGAAGCCCATGCCCTGGACGGCGATCAGCCAGACCACGCCGATCAGCACCAGGATGGTCAGGCCGATGGCGGTGGGCAGGGCGGCGGCCTTGGGAAACTTCGGCAACCGCTGCTCCAGAACCCGCGAAAAGCCGTCGATGATCACCGCCAGAAAGACGGCCAGGGCCAGCTGGGTCAGCACGCCCCGCAGCAGCCAGAGGGCGGCGCCCGAGGCGATGACCGCCATGATGACGATGGCGTTGCGGGCGACACCGTCGAAAAGGGGCTTGGCGGCGGACATCGAGGATCCTGTGGTTGCTGGCCTTGAAGAGTCGGGGCGGTCGGCGGCGGCGTCAATGAACTTCGGTGACGCCGCCGCACCACCGCGCTAAGCCTTGGCTCATCTGCAAAAGGAGTCCCGCATGGTCGACGTTCCCGAAGGCGCGCTGTTCGTCGGCATGGCGGAGACGCCGCAGCTGCTGCGACTGGACCGGGCCAACCGCCACGGCCTGGTGGCCGGGGCGACCGGGACCGGCAAGACGGTGACCCTGCAGATCCTGGCCCAGGGCTTTTCCGACAACGGCGTGCCAGTCTTCGCCGCCGACGTGAAAGGCGATCTGTCGGGCATCTGCATGCCGGGGACGCCGAACGAGAAGATGCTGGCCCGGGCGGCCGGCATGAACCTGGAACTGCGCCCTGACGCGCCGCCGACCGTGTTCTGGGACCTCTATGGCGACAAGGGCCACCCGGTCCGCACCACCATCTCGGAGATGGGGCCGGTGCTGCTGGCGCGGCTGCTGGAGCTCAACGATGTTCAGGAGGGGGTGCTCAACATCGTCTTCAAGATGGCCGACGACGAGGGCCTGCTGCTGCTCGACCTCAAGGACCTGCAGGCGGCGCTGAAGTATGTCGCCGACAACGAGAAGGAATTCGACGTCAAGTACGGCAACGTCTCGGCGGCGACGGTCGGGACCATCCAGCGGGGACTGCTGCAGCTGGAGACGGCCGGGGCCGAGAACCTGTTCGGCGAGCCGGCGCTCAATCTGGCCGACCTGATGCGGGTCGACGGCTCGGGCCGGGGCGTGGTGTCGATCCTGGCCGCCGACAAGCTGATCCAGAGCCCGCGGCTGTATGCGACCTTCCTGCTGTGGCTGTTGTCGGAGCTGTTCGAGGAGCTGCCCGAGGTCGGTGATCCGGAGAAGCCGCGCCTGGTCTTCTTCTTCGACGAGGCGCACCTGCTGTTCCGCGATGCGCCCAGGGCCCTGATGGAAAAGGTCGAGCAGGTGGTGCGGCTGATCCGCTCCAAGGGCGTCGGAATCTATTTCGTCACCCAGAACCCGGCCGATATTCCCGAAACCGTGCTGGCCCAGCTGGGCAACCGCATCCAGCATGCGCTGCGGGCCTATACGCCTGCCGAACAAAAGGGCCTGCGGGCGGCGGCGGCCAGCTTCCGGCCCAACCCGGCCTTCGACACCGCCGAGGCCATTCAGGGCCTGGGGGTCGGCGAGGCCCTGGTCAGCGTGCTCGACGAGAAGGGGGCGCCGACGATCACCGGCAAGGCGCTGATTCGTCCGCCCGCCTCGCGCCTGGGTCCGGCGACGCCGGAAGAGCGGGCGGCGGTGCAGTCGCGCAGCCCGGTGAAGGGCATCTACGACTCGGCCCAGGACCGCGAATCGGCCTTCGAACGGATCAACCAGAAGACCGCCGAGGGGGCCCGCAAGGCGGAACTCGACGCCGCCGAGGCGCAGATCGCCAAGCAGCGCGAGGCGCAGGACAAGGAATGGGCCAGGGAGCAGGCCCGCCGCGAGCGGGAGATGAACCGCCCGGCACCGAGGACCCGCGCCCCTGCCCGCTCGACCCGCCAGGGCATGGGCGAGACCATCGCCAAGTCCGTCGTTCGCACGGTGGTGCCGCAGCTGACGCGGGCGCTGCTGCGGGGGCTGCTGGGCGGACTGAAGCGCTAGCCTCTCTGCCGAACAGCCCGTCCGGGCGGCGGAACCGCTGACACTTCCGCCTGACGGGATTCAGGTTGAAGAGCCCGTCCGGGCGGCGGAACCGCTGACACTTCCGCCTGACGGGCTCAGTCCCCGATGCGGGTCCAGGTCTGGCTCTGGCAGAGTGGCTTGGCGATGCAGCCGGTCATCTTCAGCTTGCCGCCGCCGAGCAGCTTCAGCTCGGCCTTGTAGGTCTTGCCGTCCTCGGGATTGTAGACCCAGCCCTTGTTCCATTCGCCGGCCCCGGTGGGGCTGACCTGCAGGGTGCGCAGCCCCTTGACCTTGCGGCTGCGCAGGGACGGGTTGGCGTTGAGGGCGTCGTTCTGCTCGGGGTTCTCGCGCAGGTGGGGCGAGGTGACGACCGAACCGCAGATGTCGGCGCCGCATGCGGCCAGGCGGATGTGTCCGCCGGACGGGGTTTTCCAAAGGCCGCGGGCCTCGGCCGGCGAGGCGGGGGCGGCGAAAGCGAGAGCAATCAGCAGAGACAGCAAGGCGGGCTCCTGTAGGGGTTTGGCCAACTATGACCGGGCGCGGGCAGGACGCAAAGGGGGGTCAGTCGGGGTGCCAGTCGGCCGCCTGCGGGCGGACGTAGGGCGGGAAGGCCCTGGTCATCGGCTCGTAGAAGGCCTGGGCGGTCTCGATACGAGCCTTCAGCTCGGCGGCGACGGCCGGGTGCAGGGAGGCGACGCTGTAGTTCTCGCCCGGGTCGCGGCCGATGTCGAACAACAGCGGGTAGGCGAACCGGCCGAGCGGAATGTCGAAGGTGCGGAAGTAGGAGCGCACGACATACTTCCAGTGCTGCGTCCGGACGGCGGCGACCTTGGCATTGTCGAACAGCACGATCTGCTCATGCGGCGAGTCGGCGCCCTCGAAGATCACCGGACTCAGATCCCTGCCGTCGAGGTCGAGATCGGCAGGCAGCGCCGTCCCGGTCAGGGCCGCGAAGGTCGGCAGGAAGTCGAGGTTGCTGGAAATGGCATTGCGGGTCTGGCCGGCGGGGATGGCTCCGGGCTGGCGCAGGATGCAGGGCACACGGTAGCCGCCATCCCAGCCGGCCCCGCCCTTGCGGTCGCGGAACGCCCCGGACGAACCCTCGAACCAGGGGCCGTTATCGGAGGTGAAGACGACCAGGGTGTCTTCGTCGAGGCCAAGGGCCTTCAGGCGGTCGAGCAGGGTCCCGACGTTGCGGTCGATCTCCTCGACGACATCGCCATAGGCGCCGGCCGGCGAATCCCAGGGCGTGTCGTCATTGCGGACCAGCGGCACATGCGGCGCGGTCAGGGCCAGAAGGACGAAGAAGGGGCGATCGCGGTTCTCCTCGGCGAAGGCCAGGGCGTCGTGGAAAAAGGTTTCAGTCAGCCTGGCGAAGTCGGCCGGGCGCTCGGTCAGGGGGCCGTCGCCGACCTTCTCGTAGTGGGCCAGCGGGTGCATGTCGTGGCTGTAGGGCAGACCCTTGAAGGTATCGAAGCCGTGCACGGTCGGCGGCCAGTGGTCGCCGGTGTGGCCGAGGTGCCATTTGCCGATCAGGGCGGTGGCGTGGGTCGCCTTCAGCACCTTGGGGATGGTCAGTTCGGTGGTCGGCAGGCCGCGCGTCTCGGAGGCCTGGATCACCTGCTCGGCGAGGCCGAGGCGGATGGCGTAGCGGCCGGTGAGCAGGCCGGCTCTGGACGGCGTGCAGACGTTGGCGGAGGCGTAGAAATCCGACAACCGCGTCCCTTCCGCCGCCATTCGATCGAGGTTGGGCGTGCGGATGATGGTCCCGCCGTCGCAGCCGAGGTCGCCGTAGCCGAGGTCATCGGCGAGGATGACGATGATGTTGGACGGTCTGGTCATGGCGGGCGCTCCTCAAGGATACCCGCCACTAGATCGGTGAATCCCGGCGGCGCCTAGGCCGCCCGCCTGCGCCGCAGCACCGGCTTGTCCTTGGCCGGCGGCGGGCTGCTGTTGGTCCAGGCGCCGAGGGTCTCGGCCGGGGCCGGGCGGCCGATCGCGTAGCCCTGCAGTTCGGCGCAGTCCTCGCCGCGCAGGAACTCGCGCTGTTCCTCGGTCTCCACCCCTTCGGCGACGACCGGTATGTTGAGGCTGCGTCCCAGGCCCAGCACCGCCCGGACGATGACCGTGGCGCGCTCGTCGCGGTGGATGTTCTCGACGAAACTCTTGTCGACCTTGATCTTGTCGAAGGGGAAGGACTGCAGGGTCGAGAGCGACGAGAAGCCGGTGCCGAAGTCGTCCATGGCGATGCGGACGCCCAGCGCCTTCAGGCGGCGCAGGTTGTCCAGCGCCCGCTGGTAGTCCTTGAACAGGGCGCTTTCAGTGATCTCCAGCTCCAGCCGGGCGGGCGACAGGCCGGTGGAGATCAGCACCTCGTGGACCAGGGTCGGCAGGGCCGGGTTGTTGAGCTGCAGCGGCGAGAGGTTGACGGCGATGCGCAGCGGCTTGTCCCAACTGGCCGCGTCGGCGCAGGCGCGACGCAGCACCCATTCGCCGAGCGGGCCGATCAGGCCGCATTCCTCGGCGATCGGGATGAAGTCGAGCGGCGGCACCATGCCGCGCACCGGATGCTTCCAGCGGACCAGGGCCTCGAAGCCGCAGACCTCGCCGTCGGAGGCGCGGGCGAGCGGCTGGTAGTGGACGATCAGTTCCTCGTCGATGATGGCCTGGCGCAGTTCGCGGGCGAGGTTGCGGCGCTCGCGGATGGTCTCGTCCATCTCGCGCTTGAAGAAGCGATAGGCGCCGCGACCGCTTTCCTTGGCGCGGTAAAGGGCCATATCGGCGTTGGTCAGCAGGGCCTCGGCCGTGCGGCCGTCGTCGGGGAAGAGGGAGACGCCAAGGCTGGCGCCCATGGCCTGCTCCTGGCCCTCCCAGGTCGACGAGACCTTGAGCGCCTCGAGCAGGC
>JBILYE010000210.1:0-6307 GCA_044377925.1 Caulobacter sp. | reverse complement strand
CTCTGGGCCCGGCCGCCGTCGATCCGCACCAGGTGGCGCAGGGACCGCTCGGCGCCGACCGTATCGCCGGCCATGCGGCAGGCGTTGGCCAGGGCCCACCAGACGTTCGGCGCGGTCGGCGTCTCCAAGCCGAGCGCCGCCAGCATCGCGCGCGCCTCCACCGGCCGCCCGCCACGAAGGAGCTGCTCGGCCTGTTGAAAGCGAAGGGACTGATCGGGACTCATGCCGCCCTTATACCCGCAACCGTCCACGGCGATATCGCCCCCTCAGACTGGGCATATACACCGGCCGTTAAGCACGCCTGCGTCACCTTGCCGCCAGTGACGACGCCAGCACCCCACGACCGCATCGCCGCAACCGATGTCGCCGCCGTTCTTGAACGGGTGGCCGGCGCGGAATTGGCCGCGCGCGGCGCCATCACCGTCATCAGCATCGACGCCGTCCGCGACACGGTGGGTGATCGCTGGGCGCGCAACCGGGCCGCCGTCTGGGCCTATGTCCAGCGCCGTATGGGCGAGCATCTTCAGCCGGGCGATATCTTCCAGCGCATCGGCGACACCGACTTCCTGATCGCCATGACCAGCGAGCATGGCGCCGCCGCCCAGGCCGTCGCCCTTCGTATCCTGGAGGAGGTGCTCAGCCACTTCCTCGGAGAGGCCAAGCCCTCGCAACTGAGGATCCGCACCGTCACCGACGTCACCGGCGACGAGCTGCGCTGCGTCACGCTGGACCCCCGCGTCATCGCCGTCGCCCGCCGCACCGCCGATACTCCCGACTCCCCCCATCGCCTGGGCATCGACCCGCGCGAGGAGGCCCGCCGCAACCCGGCCAGCTTCGTCACCGACAGCGGCGCCCGACTGCGCATCGATTTCGCCCTCGAACATCTGGTCAGCCTCCGCCACCAGGTCACCGCCGCCCTTCGGGTCGAGCCAACCGTCATCGACGAGGCCAGCGGCCGCGTCTTCGCCGCTCGCCAGTTGATCAAGCTGAGCGACGACGAGCTGGAACAGATCGACCAGGCGACCATGGACTATGGCGCCCTGTTCCTGCCGGCCGGCCAGGACCGGGCCCGCACGCCGCTGATCCTGCCCGCCTCCTTCCGCACCATGATGGCCCGCAAGGGTCGCGGCATGTTGATCGCCGCCGCCGGACAGGCCCCGGACCTTGCCCGAACCGGGCTGCTGGTCGAGCTCAACGATGTTGATCGCGGTACGCCGCCCGGGCGTCTGATCGAGGTGGTCGGCCTGTTGCGCACCCTGACCCGCGGCGTCTTCGTTCGCGGCGGGCTGTCCAGGGACGCGCTCGAGCCCCTGCGCGGCGCGCGGCTGGCGGGGGTGACGATGGACGCGGCCGAGCTCACCAACGACGCCTCGAAGCTGGCCGCCAGCCTGCTCGACTTCGGCCGCCAGGCGCGTGGCCTGGCGCCGGCCGTCGCCGTACAGGGCCTGCCGTCGGATGACTATTTCGCGGTGGCTGAAGTGGCCGGCATGACCCATGCGGCGGTGCGCGGCGCGGCCCTGACCGCCAGCAAGGCTGCCTAGAGCAGGCTGCCCCGGCCGCTGGTCACTTCGCTATAGCGGTGGACGCGGGTCGACAGCACCAGGCCAAAGCCGATCATCACCGTCATCATCACCGTGCCGCCATAGCTGAGCAGCGGCATCGGCACGCCGACGACGGGCGCCATGCCCATGACCATCGCCCCGTTGATCAGCACATAGAGGGCGAAGGTCGCGGTCACCCCGGCCGACCCCAGCCGGCCGAAATGGCTGTGGCTGGCGGAGGCGATGCGCAGGGCCATGAAGATGACCCCGACATAGAGCAGCAGGATGGTGGCGCCGCCCAGGAAGCCCAGCTGTTCGGACAGGGCCGCGAAGATGAAGTCGGTGTGCTTTTCGGGCAGGTAGTCGAGCTGGCTCTGGCTGCCCAGGCCCAGGCCCTTGCCGAGGAAGCCGCCGGAGCCCAGCGCGATCTTCGACTGCAGGATGTGATAACCGTCGCCCATCTTGTCGGACTCGGGGTCGAGGAAGGTCAGGATCCGGCGCCGCTGGTAGTCCTGCAGCACAAAGAAGATGAACGGTGGCAGCGCAGCCAGGGTGGCGCCGACGCCGCCGAGGATCAGCTTCCAGTCCAGACCGGCAAGCACCATGATGGCGACCCCTGTCGCGCCAACCAGGATGGCGGTGCCGAGGTCGGGCTGGTGGGCCACCAGCAGAGTCGGCGCGGCGATCATCGCCAGCGGGATCAACAGCCACCAGCTGAACCGGGCGCTCTCGGCGGACACGCCGTGATAGAAGCGGGCCAGAGCCAGCACGATGCCGATCTTCATGATCTCCGACGGCTGGAAGCGCAACGGCCCGATCTCCAGCCAGCGCTGCGCCCCCTTGGCGACATCCCCGACCAGTTCGACCGCGACCAGCAGGGCCAGGCCGACGAAGTAGACCGGATAGGCGACCTCGAACCAGACCCGCAACGGCAGCATGGCCAGAACGATCATGGCCACGAAGAAGATGCTGTAGCGGACCAGATGCTGCGCCGCCCAGGGCGTCCAGCTCGCTCCCGCGACATAGAACATGATCAGCGATCCCGCGCCGGCGATCAGGCACAGCAGCAGGCAGAAGACCCAGTCGATCTCGAGAAACTTGATCAGGGGCCGGTCGCGCTCGCCGGGCCGTGAGAGGGCGGACATGGTCATCGGCCGGCTCCCGGCGGCGGTGCGGCGGGTGTCGCCGTCCCGGGCGCTGGCGTCAGCGGCGCCAGGCCTTCAGTCGGCAGCTCGGGCTCGGCGCCCTCGACGTCGGCATTGGGGTCAAGCTCGGGCGGCGGCAGCGGCTTTTCAATGCGGGCCCGGATTTCCGGGTCCTTGAGCAGCGCCGTGCGCATGATCTCACGGGCCCGGGGCGCGGCGGCCAGCGAGCCGCTGACCCCGCCGTGCTGGACGATGACCGCCAGGGCGTAGCGCGGATTGTCGACCGGCGCGAAGGCGATGAAGAGGTTGTGGTCCTTCTTGGTCCAGGCCAGGCCGGCGTTCTTCCGCGACTCGCCGGGCTTGTAGTCCCGCGACTGGGCGGTGCCGGTCTTGCCGGCCATCAGCACGTCGCCAAGACCCAGCTGGCTCTGCCGATAGGCGCCGCCGGTGGTGTCGTTGGCCACCGCGGCCATGGCATTGCGCACGATGTCCAGGTGCTCCTTCGGGATCGGCAGGTCCGGCACAGCCGCGCCCGAGGGCAGCTCCTTGCCGCCCACCGATCTGATCAGCCGGGGGTTCAGCGCCTTGCGGCTGTTGGCGATGCGGGCCGTGGCGACGCAGAGCTGCAGGGCATTGACCGTGATCGCCCCCTGCCCGATGGCCACCGAAAGGGTTTCGCCCAGATGCCACACCCGGGAATCAGGGTTGGGGTTCTTTCTGAACGCCTGCTTCTTCCAGGCCTTGTTCGGGATGAGCCCGCGCGACTGGCCCGGGATGCCGATGTCGAAGACCTGCTGGAAGCCCAGCTTCTTGGCCGTGTCGGCGATCAGATCGATGCCGGCGCGGTTGCAGAGGTGGTAGAAGTAGACGTCGCAGGAATTCTTGATGGCGTCGTGCATGTCCTGCGCGCCATGCCCACCGACCTTCCAGCAGCGGAAGGTGCGGTTGCCGTAGTGATAGCCGCCCGTGCAGACGACCCGCTCCTTGGGATTGATGCCGGCCGCCAGCAGGGCCAGGGCCGTCGTCGGCTTGAAGGTCGAGCCGGCCGGATAGGTGCCCGAAAGCGCCTTGTCGAGCAGCGGCTTGCGCTCGTAGCCGGCCAGCGCCCGGTATTCCGGCCCTGAAAGGCCGCGCACGAAACCGTTGGCGTCGAAGGCCGGGGCCGAGGCCATGCAGAGGATGTCGCCGGTGCGGCAGTCCATCAGCACCGCGGCGCCGCTCTCCTCCCCGAACACTTCCAGCGCCCGGCGCTGAACGTCGACATCGAGGGTCAGCCGGATCTCGTCGCCGGGCACCGGCGGCAGGTCGCCGCCCGGATCCTCGGCCACCACCCGCCCCTTGGCGTCGACCTCGACCTTCTTGCCGCCGGCCTTGCCGCGCAGTTCCAGATCGAAGGCCTTCTCCACACCCTGGCGCCCGATCCGGAAGCCGGGGTTGTAGAGCAGCTGGTCCGGCTGCTGGCCGGCGTCCTTGATCTTCTTGATGTCCTTGTCGTTGACCTTGGCGACATAGCCGATGACGTGGGCGAAGGCGCCGCCGTAGGGATAGACCCGCACTTCGGCCATGTCGGCCGAAACGCCCGGCAGCTCCGGCGCGCGGACGTTGATGCGGGTAAACTGCTCCCAGCTCAGGTCTTCCATGACCGGCACGGGGGATTTTTTCGGCGAGTTCTCGATCTGCTTGATCAGCCGCGGGATCTTGGCCGGATCGATGGGCACCAGTTTGGACAGGTTGTCGATCACCTGCGGGACATTGGTGTCCTCGTCGCGATAGACCGTCAGGCGGAAGTTCGGCCGGTTCGACGCCAGCACCACTCCGTTGCGGTCCAGGATGCGCCCGCGCGGCGGCGGCACCATGATGAAGTTGAACTGGTTGGAGCTGGCCAGCATCTGATAGCGCTGGGCCTCGATGACCTGCAGATAGGCCAGTCGCCCGCCGAGCGCCGCCAGGCCCAGGCTCGTCATGCCGCCCAGCAGGAAGGCGCGCCGGTTGAAGTCGCCCTGGCGGCGGTTGACTTCACTGAAGAAGATGGATGGCTCGCTCACCGGAACCTCACGTCCGCATCGTCGAACCGGTCGATCAGGCGGTGGGCGAAGGGGTACAGCAGGCCTGTGGCGAGAAGTTGCCAGATGAGGCCGACCAGGTTCGGCGTCGCCCCGCCGTGCAGCATCATGAACAGGAAGCCGGCCACCAGCACCACGCCGGTGACCCCGATGTACCACGCCCACATCATCATCCGGCTCTGACCCGTCATCATGGCCCGCATCGACAGGGTCAGGCCGTAGCCGACCAGCATGCTGAGACCCCACAGGCCGAACGGCGTGCCCCACAGCAGGTCCAGCACCAGGCCGATGAGCAGGATGACGATCGGAGACAGGATCGAGGGCCGGATCACCGCCCAGGAGAAGACGCAGATCATGGGAAAGATCGGCTCGGGCAGTTGCAGCGTCAGCAGTCGGAACGGAAGGCCAAGCAGCAGCGTGGCGGCCAGACAGATCAAGGCAGGCGCGCCCATCCAGCGCCAGGGGTCGAGCGGCCGGGCGGCCTGCAGGCTCACGGCGTTCCCCCCGGCGTGGTCGCGGCTTTCTGCGCCGGCGCCTTGGCCGGCGGCGGCGCGGCGGCCTTGGGCTGCCCGGAGATGACAGTCGCGGTCGCGGCAGTCTTCGGCGCCGGCGGCGTCACGGCCTTGGCGGCCGGCGGAACCTGGGGCTTGGCGACCGGCGGGGTCGTCGGCGCGGCGGGCCTGGTCGTCGGGGCCAGGATGGTCTTGGCCGCGAGAGCCGCCGGATCCTCGGTCTTGACGTCGGGCATGACACCGGAGTTCAGCGCCTTGTCGTCGGTGAGCTGTGAAAAGTCCTTGAACTGGATGATCCGGACCCAGTCGAGCGCCGTGGTGTCGCTGTCCAGCGCCACCCGCCAACGGCCGTCCAGCCCCTTCACGGCCCGGCCCACCGGCAGCCCGCGCGGATAGATGCCGCCGTCGCCGCTGGTCAGCACCCGGTCGCCCTGCTTGACCGGATCGGGACCACGCAGGTTGTCCAGACGCGGATTGTCGCCGCCGTCGCCGGTCAGGATGGCGCGGGCGTTGCTGCGGGCGATCATCACCGGCGTTCGCGAGGACACGTCCTTCAACAGCAGGATGCGGCTGGCGTTGGAGGAGACACCGATCACCCGGCCGATGACGCCGCGCTCGCTGATCACCGGATAGCCGATCACCACGCCCTTGTCGGCGCCGGCGTTGGCCAGCTGGGCCCGGCGGAAGGGCCCGCGGCCGTCGAACACCACCCGGGCGGTGACCATCGGCATGGCCGGCTCGGTGCGCACGCCCAGCATGGTGCGCAGGCGGGCGTTCTCGAGGGCGAGGGCCTGGGCCCGGTCCTCGATGCGATGGGCGTCCTGCAGTTGCTTCTTAAGCCGGCGGTTCTCACCGGCCGCGTCGAAATAGCTGCCCAGCCAGGAGAAGCCGCCACTGATCCAGCGGCCGGGCTGGGCGACCACATCACCGACCGGGGCGACGACATTGTCGACGGCCGTCTGGGTGGCCTGCTGGGCGGTGTTCTCGACGGAGCCGCGACGGTCCGAGACCATCAGGGCGATACCGATGATGACGCAGACGACCAG
>JBILYE010000209.1:0-6416 GCA_044377925.1 Caulobacter sp. | reverse complement strand
TTCCGACCGCAGATCCAGGGCGTGTTCGAAAGCCTTGCCGTCATCCGGCTGGGGGCCAAGGAACTGGCCGTGGTGGCCGTCTGTGTCGCCATCATTCCGGTCTATCCGGTGCTGGTGGTGCTGACCGGGGGCATGACCCTGGCCGAGATCAAGGGCCTGGTCCGGCGCCGACGCGCGGCCTGACGGCTCTTGCCCAGGCGCGCCGCCTCGCCTATTGCCACGGCCATGGTCACTCCCCGCCGATGGCGCAGCCTCTGACGTCCTGACGAGCCCCACGCGCGGGATCGCCCCCGCGCGCCGACCGACCTGATCATTCGAGTAACTCCATGACCGACCAGACCCCCGCCCAATACGCCGGCCCTCAACGGGTGCTGTCCGGCGTCCAGCCGTCCGGCGCCCTGCACCTTGGCAACTATCTCGGCGCCCTGGTGAAGTTCGCCCGGCTGCAGCACGAGATCGACACCTTCATCTTCGTCGCCGATCTGCACGCCATCACCGTCTGGCAGGAGCCGGCCCAGCTGGCCGCCCAGACCCGTGAGATCGCCGCCGCCTACCTGGCCGCCGGCCTCGACCCGGCCAAGGCGACCATCTTCCCGCAATCGGCGGTGCCCGAGCATGCGGAACTGGCCTGGGTCTTCAACTGCGTCGCCCGCCTCGGCTGGCTCGACAAGATGACCCAGTTCAAGGAGAAGAGCGGCAAGCACAAGGAGCGCTCGAGCGTCGGCCTCTACACCTATCCGGTGCTGCAGGCGGCCGACATCCTGGTCTACAAGGCGACCCATGTGCCGGTCGGCGAGGACCAGAAACAGCACCTCGAGCTGTCCCGCAACATCGCCCAGAAGTTCAACCACGACTTCAGCGCGCCCGGCTGCTTCCCCCTGCCCGAACCCCTGATCCAGGGGCCCGGCGCGCGGATCATGTCGTTGCGCGACGGCACGGCCAAGATGAGCAAGTCCGATCCCTCGGATCTGTCGCGCATCAACCTGACCGACGACGCCGACACCATCGCCGCCAAGGTGCGCAAGGCCAAGTCCGACCCCAATCCGCTGCCTGATACGGTGGAGGAACTGAAGGACCGCCCGGAAGCCGACAACCTGGTCGGAATCTACGCGGCCCTGTCGGGCGTGACCAGGGAAGCTGTGCTGGCCGACTTCGGCGGCCAGGGCTTCGGCGCCTTCAAGCCGGCGCTGGCCGATCTCGCCGTCGCCTCCCTGGGCCCGGTGAGCGACGCTATGCGACGCTATCTCGCCGATCCGGCCGAGATCGATCGCATCCTCGCCGCCGGAGCCGCCAAGGCGCGGGAAGCCGCTGCGCCGACGGTGGCCGAGGTCAAGAAGCTGGTGGGGTTCTGGGGCGCCTGAGGGCGCCCCGGTGTACCATTAGGCCCGGGCCGGGATGATCACCGGCAGGCTCTCGTAGCCCTTCACGAAACTTGAGAAGACCCGCTTGGGCTCGCCGACCACGTCGATGCGCGGGAAGCGCTTGAGCACCTCTTCCCAGACGATGCGGAGCTGCAGTTCGGCCAGGCGGTTGCCGACGCAGCGGTGGATGCCGAAGCCGAAGGACAGGTGATGGCGCGGCCGTTCGCGGTCGATGATGAAGGCGTTGGCGTTGTCGATCACCGTCTCGTCGCGGTTGCCCGAGACGTACCACATGACAACCTTGTCGCCCTTCTTGATCAGCTTGCCTCCAACCTCGGTGTCGGCCACGCAGGTGCGGCGCATGTGGGCCAGCGGCGTCTGCCAGCGGATGATCTCGGAGACCATCGAGGGGATCAGCGAAGGGTCAGCCCGCAGCTTGTCATACTCGACCGGGTTCTGGTTGAGGGCCAGCAGGCCGCCGGTGATCGAGTTGCGGGTGGTGTCGTTACCGCCGACGATCAGCAGGATGATGTTGCCCAGATATTCCATGGGCTCCATGTTTTTCGTACTCTCGCCGTGGCAGAGCATGGAGATCAGATCGGGCTGCGGCGGGGCGTTGATGCGCTCGTTCCACAGGCGGGTGAAGTATTCGAGGCAGCCGAGAAGCTCCATCTGGCCCTCCTCCTCGGTTTCGACGACGCCCTGGCCCGGGATGGCGGTGGCGACATCGGACCAACGGGTCAGCTTGCGGCGATCCTCCCAGGGGAAGTCGAACAGGGTGGCCAGCATCTGGGTCGTCAGCTCGATGCTGATGCGGTCGACCCAGTCGAACTCCTCGCCGATCGGCAGCTCGTCGAGCAGCTTGCAGACCCGTTCCCGGATCACCGGCTCCAGCTCCATCAGCCGCTGGGGGCTGACCGAGGGGCTGACGGTCTTGCGCTGTACGTCGTGCTTGGGCTGATCCATGGCGATGAACATCGGCAGCATGAAATCAGGGTTGAAATCGGCAAGCGTGATGCCGCCCAGATGGGCGTCGGAACTGAAGGCCTGATGGTTGGTGTCGACGGCGACGATGTCCTCGAACCTGGTCACCGACCAGTAGGGTCCCCACTCGCTCTCGGGGGTGTAGTGGACCGGATCCTCCCGGCGCAGGCGCTCGAACACCGGCCAGAAGCTGTCGGTGGCGAAACGGTCCGGCAGGCCCGGGTTCAGCTCGGCCAGGGGTGTGTTTTCAGCCGCAGCCCTGTCGGCGGCGCGCTTGTCGAAGTTTCCATCGGCCATGGTCTTAGTCCTGGGTTCGGGCGGGGATGAGGACGGGAAGGGTGTCATAGCCCTTCACGAAGCTGGAATAGACACGGGTCGGTTCGCCGACCACATCGATACGGGGGAAGCGCTTGAGCACCTCCTCCCAGACGATGCGCAGCTGCATCTCGGCCAGGCGATTGCCGACGCAGCGGTGGATGCCGAAACCGAACGACAGGTGATGGCGCGGCCGCTCGCGGTCGATGATGAAGGCGTCGGGGTTGTCGATGACGTCAGCGTCGCGGTTGCCCGAGACATACCACATCACGACCTTGTCGCCGGCCTTGATGGTCTTGCCGCCGACCACGGTGTCGGCCACGCAGGTGCGGCGCATGTGGGCGAGCGGCGTCTGCCAGCGGATGATCTCCGAGACCATCGAGGGGATCAGCGCCGGGTTGGCCCGCAGCTTATCGTACTCGGCCGGGTTCTGGTTGAGGGCGAGCAAGCCGCCGGTGATCGAGTTGCGGGTGGTGTCGTTACCGCCGACGATCAGCAGGATCAGGTTCCCGAGGTACTCCATCGGGTCCATGTTCTTCGTGCTCTCGCCGTGGCAGAGCATGGAGATCAGGTCGTTGCGCGGAGCTGCGTTGACCCGCTCGTTCCACAGACGGGTGAAGTACTCGAGGCATTCGCGCAGCTCGGCCCGCCGCGCCTCTTCGCTCTCGACGATACCGTTGCCAGGCAGGGCGGTGGCGACATCCGACCAGCGGGTCAACTTGCGCCGATCCTCCCAGGGGAAATCAAACAGGGTGGCCAGCATCTGGGTGGTCAGCTCGATGCTGATCCGGTCGACCCAGTCGAATTCCTCGCCGATCGGCAGGCCGTCGAGAAGTTTTCCGGCCCGTTCGCGGATCACCGGCTCCAGCAGCATCAGGTTGGCGGGACTGACCACGGGGCTGACCGTCTTGCGCTGAACGTCATGCTTGGGCGGGTCCATGGCGATGAAGTTCGGCAGCACGAAGTCGGGCTTGGGATCGCGGATGCTGATGCCGCCCCGGAAGGCGTCGCTCGAGAAGGCCTGGTGGTTGGTGTCGACCGCGACGATGTCGTCGAACCTGGTGATCGACCAGTAGGCGCCCCATTCGCTGTCCGGCGTGAAGTGGACGGGGTCTTCCTGGCGCAGGCGCTCGAACACCGGCCAGAAGCTGTTGTCCCGGAAGCGGGCCGGATCGCCGGGATTGAGCTGATCGAGGGGCGTGGCCCAGACCTGCGCGCGCGCAGCATCCAGGTGCTCGAAACCGCCATCGGCCATCGCTGCCTCCCTTATCTTGTCATTGTTCACATAGGGCCACGGAAACGCCGGTTTGTGAAGCGGTCAGCCCCAAGGCAAAAGGCCCCGCCGTCCGGGGACGGCGGGGCCAAAAGGCTGCGAAGCCAGAGTTTGCTCAGCTGGCGCGTGCGTACTGCCGGGCCGACCCGCCGTCGGCGGCAGGGGAGTCGCTGACCTTGAACCGGCGGATCATGCTGCCGAGCTGCTCAGCCTCCTGGCGCATCAGGTGCGACGCCGAGGTGGACTGGGCCACCATGGCGGCGTTCTGCTGGGTCATCTGGTCCATGCGGTGGGCGGTGGCGGTGACCTCCCGCAGGCCGATCGACTGTTCGCGCACCGACCCGGTGATCTCGGTCATCAGGGCGGTGACGTCGCCGACCCGGGCGACGATACGGTCCAGAGCCGCGCCGGCCTGGCCGACCAGCGCGACACCCGACCCGATCTGTTCGCTGGAGGCGGCGATCAGGGTCTTGATTTCTTTGGCGGCGTCGGCCGAGCGCTGGGCCAGGGCCCGGACCTCGGAGGCGACGACGGCGAAGCCGCGACCCGCGTCACCGGCCCGGGCCGCCTCGACTCCGGCGTTGAGAGCCAGAAGATTGGTCTGGAAGGCGATCTCGTCGATCACCCCGATGATCTGGGTGACATGGCGCGAGCTCTCCTCGATGCCGGCCATGGCGGTCACGGCGCGGCGCACCACTTCGCCGGAATCGCGGGCATCGGCGCCGGTCTCGGTGACCACCTTGTCGGCCTTGCCGGCCCCCTCTGCGGCGCGGGCGGCGGCGGCGCTGATCTCTTCAAGGGCGGCGGCCGTCTCTTCCAGGCTGGCCGCCTGTTGCTCGGTGCGGCGCGACAGGTCGTCGGCCGAGGCGCTCGTGTCGCCGGAAACATGCTCGATGGTCACGGCCCGTTCGGCGATGGTGCGGATCACGCCCGACAGCTCGACCACGGTGTTGTTGAAGTCGCGGCGCAGGCTTTCGTAGGCCGGAGCGAACGGGCTGTTCAGCTGGAAGGTCAGGTCGCCCTTCGAGAGGCGGCTGAGACCTTCGGCCAGGCCCTCGACGACCTGGTTCTGCTCGCGGCTGGAGCTGGCCCGGCGGGCTTCCTCGCCGGCGCGGGTCTGTTCCTGCTCGGCGACCTGGGCATCGTGGCGAGCGGCCATCTCCGCGAGGCGCAGCTGGTTGTCGCGGAAGACCACCAGCGAACGGACGAGGGCGCCCAGCTCGTCACCGCGTCGCAGGCGATCCAGATCGATGCTGTTGTTACCGCCGGCCAGGGTCTCGGTGGCCTGGGCGATACGGGTGACGTCCTTGCGGATGGCCATGACCAGGAAGAAGGCGAGACCGGTAACGACCGCCAGGGCCAGGCCGACCAGAGCTATGGATACGGCCCCGAGCAGTTCGGCCTGCTTCACACTGGCGTCGGCGCGGGCGGCGGACGCGGCGCTGACGTCCGCGGCGGCCTTGTCGAGCGTGCCGGTCATCTTGACGTAGGCTTCCTCGAACGGAACGGTGAACTGTGCGGCGGTCGCGACGTCGACCTGGAGCATCGACATGACGACGCCGACCGCGTCCTCATAGTCCTTGAGATCCTTCTTGAGCCCTTCCAGAGAGGCCCGCTCCGTCGAGCCCGGCACGGTCTTGGCGTAGGCGTTGTCCACCGCCTTCTTGATCTCGACGATCTCGGCGGCCAGCGCCTCGGCCCGGGTTGAGACGCTGTCGGTCTCGATACCTGCCGACTGCCGGGTGAGCAGAAGGTAGAGCTCGCCGTGTGCGGAGCGGATGCGCTTGGAGATGGTCGCCAACTCCAGGGTGGCGGGAGCATCAACCTTAACGACATGCGTCAAAACGTTGCGTTGATTGACGTTCATCCACCAGGAGCCGCCGGCCACCAGGGCCAGGGCCAGGGTGGCGAGCAAGGGCGCCAGCCCGATCTTGAAAGCGAGAGGAGCATCGGCAAGCCGCGGCAGGCGCATGATTTTGAAATTCCCAGACCCAGGTTCGTCACCAGATTCCACGAACTTGGTAAGCCTCAGGTTAAAACACCCCGGAATGGGGCCAATCGGGCGGTCGCTTCACCCCGAAGCGCCCGCCCGACGTTGGAAGATCAGCCGCCGGTGAAGCGCAGCGGGACGCGGATGACGCCGGACTTGTCGCCCATGGGCAGCGCGCTGGCGACACAGATGGCGGCAGCTTCAAAGCCCTTCGACGGCGCTTCGCTCTCGACCACCTTGCAGCCCGACAGCTTGCCGCCGACGGCGGTGCATTCCAGGGTGACCTTGGCCGCCTGCTTGACGTTGGCGTGTTTGTTCAGGCAGCGGGTCATTTCCCCCTGCAGGTTGCTGCCGGCCGAGCTGGCGCTGGCGCTGGCCAACATGCCAACGGCGGCGATGGTCGTGATGATGATCTTTTTCATGTTCAGGACGCCCCTTCTGAGCTGCTAAGTCGAATGACAGGCGCATTGAAACCCAGGGTTATTAAAGTCCT
>JBILYE010000208.1:0-6435 GCA_044377925.1 Caulobacter sp. | reverse complement strand
GTCATGAAACAGGCGCCGTTCCTCCCTCCCCTTTATGGGGAGGGACAGCGCGCGTAGCGCGCAGGGTGGGGTCCGAAAATCAAAGGGCGCCAATCCCGAGGGATTGGCGCCCTTCATCCGACTTCCCCACCCTGGCGCCTGCGGCGCCTGTCCCTCCCCATAAAGGGGAGGGAGGGTGCGGCTTGTCTTGGATCAGAGCCCGAGAACCAGCTTGGCCATGATGTTGCGCTGGATCTCGTTGGACCCGGCGTAGATCGAGGCCTTGCGGTAGTTGAAGTAGGCCCCCGCCGCCGGCGCCGCATAGTCCGGGCCGGGGAAGTAGTCGTTGCCGCCCGCGAAGGCCGGCGCATAGGGCGCGCCATAGTGGCCGACCGCCTCCAGCACCAGCTCGGTGATCGCCTGCTGTGCTTCAGAGCCCGCACACTTCAGCATCGACGACGCTGGCCCGACCGGCTCGCCGCCCTCCATGGCGGAGAAGATGCGCAGCTCGGTGGCGTTCAGTGTCTCCACCTTGATCTCCAGCTCGGCGATCTTGCGGCGGAAGTCATGGTCGAGGATCAGCGGCTGGCCATCATCGCCCAGTTCGGCCGAGGCGATCTTGCGCACCTTCTTGAGGCTGTTCATCAGCCCCGGCGCGTAGGCATTGCCCCGCTCGAACTCGAGCAGGTACTTGGCATAGGTCCAGCCCTTGCCCTCTTCGCCGATCCGGTTCGAGACCGGCACGCGGACGTCGGTGAAGAAGACCTGGTTGATCTCCTGCTGACCGTCGACCGGCTGGTCGAGCGTCGGCAGCGCCTTGATCTGGATCCCGGGCGTATCCATCCGCAGCAGCAGGAAGCTGATCCCGTTCTGCGTCTTGGCTTCCTGGCTGGTCCGCACCAGGCAGAACATCCAGTCGGCCCATTGGGCGTGCGTCGTCCAGATCTTCGAGCCGTTGAGGACATAATCGTCCCCGTCGCGCTCGGCCTTCATCTGCAGGGACGCGAGGTCAGACCCCGAGCCCGGCTCCGAATAGCCCTGGCACCACCAGATATCGGAGCTCAGAATCGGCGGCAGGTGCTGGGCCTTCTGCTCGTCCGAGCCGAAGGCCATGATCACCGGGGCCACCATCTTCAGCCCCATGGGCGAGGATTGCGGAACACCGGCCAGGCTCATCTCCATGTTGAAGATGTAGCGCTGCGAGGCGCTGAACCCCGGCCCGCCCAGTTCCACCGGCCAGTCCGGCGCCGCCCAGCCTCTGGCCGCCAGCTTCTTCTGCCAGGCGACCTGGCCGGCCTTGTCGAGATAGCCGTTCTTCGACTGACCGAGCTGTGCTTTCAGCCCGTCGTCGTAGTTGGCGGCGATCCAGTCGCGGACCTCCTTCTGGAAGGCCCGGTCGGCGTCGGAAAAGGCCAGATCCATAACGACCTACTCCACGCCGTCGAGGTATTCGATCTCGGGACGGCCGGCCATCGTCGGGCCCATGGCCGCGCCGGCCGCCTTGAAGTAGTCGGTGCCGCCGTGGTGCTTCAGGGCGTCCTCGTTGGCATAGAGTTCCAGCACCTTGTAGACGCCCGGCTCCGTGCGGCTCTTGGTCAGCTGATAGGCGATGCAGCCCGGCTCATTGGCCTTCACCTTGGCCGCCAGATCCAGAAACACACCCTCAAACTCCGCCGCCTTGGCTTCCTGCACGAACAGCTTGGCCACAACACCAATCATCGTCTCTCTCCCAAACAAGTGTTTGACCGACCATGGCGCGGCGCGCGGCCTTGAGCAAGCGTGACGTTGAGGGAAGGCCGGCGCCCGGCAACGTCCACGGTCCAGGCGGCCGATTCTCCAAAGTAAGCCGTCGTTAGCCAATTCAGCGCTTCATATATCGGCAGTCTGTCAATAATGGGGACGACAGTGATAAAATTAATCAACGGAAAGTTGTCTTTGCGCGCGCGCCTAGCGTTTCTCACGCTGTTGTTCATCGCTCCACTCGTCTCCATGACGTTTCTCTTCGTAGCCACCAGTTCAAGGGCCATCGCCTTTGCTGATCGTGAAACCAAGGGCTCGACCTATCTGCAGGCCGTCTGGCCGGCCATGGTCGCCGCCTCCAGCGATACCGCCGCCCCGGTCGACAAGATCGTGCGCGCCCGGTTCGACAGCCTGTTCGGCAGCGCCGGCGCCGCCGACGCCTTCGAGGCGGCCAGCGGCGAAGCCCGGCTGCAGGCCGGCGCCGCGCTGATGATTGCCGTCGGCGACGCCTCCAACCTGACCCTCGATCCCGACCTCGACAGCTTCTACGCGATGGACGCCGCCACCGTGCGCCTGCCGGCCATGCTGGTCGCCGCCGATGGGCTTGCCCTGGCCCGCACCGCCCCGGCCGAGGATCCGCAGACCGCCGTCAGGATCGCCGTCGCCGCCGACCGCTTCCAGGCGGCCACCGCTGCTGCCAAGGGCTCGATGGCCTCGGCCATCGCCAAGAACGCTGGCGGCGAGACAAAGGCCGCCCTCGCCGCCCCCCTCGCTGACCTGACCGCCGGGGCCGACGCCTTCTTGGCCGGCGGCGACGAGGGCGCCTTGGACGGCAGCATCGACAAGGCATGGACCGCCACCAATGGCGAGCTTGGCCGCCTGCTGCAGGCCCGCATCGCCCGCCTTACCGGCGAGATGATCACCAACCTGCTGCTCGTCGGCCTGGCCACCCTGATGGCAGCGGCCCTCGCGGCGGTGATCGCCATCGGCCTGTCGGGCCGCATCGATCGGCTGATGGCGGTGATGAAGCGGCTGATCGCCGGAGACACCGACGTCACCATCCCCTTCACTGAAGCCCGCAACGAAACCGGCCAGATCGCCGCCGCCCTGCAGCAGTTCCGCAAGAGCCTGGTCGACGGCGAGCTGCTCAAGGCCGAAAGCGCCGGCCTCGAGGCCGAAGCCGCCAGCCAGCGCCGCGAGCGCGAAGCCCTGGCCAAGGCAACGGCTGACGAACAGGCCGCCGTCGTCAGCCTGCTGGCCAGCGGCCTGGCCGCCCTGTCGAAGGGCGACCTGACCCACCGGGTGCACGCGCCGATGGCCCCGCAGTACGAACAGCTGCGCGCCGACTTCAACGCCGCCGCAACCACCCTGCAATCGGCCATGCGCAAGGTCGACGAGAACACCCACTCCATCCGCAACGGAGCCGGCGAGATCGCCAGGGCGGCCGACGACCTGTCGCGTCGCACCGAGCAGCAGGCCGCCAGCCTGGAGGAGACCGCCGCCGCCCTCGACGAGATTACCGCCACCGTCAAAAAGACGGCCAGCGGCGCCATCGCGGCCGGCCAAATGGTTGCCGCCGCCCGCACCCAGGCTGAAAGCTCCAGCTGCGTGGTCGGCCAGACCACCGAGGCCATGACCCGCATCGAGCAGTCCTCGCGCGAGATCGGCCAGATTATCGGCGTCATCGACGAGATCGCCTTCCAGACCAATCTGCTGGCCCTGAACGCCGGCGTCGAGGCCGCCCGGGCCGGAGATTCCGGCCGGGGCTTCGCCGTCGTCGCCCAGGAGGTCCGGGCCCTGGCCCAGCGCTCGGCCGACGCGGCCCGCGAAATCAAGGCGCTGATCTCGGCCTCGTCCGGCCAGGTCGACCAGGGCGTCCAGCTTGTCGCCCGGACCGGAACGGCCCTGCAGGAGATCATCGAGCGGGTGGTCAAGGTCGATGCCGTGGTCGCCGAAATCTCGGCCTCCGTGCACGAACAGGCCTCGGCCCTCAACGAGGTCAACACCGCCGTCAATCACATGGACCAGGTGACCCAGCAGAACGCCGCCATGGTCGAGGAATCGACCGCCGCCGGCCACGCGCTGAACGCCGAAGCGACTGAACTGTCCCGCCTGGTGGCGCAGTTCACCATTGAGGATGGTGTGTCCGGGGAGCGTCGGGCGGCCTGACCGGTTCCTCCCCCTCTCGGGGGAGGGGGACCATCGCGTAGCGATGGCGGAGGGGGTCACCGCCCAAGCCGGCGGGCAAACCTGTTCGAAATGGAACCGCCGGTGGGGACCCTGTCCACCACGCGCGTACCGCGCGCGGTCCCCCTCTCACGAAGGGAGAGGAACTGGCCCCTAGCCCTTCGCCCCCTTCGCCGCCATGGCCTCGGCGTAGCGCCGCAGGACGGTGCTGTACTGGTCGCCGGTCTCGACCATGACGATGTCGGTGAACGGGTAGTCCAGTGGCTCGTCGATCCACTTGCCGCCGCCGTCGATCAGCTTCAGCCGCACCCGATCGTCGAACACGGCCAGCACCTTTCCGACCTCCACCTCGTCCTCGTCATGGACACAGACCGTGGCGTCCACCGACAGCACGGAGGCGAACAGGGCCCGGAACCCCGACAGGTTCAACCAGTCGTAGGATTCGGTCGGCGTGGCGCCGTTCCAGACCAGGATCGCCTGGCGGTCCTGGTGAATCTCTTCGCGCATGACCCCGTCGATATGGGCCAGGGGGATGATCCGCACCCCGTCGCCGGTCCAGGCTTCGAAGCTCTCGATCATGACAAAGGTGTCGGTCAGGCCAACGATGAAGCCTTCATGCTCCTCGCCACCAGCCGAGTCCTTCAAGGCAATGTCGATGTAGTCGCCGGCCACCAGATGGGGCCGCAGCCGTGACGGGAGGGTCAGGGTCAGCGCCGTTCGTTCCAGCCGTAGGCGACCCAGTGGTGGCCGCCGACCTTGTGGGCCTCCATGACGCCGTCGTCGGCGGCGCGGGCCCGGGCCTTGCTCTTGGCGCGCCCCGCCAGGGCGACAAACGCCAGGGTGACGCTGGTCATAATGGCCAGGACGACAACCGTGGTGACGGCGAACACGGTGAGGACCGAGCCGATGATCACGGCGGCCACGGTGGCCAGCAGGCCGCCGATCCAGGCCAGGGCCTTCATTCCGGTCGCGCCCCCGCGGGTCGTCTGGTTCATCACCACTCCTTCGGATGCTTTGTGAGCATCCCTGACCACATTCTTTGACCGTCCGGCCTGTACGTCAACCTAATGCGCTGTTCAGGCGACAATTTTTGGGCCTGTGCCGATTTCCGGGTCGGAAGCCTCAAGCCGCCCCCATCATCCCCAACTGACGGCGCTCGGCCATGGCCGTGTCGAAGGCCGCATTGATCGAGGCCGCCTTGGATTCGGCCACGGCGATGAACTCTTCGGGCAGGCCGCGGGCCCGCGCACGGTCCGGGTGCGCGGCCGACAGCTGACGCTTCCACTCGGCCCGCAGTTCCTCGTCCGAAGCATCCGGCAGCACGCCCAGGATGACATAGGGGTCGTCCTTGCCGGCCCCCAGATGCGTCGCCGTCAAACGCCGCAGGGTCAGCCGCGACAGGCCGAACAGGTCCGACACACGCTGCAGGTAGTCCATCTCGTCCGAGGTCACCCGGCCGTCAGAACCGGCGATGTGGAACAGGCCGTCGAGAACGTCTTCCAGCAGCTGCGGGCAGCCGCGGTAACGCTTGGCCAGCCGCCGCGCATAGCTTTCGAAGCCGAGGGGCGTCTGCCGCGCCAGCTCGTAGAGCCGCCGCACATTGCGCTCGGAGCCCTCGTCCGGCTGGAAGACGGTGGCGAAGGCCGCATACTCGGAATGGTCGGCCCGCCCGTCGCTCTTGGCCAGCTTGGCGCCCAACGCCGTCACCGCCGTCGAGAACGCAGGGTCCTCGCCAGGCAGTCCCGCCGGGCAGTCGGGACATTCGGCTTCGTCCACGCGGTTCGCGGCGAGCCTTGCAATGTTGCGCCAAAAGGTCATGGGAAGGAGTTCGCAGGATACGATGATGGCGGCCACATGACAATGACGGCGAGATCGGCGGTGGGTGAAGCTTTGGTCATGGTTGGGCGGAAATGACCGAAGCCGGCCTGACGCATCCGGGAATCAGGCACGAGTTGGTCGCGTTCCTTGAGGAGCTTGGCTCGCCCGACCCACGCGTGGTCTGGAGAGCCGAGACTGCGAAAGGCCTGATCTCCAACCTGGACCAGGTGTTTCACTTCTTCTTCGACGATCACGAGTTCGACGAGAGCGAAATCGGGCGCGTGTTGAACAACCTGGCCGAAGTCGAAGCCATCGCCACTTTGAAGGCCGCCCTTGAAACGATCCTCCAGGTGTTGCCCAAGGGGTCTGACGAACAGTTTGTGGAACATGCCCTCTGGCCGGAGGTCACTCGGACCGCCCGCCGGGCCTTGAACATTCTGGAGGGGCAAGTGAGTGAACCCGTGACAAGGTGGTCTTTCTGGATCGACCGCGGCGGCACTTTCACTGACGTCGTCGCCCGTGACCCCGATGGCGCGGAACACACCCTCAAGCTCCTGTCCCAGTCCCCCGCCTATGCCGATGCCGCCGTCGAGGCCATGCGTCGCCTCCTCGGCGCGCTGCCCGGCCAGCCCTTCCCTGCCGATCGCGTCGACGCCATCAAGATGGGCACCACCGTCGCCACCAACGCGCTGCTGGAGCGCAAGGGCGCCC
>JBILYE010000022.1:0-24389 GCA_044377925.1 Caulobacter sp. | reverse complement strand
ACCTTTGTCATCGATAAGAAGGGCGTGGTCCGCTACCGCCACGTCGGCCCTGTCGATCCCGAAACCTGGACCACCACCCTCAAGCCCCTGCTCGACAAGCTGGAGGCCGAAGCATGAAACGGCTCCTCGTCCTCGTCTTCGCCTTGACCGTCGTCGCCGGCCCCGCCTTCGCCGTCCTGCCCGAAGAGCAGCTCAAGGACCCGGTCCTCGAGGCCCGCGCCCGGCATCTGTCCAAGGAACTGCGCTGCGTCGTCTGCCAGAACCAGACCATCGATGACAGCGACGCCCCCCTGGCCGCCGACCTGCGCGCCATCCTTCGCGAGCGGCTGACAGCTGGCGACACCGACGAGCAGGCCAAGGCCTATCTCGTCCAGCGCTACGGCGACTTCGTGCTGCTCAAACCGCCGATCAACCCCGCCACCCTGTTCCTGTGGTTCGGCCCGGCCCTGCTGCTGCTCGGCGGCGCCTTCGGGGTCTGGCGCTACTGGCGCGGACGGTCCGTCGCGCCCCCCGCCCCCCTCGACCCGGAAGAACAGGCCCGGCTCAAAGCCCTGCTGAGTGAGACGTCATGATTCTCTGGATGGTCCTCACCCTGCTGGTCGCCCTGGCCGTTGTCGGCCTGGTCATTCCCCTGGCCCGGCCGCGCAAGGCGATCGACGCCGCCGCCACCCCGACCGGTATCCTCGCCGACCAGCTCAGCGAGCTCGACGCCCAGGCCGCCGCTGGAACCGTCACCGCCGAAGAGGCGGCCCGGCTCAAGCTGGAGATCGAGCGCCGCATGCTGGCCGAGGCCAAGGGCCCCGACGCCCCCGCGCGGCCGTTGAGTGAAAAGTCCCTGCTGCGGCTCGCCTTCGGCCTGGCCGTCGTCGTCGCCATCGGGGCCACTGGCCTCTATGCGGTGATGGGCAAGCCCGAAATCGCTTCCGCCAATGCCACCGCCGCCAAGGCGCCTGACAGTGCGGCCGCGCTGCCGTCCGACCATCCGGGGGGCGACATCCCCGCCATGATCGCCCAGCTGCAGGCCCAGGTCGCCCGCAATCCGAACGACGCCGAAGGCTGGCGCATGCTCGGCTGGTCCTACTTCCAGACCGGCCAGTTCAAGGAGTCGGCGGACGCCTACGACAAGGCGGCGACCAATGCGCCGAACAACCCCGAACACCGCTCTGCCCAGGGCGAGTCCCTGGTCCAGGCGGCCGGCGGCCAGATGACCCCGGCCGCCTCCGCCGCCTTCCGGCAAGCCCTCAAGCTCGATCCGAACGATCCCCGCGCCCGCTACTTCCTGGCTGTCGAGAAGGACCAGGCCGGCGACCAGGACGGGGCCATGGCCGACTGGATCGCCCTGATCAATGCCGCTCCCCAGGGCGCGCCCTGGGTCGGAGAAGTTCGCCGCTTCGTCGAGGACCTGGCCCGCGAACGCGGCGTGGACCTGACCGGCCGGCTGAAGCCGCTCAGCGGCGCAGCCACCCCGCGCGGCCCCAGCGCCGACGACATTGCTGCGGCGCAGAAGATGACCCCTGACGACCAGCAGCAGATGATCCGCGGCATGGTCGAGGGCCTCGAAGGCCGCCTTCAGGAACAGCCCCGGGATGCCGAAGGCTGGATCCGCCTGATGCGGGCGCGGATGGTTCTGGGCGAACCGGCGGCGGCGTCCCGGGCGCTGAAGCAGGGCAGGGCGGCCTTCGCCGACTCGCCTGCAGAGCAGGCGCGGATCAGCGAGGCGGCAAAGGGGTTGAAGGTGCCGGGGGCGTAGAGAAGCGCCCGCGAACAAGCTAGACTAAGCCCCATGAGCGCCGCCCAGCCCCTGCACCCGAACACCGACCCGGACCTCGCCAACCTCGGCCTGCCCGGCTGGATCTATCACGACGCAGATTTCTTCGAGGCGGAGAAGGCGGCGGTGTTCCGCACCAGCTGGCAGGTCGTCTGCCACCTGTCGGACATTCCCGAGCCTGGGGACTTCCACACCCTCGACTTCCTCGGCGAGAGCCTGGTCGTGGTGCGCGGCGACGACGACAAGGTCCGCGCCTTCCACAACGTTTGCCGCCACCGCGCCTCGCGGGTGGTCGATGGGCCGAGCGGCAACTGCGGCGTCCGCATGACCTGCCCGTACCACGCCTGGAGCTACGACCTGCGCGGCCGCCTGGCCGGGGTGCCGCACGCCAAGGCCTTCGGCGACTTCGACCGCGCCGCCCACAACCTCGTTCCCGTCGAGCACGAGATCTGCCTGGGCTTCGTCTTCGTGCGGCTTGAGGGGGGCCTCCCCTCCGTGCGCGAGATGCTCGGCGACTACTATTTCGAGCTCGAGCACTATCGCATGGACGAGCTGCAGCCGCTCGGCCGGGTCACCCTGCGCGAGCGGGACGTCAACTGGAAGAATGTCTCCGACAACTATTCCGACAGCCTGCACATCACCGTCGCCCACCCCGGCCTGACCCGGCTGTTCGGCGTCGGCTACGGCCTGGAGGCGGGCCCCTGGTGCGACAAGATGTGGGGCGCCCTGCGCTCCAGTCCGTCGGACAGCTGGTCCGAGCGCGCCTACCAGCGCTTCCTGCCCGACGTCGATCACCTGCCGGCCGACCGCAAGAAGCTGTGGACCTATTTCAAGCTCTGGCCGAACGTCGCCTTCGACGTCTATCCCGACCAGATCGACTTCATGCAGTTCCTGCCGGTGTCGCCGACGAAGACGCTGCTGCGCGAGATCGCCTATGTCCTGCCCGACGAGCGGCGGGAGATGAAGGCGGCCCGCTACCTCAACTGGCGGATCAACCGGCTGGTCAACATCGAGGACAAGGCGCTGATCGAGCGGGTCCAGGCCGGCATGGCCTCGTCCAGCTACGCCATGGGCCCGCTCAGCGAGAACGAGGTGGCGCTGAAGAGCTTCGCGCGGCGGATGCGGACGCTGATCCCGCAGGCGGCGCTTCCGACCGCTCCCGCCAGGGGGTGGGCCCGCTAACCTGGGGTCAGATCGCCCCGCGCCGGATCACCAGGTTCCTGATCTCCGTCATGTCTTCCATGGCGAACCGCACGCCCTCGCGGCCCAACCCTGAGTCCTTCACCCCGCCGTAGGGCATGTTGTCGACGCGGTAGCTCGGCACGTCGTTGATCAGGATGCCGCCGACTTCCAGCTCGTCCCAGGCGGCCATGGCCTTGTGGATGTCGCGGCTGAAGATGCCTGCCTGCAGGCCGAATCGGCTGTCGTTGACCTCGTCCAGGGCCGCCCTGAAGTCGCTGAACTTCGAGAGGATGGCTACCGGCCCGAAGGCCTCCTCGTCGCGCAGCTTCAGTCCGCGTGGCACATTCTCCAGCAGGGTGGCGTCGAGCATCGCCCCGTCGCGCTTGCCGCCGCAGAGGAGTGTGGCCCCGGCCCCCACCGCCTCCTCGATCCAGCTCTCCAGCCGGGTGGCCTCCTTCACGTCGATCATCGGCCCGATGAAGGTGTCCTCTTCGCGCGGATCGCCCGCCACCAGGGCCTTCGTCTTCGTCACCAGGATGTCCTTCAGCCGGTCGTACAGGCTCTCATGGACGATGATCCGCTGCACGCCGATGCAGCTCTGGCCCGACTGGTAGAAGGCCCCGAAGATGATCCGGGTCGCGGCGTCTTCGAGATCGGCGTCGGCATCGACGATCACCGCCGCGTTGCCGCCCAGCTCCAGCACCACCTTCTTCTTGCCGGCCTTGGCCTTCAGCGCCCAACCGACTTCCGGCGAGCCCGTGAAACTCAGCAACTTCAGCCGGTCGTCAGTGGTGAACAGGTCCGAGCCGTCCCGCGTCGCCGGCAGGATCGAGAAGGCCCCCTTCGGCAGGTCGGTCTCGGCCAGCACCTCGCCGATGATCAGAGCGCCGAGCGGCGTGCGGCTGGCCGGCTTCATGACGAAGGGACAGCCCACCGCCAGCGCGGGGGCGATCTTGTGGGCCGCCAGGTTGAGCGGGAAGTTGAACGGCGAGATGAAGCTGCAGGGCCCGATAGGCACCCGCTTCCACATGCCCTGATAACCGCGTGCCCGGGCCGAGATGTCCAGCGGCTGCACCTCGCCGGTCATCCGCACGCTCTCTTCGGCGGCGATGCGGAAGGTGTCGATCAGTCGGCTGACCTCGCCGCGCGAGTCGCGGATCGGCTTGCCGGCCTCGATGCACAGGGCATAGGCAAGCTCGTCCTGCCGCTCGGTGAAGCGCTTCACGCAATGGGCCAGCACCGCCTGGCGCTCATAGGCGGCCATCCGCGCCATCGGAGCGGTCGCCTCAACGGCCGCGGCGATGGCCTGGTCGATCAGCCCCGCGTCGGCCATGGCCACATGGGTCGCCACCCGGCCGGTGAACTTGTCGGTCACCTCCAGGTCGAGGTTCGGGGTGACCGCCTCGTTGGCGAGATACAGCGGATAGGCGCTCTTGATCGGCGGCATGTCTTGGGGCTCCGGCACCGGCGTAACGCTACACCGCCGCGCTGAGTTCGCGGATGTCCTTGTTGAGGATGCGGTCGTTGTCAGAATAGTCGATGGGGACCTCGACCAGGTGCACGCCAGGGCTGTCCAGGCATTGGCGCAACAGGGCCGGCAGGCCGGCGGCGCTGTCGACCCTATGGCCGTGGGCGCCGTAACTCTCTGCGTATTTGACAAAGTCCGGGTTGCCGTAGGTCAGGCCCCAGTCCCTGAAGCCCATATTGGCTTGTTTCCAGCGGATCATGCCGTAGCTGTTGTCGTTGAGGATCAGCACCACGATGTTCAGCCCGAGGCGCACGGCCGTCTCCATCTCCTGGCTGTTCATCATGAAGCCGCCGTCGCCGCATACCGCCATCACCTTGCGGCCCGGGAAGACCATGCTGGACGCCATGGCCGAGGGCAGGCCCGCTCCCATGGTCGCCAGGGCGTTGTCGACCAGCACGGTGTTGGACATGTAGGCTGGATAATTGCGGGTGAACCAGATCTTGTAGACGCCATTGTCCAGACAGATGATGCCATCGTCGGGCATCACCTTGCGCACCTGGTCGACCAGATACTGCGGATAGATCGGACAGCGCAGGTCGTTCACCGACGCCGCATTGTGGGCCAGTTCGGCGGCACGGATGCGCTGCATGGACGCGAAGGTCCAGTGGGCCTGCGGCTCAAGAATTTCCTTCAGCTGCCAGACGGCGTTGGCGATGTCGCCCACCACCTCGATCTGCGGGAAGTAGACCGGATCGACCTCGGCCGACCGGAAACTCATGTGGATGACGTCGGCCCCGCCTGGCTTCATGAAGAAGGGCGGCTTTTCGATCACGTCGTGGCCGACGTTGATGATCACGTCCGCCGCCTCGATGCAGCGGTGCACGAAGTCGCCCGACGACAGGGCCGCGCAGCCGAGGTAGCCCGGTCCGCGCTCGTCGATCACGCCCTTGCCCAGCTGGGTGGTGATGTAGGGGATGCCGGTCTTGGCCGTGAACTCTGTCAGCATGCGGCTGGTCATCTTGCGGTTGGCGCCGGCCCCGATGACCAGCAGCGGCGACTTTGCCCGCGCGATGCGCTCCGCGGCTGCCCGGATGCATTTTTCGTCAGCCACCGGCCGGCGAACGACGCTGGCCGTGATCGGCGTCGAGCTGGTCTGCTCGTGGGCGATGTCCTCCGGAAACTCCAGGTGGGTCGCCCCCGGCTTTTCCTCCTGGGCCAGGCGGAAGGCCTCCCGCACCCTTGCGGGGATGTTGTCGGCCGAGGCCAGCTGGTGGGTGTATTTGGTGATCGGCCGCATCATGTCGACGACGTCGAGGATCTGGAACCGGCCCTGCTTGCTGGACTTGATCGGCTTCTGGCCGGTGATCATCATCATCGGCATGCCGCCCAGCTGGGCATAGGCGGCGGCGGTGACCAGGTTGGTCGCGCCCGGCCCCAGGGTGGCGATGCAGACCCCGGCCTTGCCGGTGTGGCGGCCGTAGGTGGCGGCCATGAAGCCGGCCCCCTGCTCATGGCGGGTCAGGATCAGCTTGATCCTGGTGCTGCGCGACAGGCTGTCGAGCACGTCGAGGTTCTCCTCGCCGGGCACGCCGAAGATATACTCAACGCCCTCCTGCTCGAGGCAGGCGACGAACAGGTCAGAGGCCTTGGTCATGGTCTTCTCCGGGGCGGACGCAGAGGCGGCCGCCGGGTGGGACGCGGACTGGGACACAGGTACAGCGAGAGGAGACGGAACGGGCAGGGCGGTGTCGAACAGCCGGGAGCGATGCCGCCGGCGAGCAGCGTGGCGTTGGGCCCCGCGGGCGAACAGGGCGACGAGCAACAGGCCGACGACCACGCCTCCGCCGATCCAGGCCGCGCCGGGGACCTGGCCCCAGGCCATCAAGGTTTCGACAATCCGCCCCATTGCCCCTGTCCTCTTCCAATCCACCATGACCCACCCGCCGAAACTTGGCGAGCGGCGTCATGCGAAGCCTCCAGAATGAGAACGGGGGCGAACCCTGCGGCCCGCTCCCGTCCTTTGGTTCAGACTGTCAGCCCGATCAGGGCTGGCCGACCCCCAGCGCCAGCAGCGTCTCGCTGGTCACCCCGGCCGACAGGCGCCGGTCGGTCTGGAAGCGGCTCAGCGCCGCCTGGGTGCGGCCGTTGAACAACCCGTCGCGCGGGCCGCTGTAGTAGCCGCGCAGGCCCAGGGCCGATTGCATGTCCCGCACCAGCTGCGGGGTCACCCGCACCTGCTGGGGGCCGCTTTCCACGTAGGGGCGCGGGCCCGAGGTCGGTGAGCCATACATGCCGCCCGGCGCCGTCGGCCCGGTGCAGCTGTCGACGCAATCCTTGCCGTAGCCACCGCCCTGCGGCGGCGGACGCGGGGGCGGCGGCGGAGCCGTGTAGCTGGTCTTGTCGGCGCAGATGACTTCACGCCACTGGAAGCTGGTGTCGGTCACCATCCGCGACTTGGTCACCGTCTTGTAGGTGGCCGGGATCGTGTAGGTCTCGATCCGCTCCTTGGTGATCACGACGCGCACGCGGACCGAGCGATACTCGGCCGGGATGACGCGCTTTTCGACGCGGGCTTCCTGGTCGATGACCTGGCGGGTGACCACCTGCGTTTCGGCCGGCACCTGGATCTGCACCGTGCGTTCCGGGGTGCGCAGCACCTTGCGGGTGACGGTGGAGTATTCAGCCGGCACTTCGACCAGGCAGAGCACTTCGCCGGTCGACAGCACCTTGTAGTGGTTGGGATCGCTCGGCCGCTGGTCCTTCGGCACGCCGCGGCGCCACTCGAAGTGGGCCTCGCGGACCATGACCCGCTCGGTGATGGTCTCATAGACAGCCGCCACGGTCTCGGTGCGGACCGAAGCCTGCTTGAGGATCACCGTCTCGGTCACCGTGCGATAGGTGGCGGGCATGGTGATGTACTCGACCCGCTCCTCGCGGACGAGAACCTGCTGCAGCTCTTCACCATAGACGGCGGGGATGACCCGGGTCTCGGTGCGGGCGGGGCTGTCGACGATCTGCTCGGTGTAGCTCTCGTAGGACGGCGGGATCAGCACCTTCTCGTAGCACTTGCCCGGCACGGCGTTCGGCGGGAAGTCGCTCCCCGGCCCTCCGGCCATGGCGCTGCCCGCGGAAAGCGCCAGCAGCGTCGCGCCCAGCGCCACACCGCCCAAAAGTTTCGACCTACCCATTTTCGTCAAGCCCCTCAAAAATGCCCTCGTTAACCATAGTCGGGAAGAGGCAGAGGCCAAGAGAAAACGAAGTTATTCGCCTGTCGGGCGACACGAATACAGAATGAGTCGAGCAGCAAACGTGACCTGCTGTCGCCAACTCGCCTGGAAGGGGAATGAACTCCCGAAAAGGGCGAGTATTGAAGTGTCCATTCCGGGCATATTACTGCTTCCAGGTCAGCTCGGCATCGACGATAACGGATAGCAGTGTGGTGGCCGTCGTCGTCCCGCGACCGTCCAGCGGCGTCACCGTCAGCTCGATCGTCCGGGTCCGGCGCGCGGCCCCGTTCCAGGCCCCGTCCAGGCTGATCCGCAGGCCCTGGCGCGACTCGCAGGCGCCCGAGGGCACCAGGAACAGCGAATCGGTATCCACCTCCTTGCCGTCGGCCAGCACCCGGATGCGGATCACCGAAGCCGCGTCGGGATCGGGCTTCACCTCGATGAAGCCGGTTGTAACCGCCTCGGTCGCCCCGATGGCCTCGTCCGGCACGGTGACCAGCGCCGTCTGCGGCGTCAGGATGTCGCCGGCCAGGTTGATGGTCTGCTGCTTCACCATCCGCATCGGCGCAGTTAGGAAGACGATCGGCGGGGTCATGTCGAAGGGATAGTCGTAGCCGAAGGTCGACGTCCGCATGGTCGAGGCCGCGTTCACCGTCGGCGCCAGCCGGCCGCGCGTGTCCATGAAGCCGCTGAACTGCTCGTCGCGCCAGGGCTTGGGATACAGGCCGTCGCTGTTCTTCGAATGCCACTGGGTCCAGATGCGGTCGATGTTGCAGTGGTGCATCCAGAACAGCGGATCGTTCGGCGCCCGGTCGAGCCGGCCCATGTCGCCGCCGACGAAGCCGTGGATCATGTTGTGGCCGCTCCACTCGGCAGAGCCGGAATAGCCGCCCTGGGCCGGGGTGCCGACATTGCGGGCCCGGCCGAAGAAGGTGGAGAAGTCGTCGGTGATGCGGCCCTGGAAGCGCTGGCCGTTGCGCTGCATGAAAGCCCGCAGGCTGTCGCCCGGCCTGGCGTCTCGCCGCAGGGCGAAGGCCGGGTCCGAGGAGACGATGGCCGGCATGCGATCGTCGTCCCAGTCCCAGTAGGGCAGGCTGAAATTGGCCTTGCCGCTGAACCGCGCCACCTGCCGCTCGAACCAGACAAGCTGCAGCCGATGCCAGGGCAGGAACCGCCAGGACGAATGATGCCGCTGGCGCATGTCGGCGTGCAGGGCGATCTGCTGTTCCCAGACCCCGGCCTGCTTCATCAGCGGGATGGCCCGGCGCAGGGCGACGAGGTCCGGATCGTTGGCGGTCAGGCTGGAGATCGGGCGGCGGATGCGCAGCGTCTGGGCCATCGAAAGGTCCACGCCCGCCAGTCCCGCGCCAACGAGGCCCGCAAGCGCCGCGCGCCGGTGAATGGCCATGATGGTACGCCCCCTGAAACAACCCTGGCTGAGTGGTTAATGTGAGCCGCCGGGAGTCAATCGCTGTCGCGCGGCGAGGGAAGTGTTGGCCTCGTCAGCGTCCAATCCCTGTCCGTCATCCCGGGCGCCCGCCTGGCGTCCCGTCTGATCCAACCTCCTGCCAAAAAGACGCTCGACGCATCGTCCGGGCGGGCCAATAGTCCCCGCTTCCGACGGACCGCCCGGCAGAGGCGACCGCCCGCTCCAGGAGGCTGCTTCCATGATCACCAACCGTCGCCAGCTGTTGCTGGGCGCCGCCGCCGTCGGGGTGGTCGCCGGTCTGCCCCTTGCCGCCTGCGCGCCCGCCGCCACCGCCACCGGCCCGGTCGACAACGCCGCGCTCGGCGCGCTGCTCGACGCCTTCGTGAATGAGATCCTCGTCGGCGCCCCGGAGACGGCGACTTCCCTCGGCCTCGACAAGGACGCCCTGGCCGGCCTCAAGGCCAAGCTCTCCGACGTTTCCGCCGCCGGCCGCCGCAAGGTCGTCGCCGACTACAAGGACCGCGCGACCCGCCTGAAAGCGATCGACCGCAGCGGCCTCAGCGACCGCGACACCACCCTCTACGACACCGTTCTGACCTCGCAGGAGCTGGGCGCGAAAGGCGGCGACTTCAGCTACGGCGGCGACTTCGCCAACCCCTATGTGCTCAGCCAGCAGAACGGCTCGGTCGGCGGCATCCCAGAATTCCTCAACAGCCAGCACCTGATCAAGGTCAGGGCGGATGTCGACGCCTACATCGCCCGGACCGAGGCGCTGGCCGGCGTCATCGATCAGGAGACCGAGCGCTTCAGGGCCGATGTCGCCGCCGGCGTCGTTCCGCCCGCCTTCATCCTCCCCAACCTGCTTGGTCAGCTGAAGGGCTTCCGCGCCCAGTCGGCCGGCGAGACCGGTCTGGTCAAATCCGTTGTCGACCGCGCCAGGGGCTCCAACATCGCCGGTGACTTCGCCGCCCCGGTGACCACCCTGGTGAGCGACAAGATCTTCCCGGCTATCGACCGCCAGATCGCCGCCGTCGAGGCGGCGATGAAGGTCGCCACCGCCGATGCCGGCGTCTGGAAACTGCCACAGGGCGAGGCCTACTACGGCTGGGGCCTGAGCCTCGGCACCACCACCACCATGACCGCCGACGAGATCCACCAGATGGGCCTCGAACAGGGCAAGGCCATCGATGCGGAGATGGACGCCCTGCTCAAGGGCGAGGGCTACACCGCCGGCACGGTCGGCGAGCGGGTCAGCGCCCTGACCCGGGACCCCAGACAACTCTACGCCAACACCGAGGCCGGCAAGGCCGAGCTGATCGCCTACCTCAATGCCGGCGTCGACAAGATCCGCCCGCACATGGCCACGCTGTCTAAGCTCGGCCTGAAAGCCCCGGTCGAGATCCGGCCCGTGCCCAAGGACATTCAGGACGGCGCCGCGCTCGGCTACATGAACTTCGCCGCCCTCGATGGCTCGCGGCCGGCTATCTACTATGTGAACCTCAAGGATACCGGCGCCTGGCCGCGCTACAGTCTCAACAGCCTGACCATGCACGAGGCCATCCCGGGCCACGCCTGGCAGGGCGCCTACCTGGCCGAAAAGCACGACCAGATTCACACCATCAGCTCGCTGATGGGCTTCAACGCCTTCGTCGAGGGCTGGGCCCTCTATGCCGAGCAGATGGCCGACGAGGTTGGTCTGTACAAGGACGATGTGCTCAGCAAGGTCGGCTACCTTCAGGCCCTGCGCTTCCGCGCCGCCCGGCTGGTGGTCGATACCGGCCTTCATGCCAAGCGCTGGACCCGCGACCAGGCCATCGCCTGGATGACCGAGGCCACCGGCCGCGCCAGGGTCGCCATCACCAGCGAGGTCGACCGCTACTGCGCCAGCCCCGGCCAGGCCTGCGGCTACAAGGTCGGCCACACCGAGCTGCTCCGCCTGCGGGAAAAGGCCAGGGCGGCGCTCGGTGCGAAGTTCGACATCCGCGACTTCAACGACACCGTCGTCGCCACCGGCGGCACGCCGCTGACGGTGCTGGGCACAGTGATCGACCGCTACATCGCCGGGGCGAAGTAGCCATCCGGTGACTGTGCTGCGGCGCAGCCGGATGACGGCCGCCGTCCAGCAGAGGTGAAGTGGTGGCGGTCACGCTTGCGCGAGACCGCCACAAAAGCTCGCCTTCCCCCTTGCGTTCCGCGCGTTCGACCGCCGGTCCGGTCAAGCGGCCCGAGCGGATTCCGCCCTGCCCGGGGTGGCCAGCCGCCAGGCCGAGCCAAGCATGTTCCCGACCGTCTCGATCATCATGAACAGGCCGATCAGGGTGAGCAGGGTGGCGAGGCTGAAGTGGCCATGGGCCATGCGCTGGGCGCCGTCGATCAGAGCCTGCATCGAGTCCACATGGATGACCGGCGACAGAGCCGAATAACTCCACAGCCAGAGCAGGCCGCCCAGCCGCACTAGCGCCAGGATCAGCTGTCCCAGGGCCGCCGTCCGCCGCGCGGCGGGGCGCCAGGCCCGGAAAAGCTCCAGTCCGATCCGGGCGGCCAGGTAGACCAGGATCGGCCAGAAGGCGACCTCGACGATGCTGGTCAGGATGGAGCCGTAGTCGATGCCATCGAGCACCCAGCTGCCGGCGCCGGGGCGCAGGTCGGCGATGGGAAGCACGCCGGTCCACCACAGCAGAAGGACGGTCAGGCCCATGGCCGCGCCCAGCGCGTTGGCGGCCGGAGAACTCGACTTGAAGCCCATGGAGACGCTCATGCTCTTTCCCTTCGCCTTCCCGTTGTCCTTGAAGCTGCGTTCGAGGGCCTCGGTGTCGAAGGCCGCCAGTTCATAGAGGTGCAGGTCCTTGACCCGCCATTCGCGCAGGAACTTCGGCTTCTCGGGCATACGCTCGATGATGAAGCCGGCGATGGCCGCGAAGCCGATCAGGGTGATGCCGCTCGAGAAGATGTTGCTGAAGGCCTGGCCGATGCCCTGGCCGAAGCTCAGCTCGCCGACCAGAATCTGGATGGCCGTGGCCATCAGGGTGATGATCACCAGCGCCGCCAACCCAATCCTCACCGCGAACAGGAAGTAGGGGTACAGCTCCGGCCCGATCAGGTGGTTGGCCCCGGTGTGATAGCGGCCGGCGACCGCCAGCGGATGGCCGACCTCCCGCAGGATCGTCTCCTGCTCGGCTTCGGTCAGCGGCCGGCCGAGCTCTTCCTCCCTCACCTCGAAGCGGGTAAGGATCATGTCGCGCAGCTCGGCGACGATGTCGTCGCGGGCGTCCTTGGGCAGCTGCGCCGCCACGGCCTTCAGGTATTGGTCCAGCAGGGTCATTGCCCCCTCCTTGAAAAATTCGTGGGTGTTCAGAGCATCCGGTCCAGCGAGGCGGAGATGCTCCGCCACTCGGCCGCCAGCCGCTCCAGCATGATCTGGCCGCCGGCGCTGAGGCGGTAGAAACGCTTCTTGCGCCGGTCTTCCTCGCGCCATTCGGAGTCGAGGAGGCCTTGCGATTCCAGTCGGCGCAGCAGCGGATAGAGGGTGCTCTCCTCCATCTCGAGGCCATCGCCGGCCAGGGCGACGCGCAGGGAATAGCCGTATTGCTCGGTCTTCAGCCGGGCCATGACGGCGAGGATCAGGGACCCCCGGCGCAGTTCCAGCTTCAGGCTTTCAAACAGATCGGTCTCGGACATCACGGTACTGCCTTGGCGTCACATAGTGTGTGACGCACAGTGTATGGCGTATACTGTGTGAGGGAGTCAACCGGCGCCGCCTTACAAGGGAGTCATGTTGGTGGCGGGGACATGTACCCCGCTGCGCAGACGCCTCAGGAGGCCAGCAGACAGCAGTCGGGGTACGTGTCCCCTCTTGCCGTCGCCGGAAGAGGGGACACGTACCCCGTTTAGGATCGGTGGATTTGCCTGCGACTATCGGGCCGCGGGGTACATGTCCCCGAGGCTAGGTCAGCGACAGCCCTTCCAGCTCGCCGGCCTTACGCCACTCCTCGATCAGCGCGATGAACGCCATCGAGCCCTTGCCGTAAGGGCCGTTGCGGGCCGCCAGGGCGCTGGGCTGGCCCTCGTTATTGTAATACCCGGGCGTGCATTCCTCGGCGAACTTCTGGCGCTGGATGGCGCTGTCCATCACTTCCTGCACCCAGGCCTCCTCGGCGGCGGGGATGGCCTCGACCACCGTCGCCTGCCGCGCGGTGGCTTCCGAGATGATGTAGGCGGCGTGCTTGGACTGCTCGTTCAGCATGTGGGGGTAGTTGGCCGTGAACCCCGCCTGGCTGTTGGCGAAGATGTAGCAGTTGGGGAAGCCGACCGAATGCATGCCGTGCAGGGTCGAGACCCCGTCGGCCCACTTCTGGCTCAGCGTCACCCCGCCCTTGCCGGTGATCTCGTAGCCCGCGCGGCGGGCGTACGAGGTCCCGACCTCGAAGCCGGTGCCATAGATCAGGCAGTCGAGTTCGTACTCGACCCCGTTCACCACGACGCCCTTCTCGGTGATCCGGTCGACGCCCTGGCCGTCGGTGTCGATCAGATGGACGTTCGGCCGGTTGAAGGTGTCCAGGTACTCGTCGTGGAAGCAGGGCCGCTTGCAGAACTGGTTGTACCAGGGCTTCAGCGCCTCGGCCTTCTGCTTGTCGGCGACCACCTGGTCGACCCGGGCGCGGATCGATTCCATCTTCTGGAAGTCGGCCAGCTGCAAAAGCTCCATCGGATCGCCCGGACCAAGCTCGCCTTTGGCGGCGCGGCGCGCGGCGGCGAGGCCGAGATTGCGGATGATGTCGGTCCAGCCGTCGTTGACCAGGTCTTCCTTCTGCCAGCCGCCGCTGACCAGGACGTTGAAGTTATCCATCCGTTCCTGCTGCCAGCCGGGCTCCAGGCTCTGCGCCCATTGCGGATCGGTCGGCCGGTTGTTGCGCACGTCGATGGAGGAGGGCGTGCGCTGGAAGACGAACAGCTCCTTGGCGTGGGCGCCCAGATGCGGCACGCACTGCACGGCCGTCGCCCCGGTGCCGATGATGCCGACCCGCTTGTCGGCCAGGCCGGTCAGGTTCCCCATCGGATCGCCGCCGGTGTAATCGTAATCCCAGCGGCTGGTGTGGAAGGTGTGGCCCTTGAAGCTTTCCACGCCCGGGATGCCGGGCAGCTTGGGCCGATGCAGCGGCCCGTTGGCCATGACCACATGGCGGGCGCGAATGGCGTCGTTCCGGTTGGTGCGGATGATCCAGCGGCTGGCGGCCTCGTCCCAGGTCATGTCCTTGACCTCGGTCTGGAACAGGGCCCCTTCATAAAGGCCGAAATGCCGGCCGATGCGCTTGCAGTAGTCGAGGATTTCCGGGGCCCGCGTGTACTTCTCGACCGGCATGTAGCCGACCTCTTCCAGCAGCGGCAGGTAGACGTAGCTTTCGATATCGCAGGCCGCGCCCGGATAGCGGTTCCAGTACCAGGTGCCGCCGAAGTCGCCGCCCTTCTCGATCAGGCGCAGGTCGGTGATCCCCGCCTCGCGCAGCCGGGCGCCGGCCAGCAGCCCGCCGAAGCCGCCGCCGATGACCACCACCTCGACCTCGTCGGTGATCGGATCGCGGCTGAACCCCGGCTCGACATAGGGGTCTTCGAGATAGCGGCTGTAGTCGCCGGTCATCTCGACATACTGCTGGTTGCCGTCGGCCCGCAGGCGCTTGTCGCGCTCGGCCCGGTACTTGGCGCGCAGCGCCTCGGCGTCGATATCCTTGAAGAGCGGTTCGGCGGAGTCGGCCATCGGGGAGTTTCCTGGTCGTTTCGCTTGAGTGTCGGCGTTTGCCGCTGGGTCAGGTCAAGAGCTGGTCTGGGCGAGTTCCGCCGCGCCGGCCCACAGCTTCTCCCGCTCCTGCAGGCGTCGCGCCTGTTCCTCGGGATCCCAGCTGTGTCGCGGGCCGACCAGCATGCCGCCGTCGACGAGAATATGCGTGCCGGTGACGAAGCTGCTGGCCGGGCTGGAAAGGTAGAGCGCCGCCTGGGCGATATCGTCCGCCTCGCCGCCCCGCTGGATCGGCTGGGCCGTCTGGGCGCTGGCCCGCAGGGTCAGCTGCACCGCCGACTTGATCTGGCTGGGCATTTCGCCGGCGGTGAAAATGTTGGTCAGGATGAAGCCCGGGCAGATGGCGTTGACCCGGATGTTGTATTTGGAGAGCTCCGCCGCCGCGCATTTGCTCAGGTGCAGCACCCCGGCCTTGGCCGCCGAGTAGGCGATCGGGCCCATGCCCGCCGACAGGGCCGCGACGCTGGCGGTGTTTACGATGGCCCCGCCGCCGCGCGCCTTCATGTGCGGGATAGCGTAGCGCATGCCCAGCGCCACCGAGCGCAGCAGCAGGTCCTGGCTGTAGTCCCATAGCTCGCCGGTCATCTCTTCCAGCGAGGTAGGCGAGCCGCCGGCGCCGGCGTTGTTGAACAGGATATCCAGCCCGCCGAAGGTCTGCGAGGCGACCTCCATGGCGACGGCGATATCGTCCTCGCTCATCACGTCGCACTTCTGGAAGACGACCTGGCCTGGATAGGCCGCCTGCAGCGACTGCCCGGCGCCCAAGTCGATATCGGCCGCCAGCACCCTGGCGCCGGCCTCGACGAACCGCTCCACGCTGGCCCGCCCGATCCCCGACGCTGCGCCGGTGATCACCGCAACCTTGCCGTCCAGACTGGTGGTCATTCTTTTTGTCGCTCCCTTGACGCCGATCATACAGCGCGCCCGGAGGTCGACAAACCCGAAATTCAAAAAATGCAATATGTCGCGGCTGCACGCCTGAAAACGACCGTTCCCGTCATAGGAATCAGGGAATGAGCAGGCCCATCAGCGCCGGTCGGGCATAGACATCGGTCACCCGTTCCGGCGTCAGGCCCTCCGGCGTCCAGGCGATCAGGTCGGCGGCGGCGTTGACCGCGGCGCTGACCATCTGGGCGGCCAGGAAGGGGTCGACGGCCCGTATGGATCCGTCTGCCGCCCCGTCGGCGACCATCGAGGCGAACCGCTGGCTGACCCGGTCGGCCCGCCAGACGGCGCTGGCCCGCAGCGCCTCGGGCAGGGCCTGCAGGGCCGAGAACCGCAGCAGCAGCCCGTCGGGCTCGGCCTGCCGCGCCACCAGCGAGGCGACCGCGCTGGACAGCGCCTGCCACTGGTCCGGGGTCTCGCTCAGCGCCGCTTCCTGGGTGGCGCGGATCACCTCGAAGGTGCGGTCGAAGCAGGCGACGACGATGTCGTCCTTGGCTTCCATGTGATGGTAGAAGGCGCCCTTGGTCAGGTTCAGCCGGCCGGCGATGCTGCTGACCGAGGCGCCGCGATAGCTGCGCTCGTTGATCAGCGGGGTGGCGGCGCGCAGGAAGGTCTCGCTGGCGGCGTCGCCCCCTCCGACGTCGATGGGGCGCGGCGCGATCGACAGCGGGGTCGGCGCGAACGAGCGACCCGGTCCCGCCAGCCCCTTGCACAGGATGTCGAACATCCGCGCCCGCAGGCGGGGGAAGTCCTCGACGTCGTAGCGCGCCAGCCAGGCTGACGACCAGTAGAGCTGCTCCAGCAGCATGTGGGCCCGCGCCGCCCGGGCCAGTCGGTCGAGGTGGAAATAGCCGGGCGCCGCGAACAGGGCCTGCACCTTGTCGAACAGGCCGAGGTAGGCCTCGGCCACCGGCGCGCGGTGCTCGTCGCTCAGCGCCCGCACATCGCTGAAAATGGTCATCGGCGGCTCGCGCCGGTCCCGCACCCGGATCTGCAGCGCCAGATGCTCGTCAAGCAGGGCGCCGATCCGCCCCGACAGTTCAGGCTCCTTCGCCGCCGCCTCGACCATGGCCTCCAGACGGCCAAGGCCATGCAGGAAGCAGTCGACCGCCAGCAGTTCCTTGCGCTTGTAATAGTAGGTCAGGCTGGTCGTGGTCAGATGCACCCTGGCCGCCACCCCGGCCAGGGTCATGCCCTTGAGGCCCTCCTTGTTGAGCACCTCGATGGCGGCCGCCAGCACCGCCTCCTTGCGCTTCTCGAAGCGGGCGGTGGCGGGCCGGGAGGGCGTGGCGATGTCGGCGGAGTCGGCCATGGGCCTTGCTTAAACGATCCGCAGTCGTCCGACCATTGGTCGGCCGGTCGCAGCTTTTGCCCCCTCTAGCGATCCGCGACCAGCATCGCCGCGCCCTTCTCGGCCATCATCAGGGTCGGCGAGTTGGTGTTGCCACTGACGATGCGCGGCATGGCGGAAGCGTCGACGACCCTCAAGGCCCCGATCCCGCGCACTCGCATCCGCGCGTCCAGGACGGCTGACGGATCACTGTCCGGCCCCATCGCAGCCGTCCCCACAGGGTGGAAGATGGTCGTGCCCAGCGCCTGGGCCGCCGCCAGCAGATCGGCGTCGGAGGTTTTTTCGGCGCCCGGCCGGTATTCCTCGGGCCGGTGTTTCGCCAGCGGCGCCTGGCCGACGATGGTCCGGGTCAGCTTCAGGGCCTCGATCGCCACCTGCCGATCCTCTTCGGTCGACAGGTAGCCCGGCGCGATGCGCGGGCCGACGTCCGGGTCGGGCGAGGTCACATGAACCTCGCCCCGGCTGCTGGGTCGAAGGTTGCAGACACTGGCGGTGAAGGCCCCGAACGGGTGCATGCCGTCGCCCCATTTGTCGAGCGACAGGGGCTGGAAGTGGAACTGCAGGTTGGCGGTGGCGTAGCGTGGGTTCGATCTGGCGAACAGGCCGACCTGCGACGGCGCCATGGTCAGCGGTCCGCGCCGGAAGAGGGCGTAGTCGACGCCCATCATCCCCCGCCGGATGAGGTTGGCGTAGTCGGTGTTCAGGGTCCGCACGCCGCTGACCTTGAACACCGGGCGGATCTGCAGATGGTCCTGCAGGTTGGCGCCGACGCCGGGCGCCGCATGCGTCACAGCGATCCCCGCCGCCTTCAGCCGGGCCGGATCGCCGATCCCCGACCGCTGCAGGATGGCCGGCGAGCCGATGGCTCCGGCGGCCAGAACGACCTCGCCCCGGGCCCGGGCGGTGACCGTCCTGCCGTGCTGGCGATAGACCACGCCGGTCGCACGGCCGGCCTCGACCAGCACCCGGTCGACGGTGACGCCGGTCTCCAGCGTCAGGTTCGGTCGCTTCAGCACCGGCTTGAGAAAGGCCGTCGCCGCGCTGACCCGCAGCCCCCGCCGCTGGTTGACCTGGAAGTAGGAGGAGCCTTCGTTGTCGCCGGTATTGAAGTCGTCGACCTTGGGATAGCCAGCCGCCGCCGCCGCCTCGCGGATGGCGTCGAGGATTTCCCAGCCGATGCGCGGATACTCCACCCGCCACTCGCCGCCCGAGCGGTGCAGCCCATTGGGCGGGGCGATGTGATCCTCATGTTTGAGGAAGGCCGGCAGCACATCCTCCCAACCCCAGCCCGGCAGACCCAGCTGGCGCCAGCCGTCATAGTCGGCCGCCTGGCCGCGCATGTAGATCATGGCGTTGATCGCCGACGATCCGCCCAGCACCTTGCCCCGCGCATAGGCCAGCGCCCGGCCGCCCAGCCCCTCTTCGGCGGCGGTCTCATACATCCAGTCCGAGCGCGGATTGCCGATGGCGAACAGATAGCCGGCCGGAATGTGCAGCCAGACCCAGTCGTCCTTGCCGCCCGCCTCGAGGATCAGCACCTTGCGGGCCGGATCGGCCGACAGCCGGTTGGCCAGCAAACAGCCGGCCGAGCCCGCGCCCACGATGATATCGTCCCAGAGGATGTCCCCGCTCATGGCGATGATCCTAGAGCGCGCCGCGCGACGGCCCAACCCTCTGACGGTCCGTCCGAGGTCCACCGCTGGTCCATCGCCAAGCGGATCGAGCGCGAGAACCGCGCTTGACGTTACGGCGAGGCAGGTTTCGAATGTCGGGTACGTTCCATCAGAGAGCGACCGGGAGAGAGCCGATGCCCTACGTCGAAGGCCAGACTGTCCACGACGCCGACGCCCATGTCATGGAATTGCCCGGGACCATCGAGCAGTACATCGACCCTGCCTTCCGCGAACGCCTGGCGGTGAAGCTGCGCAAGAAGTCCGACGGTTTCGCCGACGAGGCGCGGGCCCTGCAGGCGGACCCGGACTTCCGTGCCGGCGCTGACGAAGCCCTGCTGCTGCGCAAGAACTATCAGGCCATGGGGGCGTTCGACAACGCCGACCGGCCCCGCGCCGTCGACCTGCTCGGCTTCGCCAGCCAACTGATCTTCTCCACCGCCGGCCTCTTCCTGTTCACCCTGGAGCATGGCGACGACCCCGAACTCGCCGTCGAGGCGGCCCGCGCCCACAATCGCATGATGATTGACTACTGCCGGGTCGACCGTCGCCTGCTGCCGACGGCCTATGTGCCGCTGGTCGACCGCAAGCGCGCCGTCGAGGTGGCCCGCGAAGCGATTCAGATGGGCGCCAAGGGTCTGATGATCCCGAGCCAGGTTCCAAAGGACCACGCCCCCAGCCACGCCGACTTCGATCCCCTCTGGGCTCTGGCCCAGGACGCCGGCCTGCCGATCCTGTTCCATGTCGGCGGCGAGCTGAAGACCGACCCCGCCTATTTCAACAACGGCGGGCCGCAGGTGCTCGACTTCCATGGGGGAGCCGAGAACTTCACTTCGGTCAGCTTCATGTCGATCCCGGTGGCCATCTGGCAGACCCTGCCCGTGCTGGTTTTTGACGGCGTCTTCGACCGCTTCCCGAACCTCAAGTTCGGGGCCATCGAGCTGGGGGCCGGCTGGCTGCCCAGCCTGATGCAGTTCATGGATTCCGCCGCGCTCGCTTTCCACAAGGAAGAGCGCATCCAACGGCTCTCTGCCAAACCCAGCGACATTCTCAAGCGCCAGTTCTTCGCCACGCCCTATCCGCATGAGAACGTCGGCTGGATCATCGCCAACGGCTGTGAGGACATCGCCCTGTTCTCGAGCGACTACCCCCACGTCGAAGGCGGCCGCAATCCGATGAAGCGCTTCAACGAGAGCCTGGAGGGTGTGTCGGCCACGGCGCGCGGCAAGTTCTTCCGCGACAACTTCATCGAGCTGATGGGCAAGGGGCTGGCGGCCGACCTGCACGATATCCCGGGCCTGGCGGCGGCTTGAGATCGCAAACGGGGACATCTTGAATTGCCGCAGGCGCGGCCGCCAGATTCAGACAGGCCGCGCGGGGCAATTCAATGTGTCCCCTCTGTCCGCTACTCGCCTGGTTCTTCTTCCAGCGTCACGGCCACGTCGCCGTTGGCCGACAGCCGCACCTTGCCGTCCTCGATGTCGGCGATCAGGCCGCCGTCGATGTAGTGGTGGTGGTTGTGGGTGGTCGAGGTCTTGGTCAGCTTGATGCGGCCGCCCTCGACGCTGTCGACGACCCCGACATGAACGCCGTCGGCGCCGATGACTTCAGCCTGCTCTTTGACCTGGTCTAGAATGGACATGTGTGTCTCCTTCCCAGACCCAACGGGCGGACGCCGCCCCGGGTTGCTCAGTCTGTGCTGTCGGGCGAAAGGGGGGCTTGCCCGACGTAACGGCGCCCCGGCAAAAGGGCGTCACCCAACGAAGAGGATGCCCCGATGACCTTCAAGCCCTTCGACCTGACCGGCAAGGTCGCCCTGATCACCGGCGGCAACGGCGGCATCGGGCTTGGCATGGCCGAAGGACTGGCCGCGGCCGGCGCCGACGTCGTCATCTGGGGCCAGAACCCCGACAAGAACGCCCATGCCGAGGAAGTCCTCAAGGCCTATGGCGTGAAGGTCATGGTCCGCCAGGTCGATGTCGCCAACGAACAGGCCATCATCGACGCCACGGCAGACGCCCTGGCCGAGATGGGCCGGCTCGATTTCGTGGTCGCCAACGCCGGTGTCGGCAAGGGCGCGGCCTTCACCGACATGACCACCGAAAACTGGCGCCGGGTTACCACCGTCAACCTCGACGCCGTCTTCTGGACCTTCCGTGAGGCCGCCAAGCACATGGTCGAGCGGGCCGGTGCCGGCGATCCGGGCGGCAGCCTGCTGGTCACCTCCTCGACCTCGGCCATCCACGGCGCTCCGCGCAACCAGGCCTATGCCTCGACCAAGGCCGGCGTGCAGGCGATGATCCGCGGCCTGGCCGTCGAGTTCGCCCGCTACGGCATCCGCGCCAATGCCGTGCTGCCCGGCTGGATCCGCTCGGACATGACCGCCGGGGCCCAGGCGAACGACAAGTTCAACGAAAAGGTCATCAGCCGCGTGCCCATGCGCCGCTGGGGCGAGCCGGAAGACTTCGCCGGCCTGGCTGTCTATCTGGCGTCGGACGCCTCGCGTTTCCACACCGGCGACAGCCTGGTTATCGACGGCGGCTACACGATCTTCTAGCACTGGCGGGACACGCCCTCCTTTTTGCTCAGAAGGTCCGCATGACCAGCCTGCCCTCCCGCTTCCTGTCGGCCGTCGAGCGCATCGGCAATCGACTGCCCGACCCGGTGTTTCTGTTCCTGTGGCTGATCGCCGGGCTGATCGCGCTCAGCATCGTCGGTTCCAGCCTGGGCTGGCAGGCGGTCAATCCGGTGACCGACGAGGTGATGAAAGCCAAGAGCCTTCTGAGCCCGGAGAACCTGGAAAAGCTGTTCATCGGCATGCCCAAGACCCTGGCGGAGTTTCCGCCGCTGGGTATCGTCATCACCATCATCTTCGGCGCCTCGGTGGCGGAGCGGACGGGCCTGTTCGTCACCGCCATCCGCGGCGCCCTGCTCAGCGCCCCGCGCTTCATCCTGACCCCCGCCGTGGTCGTCACCGGCATGGTCTCGCACCATGCCTCGGACGCCTCCTATGTGGTGGTCATTCCGCTGGCGGCGGTGATCTTCGCCGCCGTCGGTCGCCATCCGCTGGCCGGGCTGGCGGCGGGCTTCGCGGCGGTGTCGGGCGGCTATGCCGGCAACATCGTTCCTGGCGCCTCCGACGCCCTGATCCTCGGCATCACCCAGCCGGCGGCCCAGCTGATCGACCCCGGCTACACGGTCAACATCGCCGGCAACTGGTTCTTCATCCTGGGTGTGGTGATCGTCTTCACCCCCATCGTGTGGTGGCTGACCGACCGGGTGATCGAACCCCGTCTGGGCGTCTGGAACCCGGGAGGCGATGCCGCCCCGCCGGCCCCCGAGGAGAAACAGCCCCTCACCGCCGACCAGAAGCGCGGCCTGATCTGGGCGGGTCTGGTCATCCTGGCGATGGTCGGCATCTGGACCCTGATCACCTTCCTGCCGGGCTCTCCCTTCGTGGACCTCGAGGTCGAGCCCGAGCAGCGGTTCAACCCGCTCTACAAGTCGCTGATCGCCTTCTTCGCCATCACCTTCTTCACCGCCGGCGCCGCCTACGGGGTCGGGGCGAAGACCATCCAGAGCCATCACGACCTCGTCCGCATGATGCGCGAGGGCATCATCCAGATGGCGCCCTACCTGGTGCTGGCCTTCTTCGCCGCCCACTTCGTGGCCATGTTCAACTGGTCGGGTCTCGGCCCGCTGCTGGCCATCAACGGGGCCGAGACCTTGAAGGGTCTGCCGCTGCCGGCGCCCCTGCTGCTGATCGCCGTCATGCTGCTCAGCTGCTTCTTCGACCTGTTCATCGGCTCGGCCTCGGCCAAGTGGTCGGCCCTGGCCCCGATCGTGGTGCCGATGTTCATGCTGCTGGGCATCTCGCCGGAGATGACCACGGCCGCCTACCGCATGGGCGATTCGGTGACCAACATCGCCACCCCGCTGATGAGCTACTTCCCGCTGATCCTCACCTTCGCCCAGCGCTGGGACCCGAAGTTTGGCCTGGGCTCGTTGATGGCGACCATGCTGCCCTATGCCGGCGCCTTCCTGATCGCCGGCCTGCTCATGGTCGCCGCCTGGATGACCTTCAACCTGCCGCTCGGGCCGGGGGTCGGGGTCCACTACAAGCCTTCCGCCTCCGCCGCGGCGGCGGCGGCGTCTGCCACCACCCCTGCCACGCCCGCACCCGCGCGCTGATCAAAACGAGACCATTCCCGTGACCCAGTCCTTCCCCGAAATCCGTGAAGCCGTCGCCAGGCTGTGCGCCGGCTTTCCCGGGTCCTACTGGCAGGCGCTGGATCGCGACCGCACCTATCCGACCGAGTTCGTCACCACCCTGACGCAGGCCGGCTTCCTGTCGGTGCTGATCCCGGAGGAATTCGGCGGTTCGGGCCTGGGGCTCGGCGCGGCGACGGCGGTGCTCGAGGAGATCCATCGCTCGGGCTGCAACGGCGGCGCCTGTCACGCCCAGATGTACACCATGGGCACCATCCTGCGGCACGGCACGCCGGAGCAGAAGGCGAAGTACCTTCCCGCCATCGCCAGCGGCGAGCTGCGGCTGCAGGCCTTCGGCGTCACCGAGCCGACCAGCGGCACCGACACCACCCGCCTGCGCACCTTCGCCAGACGGGTCGGCGACAAGTATGTCGTCAACGGCCAGAAGATCTGGATCTCCAGAGCCGAACACAGCGACCTCATGGTCCTGCTGGTCCGCACCACGCCGCGCGAGGAGGTAGCCAAGACCTCCGACGGCATGAGCGTCCTGCTCGTCGACATGCGGTCGGCGGTGAACAACGGCCTGACCATCCGGCCGATCCGCACCATGCTCAACCACGCCACCACCGAGCTGTTCTTCGACAATCTGGAAGTCCCGGTGGAGAACCTGATCGGTCAGGAAGGCAAGGGCTTCAAATACATCCTCGACGGCATGAACGCCGAGCGCATCCTGATCGCCGCCGAATGCATCGGCGACGGCAAGTTCTTCATCGACCGCGCCTCCGCCTATGCGAAGGAGCGGGAAGTCTTCGGCCGTCCCATCGGCCAGAACCAGGGCATCCAGTTCCCCATCGCCCGCGCCCATGTGCAGATTTCGGCCGCCGGCCTGATGGTCGACAAGGCCGCCGCCATGTTCGATGCGGATCAGCCCTGCGGCACCGAGGCCAACATGGCCAAGATGCTGGCTTCCGAGGCCAGCTGGTACGCCGCCGACATGTGCGTCCAGACCCACGGCGGCTTCGGCTTCGCCGAGGAGTACGACATCGAGCGCAAGTTCCGCGAAACCCGCCTCTACCAGGTGGCCCCGATCAGCACCAACCTGATCCTCAGCCACGTCGGGACCCATGTGCTCGGCCTGCCGAAGAGCTTCTGAAACCCGCCCCGGATCGATTTCCTGCTATACTCGCCTTCGGGATCGGCGAGGGCATGAGATGTTCGAACAGCACGTCGCGCGGCTGAAGGCCGACGGCTACACCATCGTCGAGGACGCCATCGCCCCGGATCTGGTGGCGGAACTGCTCGAAACCGTCGAGCGGCTCGAACGCGACCTCGGCGCCAGGCCGGCCATG
>JBILYE010000207.1:0-6541 GCA_044377925.1 Caulobacter sp. | reverse complement strand
GTGCGCCTTGACCAGCGGGTCGCGCGGGTTGGTCAGGCCGACCGGCTTCATCGGGCCGTGGCGCAGGGTCTCGCGGCCGCGCTCGGCCATCACCTCGATCGGCAGGCAGCCATCGAAGTAGGGGACGTTCTCCCACTCCTTGAACTCGGACTTGGGCCCGTCCAGCAGGGCGTCGATGAAGGCCTCGTACTGCGCCTTGTCCATGGGGCAGTTGATGTAGGCGGCCGCGTCGCCGCCGGGGCCTTCCTTGTCGTAGCGCGACTGGCGCCAGGCGATGTCCATGTCGATGCTCTCGAGATGGATGATCGGCGCGATGGCGTCGAAGAAGGACAGGCTGTCCTCGCCGGTCAGGGTCAGGATGGCCTCGGCCAGGGCCGGGGAGGTGAGGGGGCCGGTGGCGACGATGACGCTGTCCCAGTCGGCGGGCGGCAGGCCGGCCACTTCCTCACGTTCAATGGTGACCAGCGGATGGGCTTCCAGCTTGGCCGTCACGGCGGCCGAGAAGCCGTCGCGGTCGACGGCCAGCGCCCCGCCGGCCGGCACCTGATGGGCGTCGCCGCAGGCCATGATGATGCTGTCACAGCGCCGCATCTCGGCATGCAGCAGGCCGACGGCGTTGAACCGCCAGTCATCCGAGCGGAAGCTGTTGGAACAGACCAGCTCGGCCAGGCCGTCGGTCTGGTGGGCGTCGGTGCCGCGCACCGGGCGCATCTCGTGCAGGATCACCGGCACGCCGGCCTGGGCGATCTGCCAGCTGGCTTCCGACCCTGCCAGGCCGCCGCCGATTACATGGATGGGTTTCATCGTCATGGCCGGACAGATAGTCGCCAAACGACCTTTGGGAAACCGCCAACGCTTTCCGGTGGCGCTCGGCGGGCGGCTGTGGTGTCTTTCACCATCATTGTGGGACCTCGGGGGAGGCTGTCGTGGCTAAACTGAATATCGGCAAGACTGCGTTTTCAGGTTTCGGCGTCATCGGGCGTCATCCGATCGCGCCGATCGTCTGGGGTGTCGTCGCCCTGGCCCTGGCCATCGGGCCGATGTTGCTGGTCCTGCCGACCATGCTCGATTTCTTCGCCATGGCCGTGCACGGCGCCCGGTCAGGGGCCGAACCCGACATGACCGAGATGATGCGCCTGCAGAACCAGATGAACATGGTCTCGCCGCTGTCGTGGATCGCCGGCCTGCTGTCCTACGCGGTCACGACCGGTGCGTTGTTCCGCGCCATGCTCAAGCCCGCCGAAAAGTCCTGGTTCTTCATGCGGGTCGGCATGGGCGAGCTGATGCTCGTGGCGGTCAGCATCGTCTATGTCATCCTGTTCGTCGTCGCCTTCCTGGTGGCGGCGCTGGTGGTCGGCATCATCGGCTTCGCGGTCGGCCAGGCGTCTCAGAACGCCGGCGTCATCGCCGCCGTCGTCTCCGGGCTGGTGGCGCTCTGCGTGCTCCTCTGGGCCGGGCTGCGCTTCTCCCTCGCCTTCGCCATGAGCTGGGAGCGCAAGAGCTTCCTGCTGTTCGAAAGCTGGAAACTGACCGCGGGCAACGGCCTGGCCCTGGTCCTGATGGCTGTGGTCAACTTCATCGTCTGCGTCGTGATCTCCATCTTCATCTTCAGCCTTCTGTTCGGCGTCGGCGCCTTCGCCGTCCTCGGCAACGGTGGCTTCGAGGCCCTGAGCGGCAGCAATCCGGAGGCCTTCTTCACGCCCGAACGGCTGATGGCCCTGCTGCCCTGGGGTATCGCCCTGATCACCCTGTCGACGATCGTCCAGGCCTATATCAACGTCGCCATGACCGCCCCTTACGCCGAGGCCTACCGTGAACTCGTGCCGCCGGTTGAAGAGGTCGTCTGAACTCATCCCGGACCTGTCGCGTTGTCCTGAAATGCTGGCATAAGCTTGGCCTGTCGACGGGTGAAGCGAATCAGCCGACCCGCGACTGGGGATTGAGCACGTCCGATGTCCTTTTCGCCCGTCCAGGCGTCCCTAGAGGGCTTCCGTTTCATCCGTGACCGGCCGCGGCCGGTGACGGTGTGGATGATCGCTTTGCTGCTGCTCAACCTGGCGGCCGCGCTGTTCAACCTGTCACCCTGGGCCCAGCGCCTGGTCCAGCTGCAGACGGCGCAGGGGTTCGAATGGTCCTGGGCGATGCTTCAGGATCTCGCCCTGCACCTGTTGCCGGCGGCGGCCATCGCCCTGTTTCTGACCTTCGCCAGCCTCTGCATCGTCGCCCCGTCCATTCTCCGGGTGATGCTGGGCAAGACCCACAATCCCGATTTCCGTCTCGGCGCCGACGAGGCGCGGATGTTCTGGCTGTTTCTGGCCATCCTGCTGGCCATCACCGTCGCCGCCATTCCCTTCGGCATCGTGCTGGGTCTCAGCCGCGCCCTGGCCGGTCCCCTGGCCGAGAGGGTCGGGCTGGCCGGGGTCATGGCCTTGCTTGGCCCGCTGTCGGTGCTGTTCCTGCAGGCCTACTTCATCATCCGCCTGTCGCTGACCGCCCCCGTGGCCATCGACCAGCATCGGCTTGATGTCATGGGCTCCTGGAAGATGACCCACGGCGCCTTCTGGCAGCTTCTGGCCGGCACCCTGTTGTCGCTGCTGTGGACCCTGGCCGTGGCCCTCGGGGCCTTCGTCGCCTTCTTCCTGGTCACCATGCTGGTCACCTTCGTGCTGGGCGTTTCCCCGGACTCGCTGAACGCCTTCCTGTTCCCCAGCGGCCAGGGCTACATCGACTACTTCGGTCCTGGACCGATGCTGCGGCGGATCTTCGAGTCGGCCCTGCTGGCCATTCTGTTCTGCGTGGTCTGCGCCACGGTGGTCTACGCCTACCGCGAGCTGTCCCCCTCGCGGGACGGGGACGCGTCGGAGCCCGAGGACGACGTCCTCGATCACGAGACCGCCGTCTAGGGCCCGTCAGCCTACCAGACTGCACACTCCATCCGCTCCTCCCGGCATTCGCCGGCATGAGCGGTAGAAAACAGCCGACCCGCGCTACGCGGGACCCGGCAGCGACTGGACCTTTACGTTTAGCCTAGGCGTTCGCGCCGGCGCTCGGCCGGGCGCTGACCCGGGCGTGCCAGTCGCGCAGGGCGCCGGCCGTCTCCGGGATTTCCAGCCCGGTGAAGGTGGCGAAGTCAATGGTCGTCAGGGCGCAGATGTCGGCCATCGAGTAGGCCTCGCCGGCGAGGAACGGACCGCCGGCCTCCAGCTCCTTGTTCAGCCAGCTGCAGGACCGGGCGTAAAGCTCCCGGTTCGACTCGCCGAACTCATTGAACTGGGTCAGCAGGGCCGCGGTCAGGGGGTGGGCATGGCGCCAGAACATCCCGACCGGGGTCATCAGCTGGAATTCGATCCGCCGGATCCACATCTCGACCAGCGCCTGTTCCACGGCCGTGCGGCCGAACAGGGCGGGCTCGGGATACAGGCTCTCGAGATAGCGGCAGATGGCGACGCTCTCGGAGATCGCCGTGCCGTCGTCTAGGACGAGGGTGGGTAGTTGGCCAAGGCTGTTGCGGGCCTTGTGCTCGTCGCTCTTGTGCTCGCGCGCCTGCATCCTCACCCGGGTCTCGGGCAGATCGATGCCTTTCTCGGCCACGAAAATCCGGACCCGGCGCGGATTGGGCGCCGGGTTGCGCTCGCCATACAGGATCACGGGCGGATCAGCTGCAGGGGTTGGTGGCGCAGGTGGTCAGGCCGGCGCGGATCTGGTCGTCCAGATTGCGCTTGTCGATCTCGGCCTGCTTTTCCCAGTCGCTCTGGGTGCGGCAGACCTTCGACGGGAAGCGGGTGCCGAGAACCGGGGTCTTCTTGCAGACCATCCGGCTACCGTCCTTCTTCTTGGTTTCCTGCTTGGGCGGCTCAGCCGGCTTGGCCGTCTCCGCGGCGAAGCTGGCCGTGGCGAGGGTCGCGCAGGCGAGGGCGACGAAAATGACCTTCATGGGAAACTCTTCAACTTAAGGATCGAGGAGGACCAGTCCGCCCCTCAGGCTGACCGAATGAACAACGCTAACATGACGGAACCCGGAACACCACTACGGCCCGTTCCGGGCATTTCTGACCTGTCGCCCCCTTTTTCTGGCTATCGCGGAACGGCGGGTCTGGTACGCAGGGTGAGGCGGCAGGCGCAGCAGCCCAGGCGCAGGAGCGATGTGATGAGCGACACAAACACCCCGGGCCTCTCGGCGACGGACGCCGGATTGTCGGGTTTCAGAATTCTTCGGGAAAAGCCGATGGTCTGGCCGGCCTGGGCCATTGCCAGCATGGCGGTCAGCATCCTGACCGCCATTCTCATGGTCACCCTGGCCGGCCCGGCCCTTGCGGAGATCACCGAGCTCAGCAGAAGCGCGACCCCCGACCCACAGGCCCTGTTCCCGCTGTATGCAAAGCTTGGCCCGGCCATGCTGGCCATCGCGCCGATCTTCCTGGCCTTCTATGCGGTGCTCTACGCGGCCGCCAGCCGCATCGTCCTGCGGCCGGAAGACCGCGGCTTCGGCTGGATGAAGCTGGGCGGCGACGAAGTGCGTCAGGGCCTGGCGCTGATCGCCATCTCGCTCATCCTGATCGGCGCCTATCTCGCCGTCATCATCGCGGCGGCCCTGCTCGGCGCGGTCGCCGGCATGATCTCGCCCGTCCTCGGCGGACTGATCGCCGTGCTGGCCTTCCTCGCGGCCCTCGGCGGTCTGATCTACGTCGCCATCCGCCTGTCGTTCGTCAGCCCCGCGACCTTCGCCACCGGGCGGATCGACATCCGCGCCGCCTGGGCCCTGACCAAGGGCCGGGTCGGCACGCTGCTTGGGGCCTATCTGCTGTCGGTGGTCATGGCCATCATGGTCGGTGTGGTAGGGACCGGAGCCTTCTTCCTGGTCGGCATGCTGGTCTTCGGACTCGCGGACACCGCCAAGGCGGTGCTGGAGCCGGACATGACCTCGATGAGCACGATGTTCCCGCCCGCCAGCATCGCCTACTACATCTGGAGCGCGGTGGTGTCGGGCGTCACGGCCGTGATCGCCATGGCGCCCGCCCCGACCCTCTACCGCCAGATCGTTGGCGGCGATCAGACGGTGTTCGACTAACCTTTACGCCCGCTTCTTGCGCCGCTCGGCCGCCCGGTCGCGGTGGCGCTTGAGCAGGACGTCCAGGTAGCGGCCGGTCCAGCTTTCCGGGATCGCCGCGACCTGTTCGGGCGTGCCGACGCCGACGATCTCGCCGCCGCCGTCGCCGCCCTCGGGACCGAAGTCGACCAGCCAGTCGGCGGTCTTCACCACGTCGAGGTTATGCTCGATGACGACCACGGTGTTGCCCTGGTCGACCAGCTCGTGCAGCACCTCCAGCAGCTTGCGGGTGTCCTCGAAATGCAGGCCGGTGGTCGGCTCGTCGAGGATGTAGAGCGTCCGCCCGGTCGCCCGCTTGCTGAGCTCCTTGGACAGCTTCACCCGCTGGGCCTCGCCGCCTGACAGGGTCGTCGCCGACTGCCCGACCTTCACATAGGTCAGGCCGACCCGCTTCAGCGTCTCCATCTTGTCCCGCACCGGCGGCACGGCCTTGAAAAACTCGGCCGCCTCCTCGACGGTCATGTCCAGCACCTCGGCGATGGACTTGCCCTTGAACAGGATCTCCAGCGTCTCGCGGTTGTAGCGCTTGCCCTTGCAGACGTCGCAGGTGACGTAGACGTCGGGCAGGAAGTGCATCTCGATCTTGATCAGCCCGTCGCCCTGACAGGCCTCGCAACGCCCGCCCTTGACGTTGAAGCTGAAGCGCCCGGGACCATAGCCCCGCGCCTTGCTCTCCGGCAGGCCCGCGAACCAGTCGCGGATCGGCTGGAAGGCGCCGGTATAGGTGGCCGGGTTCGAGCGCGGCGTGCGGCCGATCGGGCTCTGGTCGATGTCGATGACCTTGTCGAAGTTCTCCAGCCCCTCGATCTTCTCGTGCGGGGCAGGGGCGTCCGAGGCATTGTTCAGCCGCCGGGCGGCCGCCTTGTACAGGGTCTCGATGGTGAAGGTCGACTTGCCGCCGCCCGACACCCCGGTGATGCAGGTGAAGGTGCCGACCGGGATCTCCGCCGTGACGCCCTTCAGGTTGTTGCCGGTCGCCCCGACGACGCGCAGCACGTTCTTCTTGCTGATCGGCCGGCGCTTCTCGGGCACCTCGATCTCCCGCGTGCCGACCAGATACTGCCCGGTCAGGCTTTTCGGGCTGTTCATGATGTCCTGCGGCGTGCCCTCGGCGCAGATCTCGCCGCCGTGGATGCCGGCCGCCGGGCCCATGTCGATGACATAGTCGGCGGTCATGATCGCCTCCTCGTCATGCTCGACGACCAGCACGCTGTTGCCCAGATCCCGCAGACCCTGCAGCGACTGCAAGAGCCGCGTGTTGTCCCGCTGGTGCAGACCGATGGACGGCTCGTCGAGCACGTACAACACGCCGGTCAGGCCCGAACCGATCTGGCTGGCCAGCCGGATGCGCTGGCTCTCGCCGCCCGACAGGGTGCCGGAGGCGCGCGACATGTTCAGGTAGTCGAGGCCGACATCGACCAGGAACCGCAGGCG
>JBILYE010000021.1:0-24516 GCA_044377925.1 Caulobacter sp. | reverse complement strand
CCGAGCTTCACGCTTGCCGGCACCGGCGGCGGCATCGCCTACAATGTCGAGGAATTCCGCGAGATCGTCGAGCGCGGCCTCGACCTCTCCCCCACCACCGAGGTCCTCATCGAGGAGAGCGTGCTGGGCTGGAAAGAGTATGAGATGGAGGTCGTCCGCGACAAGGCGGACAACTGCATCATCGTCTGCTCGATCGAGAACATCGACCCGATGGGCGTCCACACCGGTGACTCGATCACCGTCGCCCCGGCCCTGACCCTGACCGACAAGGAATACCAGCGCATGCGGGCGGCCTCGATCGCCGTGCTGCGCGAGATCGGCGTCGAGACCGGCGGCTCCAACGTGCAGTTCGCGGTCAATCCCGCCGACGGCCGGATGGTGGTCATCGAGATGAACCCGCGCGTGTCGCGCTCCTCGGCCCTGGCCTCGAAGGCCACCGGCTTCCCGATCGCCAAGATCGCGGCCAAGCTGGCGGTCGGCTACACCCTCGACGAACTGGACAACGACATCACCGGCGGCGCCATGCCGGCCAGTTTCGAACCCAGCATCGACTATGTCGTCACCAAGATCCCGCGCTTCGCCTTCGAGAAATACCCGGGCAGCGAGCCCTACCTGACCACCAGCATGAAGTCGGTCGGTGAGGTCATGGCCATCGGCCGCACCTTCGCCGAGAGCCTGCAGAAGGCCCTGCGCGGGCTGGAGACCGGCCTCACCGGCCTCGACGAAATCAACATCCCCGGGACCGACGATCCGGACAACGCCCACGCCGCCGTCCTGCGCGCCCTTGGCAACCCGACCCCCGAACGCCTGCTGGTCATCGCCCAGGCCTTCCGTCACGGCCTGACCGTCGAGGAAGTGAACCAGGCCTGTTCATACGAGCCCTGGTTCCTGCGTCAGATCCAGGACCTGGTCCGCGAAGAGGGCCTGGTCCGGGCCGGCGGCTTGCCCGCCGCGCAAGGCCTGCGCCGGCTGAAGGCCAAGGGCTTCTCCGACGCCCGCCTGGCCAAACTGACCGACATGACCGAGATGGAGGTCCGCGCCCGTCGTCACGCGCTGAACGTCCGCCCGGTGTTCAAGCGCATCGACACCTGCGCCGGCGAGTTCGCCGCCACCACGCCCTACATGTACTCGACCTACGAGACCGGCGCCCTGGGACAGGAGCCCGACTGCGAATCCGATCCCTCGTCGGCGAAGAAGGCCATCATCCTTGGCGGCGGCCCCAACCGCATCGGCCAGGGCATCGAGTTCGACTACTGCTGCTGCCACGCCGCCTTTGCGCTGGCCGAGATCGGCGTCGAGTCGATCATGGTCAACTGCAACCCCGAGACGGTCTCCACCGACTACGACACCTCCGACCGCCTCTACTTCGAGCCGCTGACGGCCGAGGACGTGCTGGAGCTGATCGCCGTCGAGCAATCGAAGGGCACGCTGCTCGGCGTCATCGTCCAGTTCGGCGGCCAGACGCCGCTCAAGCTGGCCCACCCGCTGGAACAGGCCGGCGTGCCCATTCTCGGCACCAGCCCCGACGCCATCGACCTGGCCGAGGACCGCGAGCGCTTCCAGCAACTGCTGCACCGCCTGAACATCGCCCAGCCGCGCAACTCCCTGGCCCGCAGCGCCGAACAGGCCATCGCCGCCGCCGACGAGGTCGGCTTCCCGGTCGTCATCCGCCCGTCCTACGTCCTGGGTGGACGCGGCATGGAGATCGTCCACGACCACGCCCAGCTGGAACGCTACATCGCCGCCGCCGTGCAGGTCAGCGGCGACGCGCCGGTGCTGATCGACCAGTACCTGTCCCGCGCCACCGAGGTCGACGTCGACGCCCTGTGCGACGGCAAGGAGGTCTTCGTCGCCGGCGTCATGGAGCATATCGAGGAAGCCGGCGTGCACTCGGGCGACTCGGCCTGCTCCCTGCCCCCCTTCTCCCTGCGCCCCGAGACCATCGAGGAGCTGAAGCGTCAGACCACCGAGATGGCCCTGGCCCTCAACGTGCGCGGCCTGATGAACGTGCAGTTCGCCATCGAGGAGCCGCTGGGCCCGAGCCCGCGCATCTACGTCCTCGAAGTAAACCCGCGCGCCAGCCGCACGGTGCCCTTCGTGGCCAAGACCGTCGGCTTCCCGGTCGCCGCCATCGCCGCCAAGCTGATGGCCGGCGTGCCGCTGGCCAGCTTCGGCCTCGTGCAGGGCGTCCCTGACCATATCGCTGTCAAGGAAGCGGTCTTCCCCTTCGCCCGCTTCCCCGGCGTCGACACCATCCTCGGCCCCGAGATGCGCTCGACCGGCGAGGTCATGGGCCTCGACTGGAAGCGCGACGGCGAGACCGACCTGGCCCCCGCCTTCGCCCGCGCCTTCGCCAAGAGCCAGCTGGGCGGCGGCGTCGAACTGCCCCGCTCCGGCTGCGCCTTCGTCTCGGTGCGCGACGCCGACAAGGACATGGTCCTGGAGCCGGTGAAGACCCTGCTCGCCTCGGGCTTCCGTGTTCTGGCTACGGCGGGAACCTGCGCCTGGCTGAAGGAGCAGGGTGTAGAGGTCGAGTTCGTCCGCAAGGTGCTCGAGGGCCGGCCCCACATCGTCGACGCCATGAAGAACGGCGAGGTCCAGCTGGTCATCAACACCACCGAGGGCAAGCAATCCCTGGCCGACAGTTTCGAGATCCGCCGCACGGCCCTGATGATGAAGATTCCCTACTACACGACAGCCGCCGGCGCGGCCGCGGCGGCGCAGGCCATCGCCATCGCCCCGACCGAAGCGCTGGATGTCCGGCCCCTGCAGAGCTACGCATAAACCCGTAGACATCGACTATTCGAGGACAACTCAGGGCATCTGATTCGCCTGTCCGTCTGCCTTTGCAGATTTGGTAACTACAGTCGGCGATGCTTTGGAGCATGACTGCTTCTTCGCACTGTCCCCGTGATGTCCGCGCCGCCTGGGCCCTGCCGGTGGCGGTGCTGGCCCTAAGCACCGTCAGTGTCGGCGCCATCGCCGCCGCACCCGGTCAGCCCGATGCGATGGCCGCCGTCTATCCCCCCTGGTGGAGCCCGGCTCGGGCCGCTGCCTCGGCCGCCGCGGCCGGCGAGCTGCAGGCCGTCGGCGGCGCCGCCACAATCCTTGTCGTTCGCTCTGATCGCCCCGGCCTCGGCCGGCGCCTTCGCGAGTCCGGCGCCCTTCTCCTCATCGATTCCCGCCTGGCGTCGTTCTGCGTCGCCCCAGCCGAAAAAGCCCCCGCATGAACTTCCTCGACATCCATGGCCAACGCCGCCAGACCGCCGCCGTTGTGGTCGGCCTGATGTGGTTGCTTCTGCCCGTCATCATCGTCTCGAGGCTGATGCTGGGCGAGGACTGGATCATGCTGGGGCTGGCCAGCCTCGCCGCCGCCGCCGCGGCGACCGGCGCCTGGCGCGGCCTGCCCGAGGCGGCGCCCGTCCGGGCCACGCTTGGCGTGCTGATGATGGCCCAGGTCTCGCTGCTGGTCGCCGCCTTCCAGAACCACGCCTGGCAGGCCGACATGCACATGGCCTACTTCGCCGCCCTGGCGGTGCTGGCCGGCTTCTGCGACTGGAGAACCATCGCGGTCGGCACTGTGACGGTCGCCCTGCACCATCTCCTGCTGAACTTTGTCCTTCCGTCCGCCGTCTTCCCGGGTGAAGGCAGCCTCAGCCGCGTCATCCTCCACGCCGTCATCCTGCTGGCCGAGGCGGGCGTTCTGCTGGCCACCACGCGCAACCTTGAAGCCCTGTTCGCCGGTCTCGAACTGCGCGCCAGCGAGGCCCGCCAGGCGCTTGGCGCCGCCGAAGCCGCAAGCCAGAAGGCCGCTGAGGCGCAATCCGAGACGGCCGATCTGGAACGTCGCGGCAATGCCGAACGGGCGGCGGCGCAGGCCGCGCAGCAGGCGGTGGTCAACGCGCTCGCCCAGGGCCTCGAACGCCTGGCCGCGCGCGACCTGTCGGTTCGCCTTCAGACCGCCTTCCCGCCGGAATACGAGCAGCTGCGCAGCCACTTCAACGGCGCCGTCGAAGCGCTCGGCCAGACCCTGACCACCGTGCTGCAGGCTGCCCGGGCGCTGAACGCCAGCGCCGATCAGATCGCCATGGCCTCCGACGACCTGTCGCGCCGCACCGAAAACCAGGCGGCCGGCCTTGAGGAGACCGCCGCCGCCATGGAGCAGCTGACCACATCGGTCCGCCGCAGCGCCGAAGGCTCCCGCGAGGCGGCCGGCCTGGTCCAGAACGCCACCAGCTCAGCCAATAGCTCGGCCGAGGTCGTGCAACAGGCGACCACGGCCATGGCCGCGATCTCCGAGTCCTCAAGCCAGATCGGACAGATCATCGGGGTGATCGACGAGATCGCCTTCCAGACCAACCTTCTGGCCCTCAATGCCGGGGTCGAGGCCGCCCGGGCCGGCGACGCCGGCCGCGGCTTCGCGGTCGTCGCCCAGGAAGTGCGGGCCCTGGCCCAGCGCTCGGCCGACGCCGCCAAGGAGATCAAGGCCCTGATCAGCGCCTCCACCGGGCATGTCGGCGAGGGCGTGCGCCTCGTCGCGCTCACCGGTCAGGCGCTGCACGGCATCGCCGGCGAGGTCGGTCGCATCGCCAGCCTGGTGAACGAGATGTCGGCCTCCAGCCAGGAACAGGCGACCGGCCTCCAGGAGATCAACACCGCCATCAACCAGATGGACCAGCTGACGCAGCAGAACGCCGCCATGGTCGAGGAAAGCACCGCCGCCAGCCACGCCCTGCGCGAGGAATCGGCGGCCATGAGCCATGCCGTCGGCCACTTCAACCTCGGCGGGGAGATCGCCGGGACTCGCCCCGCCGGCCGCCCGGCTCTTGCCACGTCGGCCAACCGTGCCTCCGCGCCCAATCCTGTCCTCAAGCAGGCGCGCGCCCGCATCCAAGCCTTCGCCGGCGGAGGCCGACCGGCCGCCGCCTCCGATGACTGGCAAGAGTTCTAGAGCACGTCAGGCGGAAGTGTAGGCGGTTCCGCCGCCCGGACGTGCTCTAAATATTTGATTCCAGACCTTTTTGATCAGGTTTTGATGGGTACATCAAAACCTGAAAGGGTCTGGCGCCTGACGGAAAACACAGGGGTGGATGCCTGGGGGCGGTGGCGTCGCAACGCGTCACGCGTCACCGTCGGGGGTCGGCGACAGCATTGTCGAGACCCGTGTCTATGGCGACCCCGCGCAGATGACAGGTTGATCCCCCCCGCCGTCGCTTTAGCTTGGCGCGCACACAGGGAAAGCCGTCATGCTGATCGTTCACCACCTCAACAACTCCCGCTCCCAGCGCGTGCTGTGGCTGCTGGAGGAACTCGGCCTGCCCTACGAGATCGTCCACCACGAGCGTGACGCCAAGACCATGCTGGCCCCGCCCTCGCTGAAGGCCGTGCATCCGCTCGGCAAGAGCCCGGTCGTCGTCGATGGCGGCTATGTTCTGGCCGAGACCGGGGCGATCATCGAGTACCTGTGCGAAAAGGCCGGCGGTCAGCTACGCCCGGCGGCGGGCACGCCGGAACGCCTGGCCTGGACCTACTGGCTGCACTACGCCGAGGGCTCGGCCATGTCGCCGCTGCTGCTCAAGCTGATCTTCATGAGCCTGCCCGACCGCGCTCCGGCCCTGATCAGGCCCCTGGTCAGGGGTATCGCCAATGGAGCGCTGAAGGGCTTCATCGACCCGCAACTGACGACCCACTTCGACTATTGGGAAAGCGTCCTGACCCAGGTTCCCTGGTTCGCCGGCCAGGCGTTCAGCGCCGCCGACATCATGATGAGTTTCCCCCTCGAAGCCGGCGCCCAGCGCGGCGGCGTCAAGGACGGCCGCCCCCATATCGCCCGGTTCCTGGAAACCATCCACGCCCGGCCGGCCTATCGCGTGGCGCTGGAGAAGGGCGGCCCGTACTCGTTCGCGGATTGAGCGATGTGGGCCCGCCAGCTCCTGTATGCGGGGTTTCTCTGCATCGTCCCCGTCAACGGCGAAAACCCGCCGCTCTATGTCGGCGATGTAAAGGCCGAGAGTTGGGGCGGCACGACCTCGCGCGGCGTCCGGCTCGAGAGCGAGGGCGAGGGCAAGGGCGAGGGCTGGAAGGCGCTGGTCGTTGCCGGCACGGACAATCTCTCAACGGTGAACCCGAAGGTTTTTTCGGAGGCCTGCGTAGACGGCGCTTGCGCCCGCTATCACTTCTACTGCCGCTCTGAGAGCGACTTCGCTAGTGACTGCGATTTCGCCATCTTGCGGGACGGCAGCGATCAGCCTGCCGAGATCACACTGACGACTGACGGCGTTGGCAGCCAACGAGCGGCGCTGCGCTCCCTGATATTCGTGACCCCCAGCGGCGTGCGTATTCCGCTCGCGGCCATGTCCCAGCGCTCGAAGCGGGAAAGCCCCTACTGCGCCCGCACGGGCCGCAGCGAGACCGGGCCGCTCTTCGAGTCCGACTGCGCCTTCCTCAATCGCTAGAGGTCGGCGGCTAGCACCACGTCGTCGTAGAAGTTCTCGCCGACGTGGAAGACCCGAGTCCCGACCTGCTCAAACCCGTGCTTGCCGTAGAAGGCGATGGCCCGGTGGTTCTCGCCATAGGCTCCGAGCAGCAGCCGCCTCGCCCCCCGGGCCCGCGCCGCCGCCTTTGCTGCCTCCATCAGCGCAAGCCCCAGCCCCGTGCCGTGGAACCGGTGCAGGCTGTAGATCCGCTTCAGCTCCAAGTCCCCCTCGCTGATGGCTACCGGCAGGTCGGGCTTGCAGACCATGGCATAGCCGATCGGCGCCGCGCCCGGCTCCATGACCGCCAGGAACAGATCGATGCCGGGATCGGCCAGCAGCCCCGCATAGCTGTCCGGATCATGCGTGCTCTCGCCAAACAGCAGCATGTCGCCGCCGGCGACGATACCGGCATAGGTCTCGAGGAAGGTGGCCCTGGCCACCATCGACAGGCGCTTTTCATCGCCGGCGACGGCGGGGCGGATGCTGATCTCCATGCCGCCTTGGAGCGCGCGGAAGGACCCTTGTCTAGCCCCCCGCGATCAGCAATCCCGCCCCCATCGCGATGGCCGCCACCCCGACCATCCGTCCGCGTGTCAGCCGCTCCTTCAGGAACACCACGGCGATCAGCACCGCGAACAGGATCGAGGTTTCACGCAAGGCCGCCAGCCGGGGCGTGTCGCCCAGCCGCAGGGCCCAGAGCGCCAGCCCGTAGGTGAGGATCGACAGGGCCCCGGCCGTCAGCCCGGCCTTCCACTCGGTCCGCGCAGAGACAATGAAGGCCGGCCCGCGCCAGAGGGCGAAGATGGCGGCAATGCCGAAGCCGAGCGAGAGAAACACCCAGACGATGTAGCTGGGCGCGCTGGGCGCCGCCCGAACGCCCTGGGCGTCGATGACGGTGTAGATGGCGATGGTCGCCCCGGTGGCCAGCGCCCAGCCAAGAGCCCGGCGGTCGACCTGCTTGCCGAGCCCCACGGTCAGCACCCCGGCGGAAACCAGGCCGATGCCACAGGCCGTCAACAGCCCGATCGGCTCGTCGAACAGCGCCACCGCCACCACCGCCGCCAGCAGCGGCGCCACGCCGCGCAGGATCGGATAGGCGACCGTCATGTCGGCCCGCTCGAAGGCCTTGATCAGGCAGACCAGGTAGACCAGGTGGGTGATCCAGCTGGCGGCCAGCCAGCCCCAGGCCCCGTGCGGCAACGGCACGAGGAAAACGGCCGGGAGGATCAGGAACCCGGAGAAGCCGTCGATCAGCGCCCGGCTCGACATCTTGTCCTGGCCGGACTTGAGGATGGCGTTGACCACCGCATGGATCGCCCCGCTGGCCAGCATCATCAGGGCTGCGAGGGGAAGGGCAGTCATGGGAATGGCTTAGGCCGCTGCCGTCCGGGCAGGCAAGATGTGTCGCCATGGCCATCCGGTGCAGTGGACGCGGCCCCGCCCACGCGGCATGCTCGTTAACCATTCGCCGGCTGGGGGCCCGCCATGAACACCGCACTGATCAAGCGCCGGCTCGGCTGGTATGGCCTCGCCTGGATGGGGACCTTCCTGCTGGCCCTGCTGGTCACCCTGGTCGGCTACTATTTCATGGGGGGTGATGTCGTCGACATCGCCGACGTCCTGATCCCGGTCGGCCTCGGCGCGCTGTCGCTGGCGCTTATCGGGGTGGTCATCCGGGATATCGTGTCGCGGGAGACCATCGGAACCCGTGTCGCCGTCGTCCTGCTGGCCGCCCTGCTGCTGCTGCCGCTGCTCTGGTCGCCGGTCTCGGCGACGGTGGCGGCGGCCTGGGTCGCCGACCGCTCCATCGAATACTCCAGCGCCTACGCCCAGTTCCGCGTCACCATCAGCCGACTCCTCTACCCGATGGTCGAGGCCGTCAGTTCCGGCGCCGCCTTCGAGCTGGCCTGGCAGGCTTTCCAGTTCGTCGCCTCGGCGATCGGCTTCGTCTCGTCGCTGCTGCAGGTGATCGCCTTCCTGCGCCGGCTGTTCGCCGCCAGATCGGTGGACGAGTTCGTCGAGGACATGACCGCTCCGGACGAAAGCCCTGGCCTCGCCCCTCCGACCTAAGGCCCGTCAGGCCGTCTCGCCAGCCAGTCATCGGCCTCCAGCCGCCAGATCTGGCGCGTCCCGGGCCCACGCACGTAGGCTGCGGGCTCGGTGTCGACCAGACGCGCGCCCTGGCGTTCCTTGACCCGGGCGGACCGCCGGTTGTCCAGGCTGTTGGTCAGCCACAGACCCGGCCAGCCCAGGGTGCGAAGCGCGTGGTCCGTCACCCGATCAGCCGCCTCACCCATCAGGCCCTGGCCCTGAAAGTCGGGGTCCAGCCAGAAGCCGCGCTGGTCCCGCTCCGGCGGTCGCTCTGGCCACAGGCTGATGATGCCGATCAGCTCGTCCGGTCCCTCAAGCGGGATCAGCGCCCAATGGGCCTTGAAGCCGGCGCGGATTTCCTCGGTCGCGCCCTCCAGGAAGGTCCGCGCACCGTCGGCCGGATAGGGCCATGGAACGCGCACGAGATGCTCGACGATCTCCCAGCGTGGAAACCGGCGCTGCACGACCGGGGCGTCGCTCAGGGCCAGCGGCCGCAACACCAGGCGCGCTGTCCGCAGCACGGGCGTCTCGATGGTCGCTCCGATCATGGCCATCCTCCCATCGTCCGACCCTAGCGGGCGGGTTGGACTGTTCCAAGATAGCCACAGACGGCTTGCCCCCGGCGGCCGACAGTGCTTCAAGCCGGCCCTTCCCTGGGGCGCAGCGTTGCAACACCGCACTGACATCGACGGCCTGCGGGGCCTGGCCGTCCTGGCGGTGTTCGCGGGGCATTTGGGCCTGCAGTTGGCGCCGGGCGGCTTTGTCGGCGTCGATGTCTTCTTCGTCGTTTCCGGCTACGTCATCGCCGGCGTCGTCATGCGGCGCCAGGCAGCCGGCCAGTTCTCGCTGATCGACTTCTGGGAGCGGCGCACGCGGCGCCTGTTGCCGGCCGTGCTGGCCATGATCGCCGGCGCGACGGCCCTCGCCTGTTTCCACATGTTCCCCGACGAGCTGGTCAAGTACGCCGGCTCCAGCCTGGCGACGCTCGGCTTCGCCGCCAACATCTGGTTCTGGCAGACCATCGACTACTTCGCCGCCCCGGCGGACATGCACCCCCTGCTGCACGCCTGGTCGCTGGGGGTGGAGGAGCAGTTCTACATCATCTTCCCGCTGGTCATGATGGGCCTGTGGCGCTGGGCCCCCAGGGCCGTCAAGCCGGTGCTGGGCGTGATCGCCATCGCGTCGTTCGCGCTCGGGGTCTTCTGGATGACCAACCATCCGAGCGCCTCCTTCTATCTGCCGATGACCCGCGCCTGGGAGCTGCTGCTCGGCGTGCTCCTGGCCATGGGCGCCATTCCGGCGCCGAAGGATCGGCGCATCCGTTCGCTGTCGGGCCTGGCGGGCCTGGGTCTGATCCTCTGGGCGATCGCGACCTACCAGCCGCACACCAACATGCCCGGCATCGCCGCCATCGTTCCCTGCCTGGGCGCCCTGCTGCTGCTCAGCGCCGGCGAGGACACCCCGACCGGCGCCCTGCTGTCGATCCCGCCGCTGCGGTTCTACGGCTTCATCTCCTACAGCCTCTATCTGTGGCACTGGCCGCTGATCAGCTTCCAGCGGATGCTCTATGGCCCCGAGGCCGGGCCGGTGGCCCCCTATGTCGTCTTCGCCATCGCCGTGGTGCTGGCCACGATCAGCTGGAAGCTGATCGAGACGCCGATCCGCGACCGCCGCGACGGCCTGTCGACCGGCCGCTTCTATCTGGTCGCCCTGATCGCCACCCTGATCGTCGCCGCGCCCAGCGTGGTGATCCTGGCCACCAAAGGCCTGCCCGGCCGCTTCAGCCCCGAGGTCCACGCCATCGCCCGGAGCGCCGAGCGCACGCCGCGGCGGCTGGAGGCCTGCCTGCCCATGCCGGACGGCGATCTGACCGCCTGGCCGGCCGCCTGCACCGACCCGGTCCCCGGCAAGCCCAACTACCTGCTGATCGGCGACAGCCATGCCAACCATCTCTGGTACGGCCTGAGCCAGGTCCATCCCGAGGCGGAGCTGCTCCAGGCCACCGTCTCCAGCTGCCGCATGACCCTCAAGCCGGCTCACGATGCGACCGCCCAGTGCCGCCGCATGGCCAACCACCTCTACAGCGACCTGCTGGTCAGAACCCGGCCCGATCGCGTCTACCTGGCCGGGCTGTGGTGGACCGACGACGAGGCGGCCGTCGCCGACACCCTGGCCTGGTTCAAGGCCAGGCAGATCGACGTCGTGCTGATCGGCCCGGCCCCGCACTATGAACAGAGCGTGCCGCGCCTGCTCGCCCTGGCCGAACACCTGGGCCAGCCGGACCTGCCGGCCCGCCGTCGCAAGCACGAGCGCGACCAGGTCGACGCCGACATGGCCGCCGTCGCCCGCCGGGCCGGGGTTCCCTATCTGTCGATCATGCAGGCCATCTGCCCGAACAATGTCTGCCAGGCGACCACGCCCGACGGCGCGCCGATGCAGTGGGACGAGGGGCATCTGTCCAAGGCCGGCTCGAAGCTCGTCGGCCAGCGACTGCGGCTACAGGAAGCGCCGCGCTGAAGCGCGTTCCGATAAGAGGAAGCCGGTTATCGGGTCCAACGCGCGACCATGTGGAAGCCGCACAGAGACCGGCAAATGCGGCGCCGCAGCATCGCCCTTGCTTTTCCCGCCCCCCGCGACTAGTTTCGACGCCCCCGGACGCTTCCGCCCGCGGCCGGCTTTTCTAGTTTCATACATTCCTCCCAGGGCGAACCGAGCGACATTTCCCATATGGAAAAGGTACCGATGACCGCCGGGGGCTATAGCGCCCTCGACGAGGAACTGAAGCGTTTGAAGACTTTGGAGCGTCCGGCCGTTATCGCCGCGATCTCCGAAGCGCGGGAGCATGGCGATCTCAGCGAAAACGCCGAGTACCATGCCGCCAAGGAGCGTCAGGGCTGGATCGAAGGCCGTATCGCCGAGATCGAGGACAAGATCGCCCGCGCCCAGGTCATCGACGTCTCCAAGCTGTCCGGCACGCAGATCAAGTTCGGCGCCACGGTCAGCGTGGTCGACGAGGACACCGAGGAAGAGGCCCGCTACCAGATCGTCGGCGAACATGAGGCCGATGTGAGGGGGGGCCGCGTTTCCATTACCTCGCCCATCGCCCGCGCGATGATCGGCAAGGAAATGGGCGACGTGGTCGAGGTCAACACCCCCGGCGGCGTCAAGGCCTACGAAATCCTCAAGGTCGAGTGGCTCTAGGTCCACGGATCGCCATTGAAGTTAGGCAGGGCGGTCTCACGGCCGCCCTTCTGCTTGCCTAAACGGTCGATCAGGTCTTGAAGGTCGCCCCATGAGCAAACCGCCGCGCGCGAAGAAATCCGGACCGCCGCCGATCGTCATCTGGGCGGTGTCCGACGGTCGCGCCGGCATCGAGGCCCAGGCCGTCGGCCTGGCCGACGCCGTGGCCCGCCAGCGCAATGCCCAGGTCGTCGTCAAACGCATCGCCTGGGCCGGCCAGATCGGCCGCCTGCCCTGGTGGCTTAACCTGCTGCCCCGGCGCTGGCTGCGCGGCAACGATTTTGCCCCGCCTTGGCCGGACCTGATGATCGCCGCCGGCCGCGCCACCCTGCCCCTGTCGATCCGCATGCGCCGCTGGACCGGAGGCAAGACCTTCGTCGTCCAGATCCAGGACCCGCGCACGCCGCTGCACTTCTTCGACCTCGTCGCCCCGCCCAACCATGACCGGGTCAAGGGCGACAACGTCGTCTCCATCACCGGCTCGCCCCATCGCCTCAGCCCCGAACGGCTGAAGGCCGACTACGCCGCCTTCGCCGACCAGATCGACCCCCTGCCCCACCCGCGCGTGGCGGTGCTGGTCGGCGGCAAGTCCAAGGCCTTCGACCTGTCCCAGGAACGCGCCGCCGCCATCGCCAACAGCCTGGTCCTGCCCATGGAACAGGAGGGCGGCAGCCTGCTGATGACCTTCTCCCGCCGCACGCCGCAAAAGGCCCGCGACCTGCTCGCCGCCCGTCTCGCCGACCTGCCCGGCATCATCTGGAACGGCGAGGGCGCCAACCCCTACTTCGCCTTCCTCGAGGCCGCCGACTACATCCTCGTCACCGAGGACAGCGCCAACATGGCCACCGAAGCCGCCAGCACCGGCAAGCCGGTCTTCATCGTCAAGATGGACGGCCAGCACCTCAAGTTCCGCCTCCTGCACGACGAACTGGAAGCCAGGGGCGCGGCCCGCCCCTGGGGCGGCGCCTTCCACGGCTGGACCTACGAGCCCCTGCGCGAGACCGATCGGCTGGCGGGGGAAATCCTCGGCCGCATGGACGCCCGCAGCGACACGTCTCCAACGTTGCCGCGCGTTTGATCCGATAACCGGTTCCCACTTGTCGGAACGCGCTCTAGCCTCGCCGGCATGATCCTCGCCATCCTCCAGGCCCGCATGAGCTCCTCCCGGCTGCCGGGCAAGGTGCTGATGCCGCTGGCCGGGGCGCCGATGATGGTGCGGCAGATCGAGCGGCTGTCCCGCTCGCGCAGGATCGATCGCATCGTCGTCGCCACCAGCGCCAACCCCGGCGACGACGTCATCGAAAAGACCGCCCGCCGCGAAGGCATCGACTGCCATCGCGGCCCGCTGGACGACGTCATGGCCCGCTTCCTCGGCGCCGTCGCCGCATACCCGGCCGACACCGTCGTGCGCCTGACCGCCGACTGCCCGTTCGCCGATCCGGACGTCATCGACGAGACCATCACCGTCTTCGAGGAAAGCGGCGCCGACTACGCCAGCAACACCCCGCCGCACCGCACCTTTCCCAAGGGCCTCGACGTCGAGGTGATGACCGCCGCCGCCCTGCGCCAGGCCGGGGCCCTGGCCGCCACCCAGGAAGAGCGCGAGCACGTCACCTGGGGCATCTACAATCGCCCGGACCAGTTCCGCCTCGCCTACCACAGCCAGCCGACCGACGAGGGCGAGGTGCGCTGGACCGTCGACCGGCCCGACGACTACGCCTTCACCGCCGCCGTCTATGACGCCCTCTATCCGAAGGACCGCGCCTTCACCTCGGACGCCATCCGCGCTTTCGTGCGATCCCGGCCGGAGCTGCTGTCCTATGGCGGCAACCGCCGGGCATGAGGGTCCTGTTCGTCTGCAATGCCGGCCCGGAGGTCGGCGGCGGCCATGTCATGCGGTCGCTGACCCTGGCCCGGGCGCTCGAGGCCCGGGGCGTGACGGTCAGCTTCCTATGCCCGCCGGCGGTGACCGCCGTGCTGGAGGCCTTCGCCCCCGACATCCACCGCGTCTGGGCCGCCTCCACCGAAGGCCCCCGCATCGTCGCCGCCGTGCGGACCGCCGGCGCCGACCTCATCGTGTTCGACCACTACGGCCTCGACGCCGACGACCACCGCGCCGCCGCCGGGGCCCGCCCGGTGCTGGTCATCGACGACCTCGCCGACCGTCCGCTGGGCGCCGACCTGGTGCTCGACAGCGGCCCGGCCCGCGAGCCGGCGGACTATGTCGGCCTGCTGCCGGCCCATGCCGAGCTCCTGCTCGGCCCGGCCCACGCCCCGGTCCGGCCGGAGTTCGCGGCCCTGCGCCCCGCCGCCCTCGCCCGCCGCACGGCCGGAACGCCGCCGCGCCGGCTGCTGGTCTCGCTGGGTCTCGGTGACCATGGCGGCGTCACCGCCAGGGTGCTGGAGCTGCTCCTGCCCATGACCGGCGACCTGACCATCGATGTGGTGATGGGCGCCGCCGGCCCCAGCCTGTCGAAGGTCCAGGCCCTGGCCCTGGTCTATCCGCAACTGACCCTGCACATCGACAGCCGCGACATGGCCGCCCTGACGGCGGCCGCCGATCTCGCCGTCGGCGGCGGCGGGTCAAGCAGCTGGGAGCGCTGCGTGCTGGCCCTGCCGACCCTGCAGCTGATCCTGGCCGACAACCAGCGCCCCGCCGCCCGGGCCCTCGAAAGCGTCGGAGCGGTCATGGCCCTGGAGGTCGGCGCGGCCGGTTTCGCCGGACTGTTCGAGGAAGATCTCGCCCGCCTGCTGGCCGACGACCGCCTGCGCACCGGCATGGCCCTGGCTGCGGCCGACGTCTGCGATGGCGACGGCGCCCGCCGGGTCGCCGAGGCGGTTCTGAGCCTGCTGGGAGACTAGCCCGCGAGGGCCTGCTGCTCGCCCGCCGGCTCCAGCGCCGCCTGCAGGGCGGCGAACAGCGCGGCCATCTGGATCGGCTTGGCGACGTGATCGTCCATGCCGGCGGCCATGTACAGGGCGACCTGGTCGCTCATCACATCGGCGGTCAGGGCGATGATCGGCGTGCGGACCAGACCGCCGGCCGCCTCTGCGCTGCGGATCGCCCGCGCCGCCTCCAGCCCGCTCATGACCGGCATCTGGATGTCAGCCAGGATGACGTCGGCGCCGGACACCGACCAGGCCTCGACCAGTTGCCGGCCGTCCTCGACCAGGGTCAGCTCCGCGCCCAGCGGCTCCAGCATGGTGGCCAGAACCCGGCGGTTGGCGGCGTTGTCCTCGGCCGCCAGGATGCGCACGGCGCGCTCCAGCAGGACCGGCGCGGCCGGGATCTGCGCCGGCGCCTCCGCCGCCACCCGGGCCAGCGGAACCTCGAGCACGAAACAACTGCCTTCGCCCGGCCGGCTGGTGGCGGTCAGTTGGCCACCCATCAGCTCGGCCAGTTCACGGCTGATCGCCAGGCCCAGCCCCGTGCCGCCATGCCGGCGGGTGATCGAGGCGTCGGCCTGGGCAAAGCGGGCGAACAGGCTGGCCAGGGTGTCGGGGGCGATGCCGGAACCGGTATCCTCGACCGCGAAACGCAGGCCCTCCGCCGTGGTCTCGATGACCAGCCGGACGGCGCCGCCTTCGGTGAACTTGACGGCGTTGGAGACCAGGTTGCTGACGATCTGGCGAATGCGCTGGGCATCGCCCTTCCACCAGCCATCCACACGCAGCTCGAGATCAAGCGCCAGCCCCTTGGCCGAGGCCTGCCCGTCGAAGCCGCCGAGCACGCCCCTCGCCAGGGTCTCGAGTTCAAACGGCGCTTCGGCAATGCTCAGCTGGCCGGCCTCGATGCGCGACAGGTCGAGCACGTCGTTGAGGACGCCCAGCAGGGTGTGACCCGCCTCGCGGATCAGCCCCAGGCGCTCGCGCTGTCGCGGCTGCAACTCGTCGCCTTCCATGACCTGCGCCATGCCGAGCACGGCGTTCAACGGCGTGCGGATCTCGTGGCTCATGTTGGCCACGAACACGCTCTTGGCATGGTCGGCGGCGCGGGCGGCGCGGGCGGCGGTCTTCAGATCTTCGGCGACGGCGCGAATTCGCAGCATCAACAGGGTGATCAGCAGCGCCAGCGTTGTCCCGACCGCCAGGAAGATGCCGCCGGCCTTGCCCAGCACCGCCCGGCGCGGGGCCAGCGGCGTCCAGCCGAGGGCGGCGACGGGCGCGCCGTTGACGTCGTTCAGCACGACGCCGGTCCGGGCCGTCTCTCCAGCCGCCAGCAGGCGAAGGCCTTCAAGGTCATAGTCCGCCTGCAGATCGCCCAGGAAGGCGGCGTCCATTTCGATGGCGGAAACGACGACCGGCTCGGGACCGGTCAGCAGCTTGCCGCGCCAGTCCTTCTGCGGCGCGACGGAGCCGGCGGCGACCAGCCAGGCCTTGCCGCCATGCGAGACGAAGGCCTCGGCACGGCGATAGCGCGCCCGGTCCAGAGCCTCGCCCTGACGGCCGGTCTCTGCCCGGACCTTCTCGAACAGGGGCGCGGCCGCCCGCGTGAAGCCGGCCAGCCGCGCAGCCGGCACGGCCTTGCCCTGCTCGGAGGCATAGATCACCTGGCCATCGGCCCCGATCATCAGGGTCAGGTCGTGGCCCATGTGACCGGCGAAGTATTCGCCGTAGTTCTCGTGGCTCCAGACCGGGTCATAGCGCAGGGCTGAACGCTCATAGGCCTCGTTCCAGACGGCGACATAGGCGATATCTTCGTTCAACTGGAGCAGCCGTCGGGCGATGCCCTGGGTCAGGACCTTCTGTTCGCGAACCTCGATGACCTCCTTGATCGTCGTCGCCGCTTGCCGGAAGGCGAAGCCGGCGCACAGCACGATGACCAGGGTGGTGATGATGGCCAGAGGCAGGATTCCCAGGCGGCCCGCGCCATCGCGCCTGCCGTCAGACGGGGCCATCGCCCTCTGCTTTGCAGTACCGACCATGGCCACAAGGTAGCGGCGATCGGTTAAGGAACCGGCGCCTTGCGTCGACCACCGGACTTGAGCCCGGTGGTCAGCTTGGCCGTCACCTCCCGACGCACCCGCGCCGCCACCGGGTGCGCCTCAAGGAAGCCCGCGACCGCCACGGCGTCGCGCTTGCCGAGTTCCCGCAGGGCCCAGGACAGAGCCTTGACCACCATGTCGTCGCGGTCGTCGACCAGCCGTTCGCAGACGCCGAGCGTTCGCGCCGCACCCCCCGCCTTGACCGTCGAGACCAGCGCCAGACGGCGCAGCCAGCGATCCTCCGAGTTCGACCAGGCCTCGACCTGACCATCCGTGATCCGCCCGGCCGCCCAGGCCGGTCCCGACAGGATCGTGCCGAAGGCGTCCACCGCCTGCCAGCTGGACAGCCCGCCGGCCATGCGCTCGGCGACAGGCCCGCCATAGGCCGCGAAGGCTTCGCGATGGAAGCGGATCAGCTCATGGGCCAGCCAGCGCCGCGCCTGCGGCAGGCGATCATGGAAGACATGGGCCAGGGCCAGCACCTCGGCCGCCGACGCGCCCTTCAGCATCGCCGACCAGCCGCGGCGCAGGTCGCGCAAGCCAGGCGTCATCGCCGGCTCGGCCCGGGCGATGTCGGCCAGCAGGCCGTCGACCATCAGTTTCAACCAACCATGTCCCGGCTGAGCGGCTCGCCCCGCGTCAGCGCCCGCGTCGCCGGCCGGCCCAGCACACTGTCCAGCTCGCCCGGCGGCAGTCCGGCCCCCGGCCGCACCGAGCGGACGTTGGCCCGGCTCAGCACCTCGCCCGCCGCAACATCGGCGGTGACGTAGAGCGAGCGGCGGAACTGGATATTGGCCCTCTCGGAACCCAGCACGTCGTAATGCGCCCGGCCCAGCGCCGCCCAGCCGTCCTTGCAGTCGCGCACCAGGGCGGCGAACTCGCCGGGCTCCAGACTGAAGGCGGCGTCCGGCCCGCCGTCGGAGCGGGCCAGGGTGAAGTGCTTTTCGATGACGCAGGCGCCCATGGCCACCGCCGCCACCGAAGCCGCCGTCCCCGGCGTATGATCGGACAGGCCGATGGGGCAGTCGAACCGCGTCGCCATGTCGGCCACCGTCCGCACATTGGCGTCGGCGAAGGTGGCCGGATAGCTGGATACACAGTGCAGCAGCACAACGCCGGCCGCCCCGGCCTCCAGCGCCGCATCCCGCGCCGCCGCCATCTCGGCCGCGTTGGCCATGCCGGTGGAGATGATCAGCGGCTTGCCCTTGGCCGCCGCATAACGGATCAGCGGCAGGTCCACGGCCTCGAAGCTGGCGATCTTGTAGGCCGGCGCATCCAGCCCGCTGAGCAGGTCCACCGCCGTCTCGTCGAACGGGCTGGAAAACAGGATCACCCCCCGCTTTGCCGCCCGCTCGAACAGCGCCGCGTGCCATTCGTAAGGCGTCTGGGCCTCGCGATAGAGCTCGTGCAAGGACCGGCCGTCCCACAGCCCGCCCTTGATCCTGAACTCCGGGCGGTCGACGTCGAGGGTGATGGTGTCGGCGGTATAGGTCTGAATCTTGATGGCGTCGGCGCCGGTCTCGGCCGCCGCGTCGATCATGGTCAGCGCCCGCTCGAGGCTGCCGTTGTGGTTGCCCGACAGCTCGCAGATGACGAACGGCGGATGCTCCGGCCCGATGGGCCGCCCCGCAATCTCGATGGTGGGCGCCTTGCTCATGACGGCCGAGTCTCCGTCGACCGGCTTAACAAGTCCAGAAGGACCGTCGGCTCAGAGACCGAAGCGGTCGTCGTTGCGATGGCGAGCGCTGTCGAGGTCGAAACCCTGGTCGTGGTTGGCGTCGAAGTAGCGGGTATTGCTGCCGTCGAACGGGCCCTGCTTCCGATTGCGGGCGCGGGACGCGGCACTGAACCCCGACGCCAGGAAGGCGATGTGGAAGACGCCGGGAATCAGCACCAGGCTGACCCCGATGGCGCCCCCGCCGATTTCCCGTGTCAGGCCCTCGCCGACAGCGAAGGCGACGGATCCGGCCGCGCCGATGGCGACGACAAGCAGGAACAACAGAGGCCGCCAGGCCTCTCGCCACTTCGACGCCGGCTTGTCAGTCACCCCCGCCACCGCCATCGCCCCCGCCATCCCCGCCACCGTCGCCCGAGCCACCATCGCGGTCGTCGCTGTCGCTGTGGTGAGCGCCGCCGCCGTCGCTGCCCGAGCGGTCCTTCTTGTCCTTGTTGTTCTGGCGGATGCTCATCGCACCGCCGAGCCCGGCGCCCACCGCCACGCCGAGCGCCAGCCCCAGAGCCAGATTGTCCGTCGCCGACCCGATGCCGGCTCCCACCGCGATGCCTGCCCCAAGGAAGAGGGGCAGGAAGGCGGCCTTGTTTGTTGCCTTGCTCATGGTTTCCTTTCTCGCGCCCGCTCCTCGAGCGCCTGTTTGACCTTGGGAGCCACCTCCTCGGCCGCCGCCAGGGCGGCGCGGACCAGAGCCGCGTCGAGATTGTCGCCGCCGCCACCAAGGCGAAACCGCGGATCGGGCGGGAAATCGACCCAGCGGCCTTCTACGAAGCGGCCACCCTTGATCGCGGTTTTCTGTCTGGAAGCGGCGATGCGCCGGCCGATGTCCACGGCAACGGCGACGATGATCCCCAGAAGGACCAGCACCGGCTCGCGGAAGATCACGCCAAGCGTTATCCCGGTCAGGATAGGGCCCGCATACAACAGAAGCGTGACAACCCGTCCGGACACCGCAGCCCCTTCTGCCCCATCGCGCGAAAGCGGAATCGACCCTATATCTGCCCCCATGTCGAGCCCCACACCCCGCACCACACGCTGCCTGATCATTGGTTCCGGCCCCGCCGGCTACACTGCCGCCATCTACGCCGCCCGCGCCCTGCTGAAGCCCGTGCTGATCGCCGGCATCCAGCCCGGTGGCCAGCTGACCATCACAACGGACGTCGAGAACTATCCGGGCTTCGCCGACGTCATCCAGGGCCCCTGGCTGATGGACCAGATGAAGGCCCAGGCCGAGCATGTCGGGACCGAGTTCGTCAGCGACATCGTGCTGTCCGCCGACCTCTCCAGACGCCCCTTCCACATCAAGTGCGACAGCGGCGAGGAATGGCTGGCAGAGACCCTGATCATCGCCACCGGCGCGCAGGCCAAGTGGCTGGGCATCGAAAGCGAGGCGAAATACCAGGGCTTCGGCGTCAGCGCCTGCGCCACCTGCGACGGCTTCTTCTATCGCAACAAGGCGGTCATCGTGGTCGGCGGCGGCAACACCGCCGTCGAGGAGGCCCTGTTCCTCACCAACTTCGCCTCAAAGGTCACCCTCGTTCACCGCAAGGATGAACTGCGGGCCGAGAAGATCCTGCAGGAACGCCTGTTCGCCCATCCGAAGATCGAGGTGGTCTGGGACCATGTCATCGACGAGGTGACCGGCGACACCGATCCCATGGGCGTCACCGGCGTCCGCCTCAAGTCGGTGAAGACCGGCGAGACCCGCGATCTGGCCGCCGACGGCGTCTTCATCGCCATCGGCCACGCCCCCTCCTCCGAACTCTTCGCCGGCCAGTTGGAGATGCATTCGGGCAGCTACCTGAAGGTCCAGCCGGGCACCGCCTCGACCGCCATCCCCGGCGTCTACGCGGCCGGCGATGTCACCGACGATATCTACCGCCAGGCGGTCACCGCCGCCGGCATGGGCTGCATGGCCGCGCTTGAGGCCGTGCGCTTCCTCGCCGAACAGGACCACGAAGCCGCCCACCAGCCGATCAGCAACAAGCAGGCCGACAAAATCGGCACATGGTGAGGGTGTTCGCCATCGCCCTGGCCGGCTCGGTTCTCTGCCTGACCCCGGCCACCGCCGACTCCCCACCGACTGCTGCCGAGTGCGCAGCCGCCGAAGCGCAGGCCATCAGCTTGGCTGGGTCACCGCCGACCCGAGAGGGATCGAAGCCTCCGGAGGGCTATGATCGCGTCATGGCTTGGCGGGCGCTGGCGTTGCTTGAATTTCAGGGCGTGGAGACCATGCTCGGTCCCACCGATATCTACCAGAAGGACGGCGCGCGCTATCGGCTCGATCTGGCGAGCTGCCGGGCCGTCGATCCATCGAGCCAGGCGCCCGCGCCAGTCTCAAAGGCCGGAGGCGACAAAGAGGTTTGTAGCCAACCGTTGAAGCAGGCCGCGGAAATCCTCAAGGCGACGATGGCGACGCACCGGAAGAAGGGCGATCAGCGGGCCCTGTGTGACGGCCTGACCAGCGCGGACGCGGTGCTTGTGACCCATCAAGCGGCGCTGGTGGATGGTTCGAGCCGGTGCGCCACACCGCGAGAGGCCTGGATCCACGCTGGTAATTCAAGACTGCTGTTTCGAATGCTGGCGGCGGACGTGGGCCAATGCCCATTGAGGAAAGCAACCTGATCCGCGCCGCCGACTCTGCGGACCACGGCGCCGTCCACGCGGTGGTCGCGGCGGCGTTCGGGCAGCCGGACGAGGCGAACCTCGTGGACGCCCTGCGCGCCGACGGCGACGCCCTGCTGGAGCTGGTGGCGGTGGAAGACGGCGCGATCGTCGGCCACCTCCTGTTCAGTCCCCTCGCCACCGACAATGGACGCCGCCTGGCCGCCCTCGCCCCCCTGTCGGTGCAGCCCGGCCGCCAGAAGGACGGCCTTGGCACGGCCCTGATGCACGAGGGCCACCGCCGTCTGGCGACCGCCGGCATCGAGGCGGTGATCGTGCTGGGCCACCCCGCCTACTACCCCCGCGTCGGCTACAGCGCCGACCTGGCGAAGACCGTGAAATCGCCGTTCCGGGGGCCGAGCTTCATGGCGTTGGAACTGGTCCCGGGGTCATTGGCAGAGCCGGTGATAATTCGGTACGCCAAGGCCTTCGGCCTTTAATCGCTCCCACGAATTCGAGAGGGGAACCCATTCAAGACCCCTCTCCCAAAGGGAGAGGGAGGGGCCCGCCCTGCGTAGCTTCAGCGCAGCAGGGTGGGAGGGTGAGGGGTTACGCTGTGTCCGGTTGTGTACAGCGAACCCTGAACCGTCCCTAACCCCTCATCCCCCCACCCTGCTTCGCCAAGGCTACGCAGCGCGGGTCCCCCCTTCTCCCTATGGGAGAAGGAAAAGAAGGGCCGCCCCAAATCACGCGCGCCCGCCCCCTCGCGGGGGCGGAGAGCGAATCACTCCGGCCGCCGCCCGATCGGCAGGTCCCCCGCCTGCGCCGCCCCGGGATCCGCCTTCGCCGGCGGCTGCGGCCTCGGCGCCGTCGCCATCGGCGCGTCCGGGTCTTCCTCCATCGTCTTCAGCCTGGCGTTGATATCGGCCACCTCTTCCGGCGTCGGCGCCCGCCGGGCCGGCGTCAGCACCCCGGGCATCGGAACCATCTCCTGGCCCGGAGGCGGCGCGGCCACCGTGTAGGACTGGTCGACCCCGTCGACCGACAACACCACCGTGCGGGTCGTTGCCGGGGCCAGGTTGGAGATGAAGCCGGCGATGCTGTCGGGCGCCAGCCCCTCGCCCTGGATACGGGAGTCCAGCCCCTGCAGCACCGCCGCCGTCAGGTTGGCCTCGCCGCCGGCGTACTTGCCTTTGAAGGCCGGGGGCAGGCCCCAGGGCCCGGTCCAGCGGTAGAAGATATGCCGCCCGATCTGGACGATCTTGTAGAGGGTCGGCGCCCAGTAGGGCGACACATAGTCGGCGTGATAGTGGGTCGCCGTCCCCACCGCTCTTTCGACATGGCCGCCCAGGGCATCGATGGCCAGCCGCTCGGCCCGGCTCCAGATCACCGGGTTTGGAACCCGCGCCAGAGACCCGTCGCAGGTGAAACTGAACTGGCAGCCGGTCGTGCGCAGCGCGCCCTGGTAGACCACCCCGCAGACACTCTTGGGATAGCCCGGATGGCGCACCCGGTTGAGCACCGTCTGGGCCACCGCCCGCTGGCCCTCCAGCGGCTCGACGGCGGCCTCGTAGTAGATGGCCTGGGTCAGGCAGCGAATTGCCGCCGCCCGGTCCTCTCCACTGGCTTTGAGGATGAAGGGCTTGGCAGGCGGCGGCGGCTCGGCCGAGGCCAGCTGCATGGCGTTGATCAGCCGCGCGTCGTCCTCGCTGATGGCGCCGACGTCCAGCACCGGCAGCCGGGACAGGTTGAAGCTCTCCCAGCCCGGCGTGCGGCCCCAGAAATCGGTGCTGGCCACCCCGTCATGCCGCCTGGCCAGGGCCATCATCGCCGGGTCCATGTCGGCGGTCAGCCGGCGAAAGGCGATCTCGCCATAGCCGCGCGTCAGGGCGGAAAGACCGCGCTCGCGCCCCGTCCCCTCACGCACCCGGTAATCGCTGGCGCAGGCGGCGGTCACCATCGCGACGACGGCGAGCACCGCTAGGGCCCAGGGCCTCGGTATCGAAGGGCGGTTGGATCGCAAGAGCTGTCAGCCGTCCCGCTGAAGGTCGCGCCGACACAGGGTCGGAACGCAAGCGCAGGGGTCGAAGGATGCGGCCATGATGAACCTCTCTTGCGCCCCATAGTTATGGTCGTCCATCATTGTGACAAGACGTCGCGGCGTGTCGGGCGCATCGTGGCGGGCAACGGAGCGTCATGGACCCCTTCGCCCACACCCTGGCCGCCCACGCCCGGCCGGCCGACGCCCTGGCGCAGATTTGAACTTCGGGTATGTGCCCCGCCCCTCGGCGGCGCTTTCCATGCGGCGCCGTGCGGCGCCCCGCGCCCCACTTTGCCGCATGCGCCCTCCCCCACATCCCCACCGCACCCCCACCCGTCGCCCCCTCATCCCCCTCCCGTCAGCCCCCGCCAACCCGCCTCCAACCTCTTGAGCGACATGGATTTTTCCGGGACGCCCCGAAGACGGCGCCTGTTTGCTCCTCTGGTAGGTATAATGGGGGTCCCGCTTCGATAGCCGCCGCCCCGTCCGGGGACCTGGAGCCCCCGATGACCAAACGCCCGCTGCTCGTCCCCCTCGCCCTCGCCGTCAGCGGCCTGCTGCTGTCAGGCTGCATCGTCGGCTCGGTGGTCGGCGGCGTCACCAAGGCCGCGGTCAACACCACCGGCGCGGTGGCCAGCGCCATCATCCCCGGCGAAAGCAAGAAACAACGCCTCGCCCGCCTCGACCGCGAGGACAAGGCTCGCAAGAAGGCCGCAAAGAAGGCCCGCGAGGCCGAGAAGCGCCGCCAGCGCGAAGCGCGTCGCCGCGACTAGCCGGACGGTGGGGGAGACCGGCGAGGCCCACCCCCACCGTCCCCTGACGATTCCCCTTGTGCGCAGATTGTCACAGGCCTATATGTGTCCTGTCACTTATGCTCACTTTCAGCAAAAGGTGACGGAACGGAATGGCCGGCGCTTCTACCGCCCGGCCTTTTACAGGCGCCAGTAATGCTCATGTTGAGCAAAAGGAGTGCGCAGATGGCCTATGACGTCGAGTTCACCCCCGAGGTGGAAGCCCTGACCGCTCCCGCGTGGGACAAGGTCAAGGACCAGGTCACACCCCTGGAATGGCGCGTCCACGCGCCCCTGATCGCCCAGATCAACCGCCTCAAGCGGGAGAAGAACGCGGTCATCCTGGCCCACAACTACATGACGCCCGAGATCTTCCACGGGGTCGGCGACTATGTCGGCGACAGCCTGGGCCTGGCCCGCGAGGCGGCCCGCTCGGACGCCAGGATCATCGTCCAGGCCGGCGTCCACTTCATGGCCGAGACCAGCAAGGTCCTCTGCCCGGACAAGACCGTGCTGATCCCCGACCTGCGCGCCGGCTGCAGCCTGGCCAGCTCGA
>JBILYE010000020.1:0-24535 GCA_044377925.1 Caulobacter sp. | reverse complement strand
CCGCCTGGGCGCTTTCCTGTCTGGAGACCGCCGAGTCCGCCCGCCGGCCGATGGAGCCGGCCAGTTCGGCGCCGTAGCGGGTGACGCTCATCGAGACGCTGCTCAGGGTGCCGACGGCGTCGAAGCGGCTGTTGACCGAGCCCGACTGGGCCAGCAGCAGCGCCCCGCGTCCATCGCCGGCCGACAGCACCGGGTTTCCCGAGGCCGCCTGGGTCAGATCCAGCGTGGCCAGGCCCAGTTTGGAGGAATTGGCCTTGATGTCGCTGCGCAGGGTGTAGCGTTCGGCCCGGCCGCCGCGCTGGGCCTCGCCGACACCGAACAGTTCGGTGATCGAGGGGCCGCCCGTACCCCGTTCGGTGTTGTCGCTGACCACGGTCATCTTGTAGCCGGCGGCCCCGGGGGAAAAGCTCATCTGGCCGTTGGCGTCGAGACCGAACTGGCCATAGGTGCCGACGCCCGTGGTGTTGTCGTTCAGCGAATTGAGCAGGTCCTGCATCGTGCCGCCGGCCGGCACGGCGACCTTGATGTCGCGGATGCGGGCTCCGTCGGCGGCGGCGATGCGCAGGGTGATCTCGTCTCCGGCCGTGAAGCCGTGGGGATCGGTGGTGCGCAGTCCGGTCTCGTAGTTGGAGAAGCCGGTGCTGCTGACCAGGTCGTTGAGCCCGAAAAAGTGGGAGAAGGTCTTGCCGGTCTTGGACGAGGGGCTTGCGCTGTTTTCGGCGAAGGCCAGGCCGTTGGTCCCGGTCGCCGACAGGCTGAGGGCCCCGTCCGAGAAGCTGGCCGAGCCAAAGGCGCCCATGGCGGTGTTCAGGCTGGTCAGGAAGGTGGCCGGGGTGAAGGCGCTGGTCGGGCCGCCGTCGACGCTCATTGTGCCGGCGGTGAAGTCGATGTCGATCTGGCGCTGCAGGGTTCCGGTCGCCGACACCACCGCCAGCGAGGTCTGGCCGGTGAAGCCGCCGAGCGCCGTGGGCAGGTCCAGGCCGGTGTTGCGGCCGGTCATCGTGGTCGGCGGCGGCACGCTGGCCGAGGCGTTGTGGGCGCGGTTCAGTTCATCCACCGCGCGCGAGACGAATTCGCCCAGCTCGGCGCTGATGGCCGGAAGGTCGGTGTCGCGCAGTTGCAGAAGGCCCGCGATCTCGCCGCCGGTCAGCCGGGCCCGCATCGAGGTCGGGCCCGAGGCGCCGGCCATGGTGACATTGATCTCGCCGGCCGCGCCCGCCGTGCGCACGAAGCTCAACGTGGCTGCGCCGCCCTGACCGGCCAGCGGCAGGCCATCGGAGGCCCGCACCACAACGCCGCCCTGGGCGCGCGACTGGATGTTGACGTCGATCAGCGAGGACAGCTCGTTGATGCGCTGGATCTGCAGGTTCTCGGACCCGGTGGCGTCGCCGCTGATCACCGTGCTGCGGGTGATGTCGGCGTTGAGGCCGTCGATTTCGGCCAGCAGCTGGTTGACCCGCTCGACCTTGGCCTGGATGCGGCTGTCGACCTCGTCCTGCAGGCTCTTGACCTGGGTCGAGATGCGGCCGGACTCGGTAAGGAAGTCGCTGATCTGGTTGACCGCCGTGCCGCGGCGCACCGTGGAGTTGGGATCGTCGACGGCGGCCGAGAAGGCCGAATAGATGTTGTCCAGCCGGGTGAAGAAGCTCGACCCCGTCGAGGGATCGCCAAACTCGGCCTGGGCGCGGTCCAGCATGTCGGCGATGACGCCCGACGAGCCGGCGCTGGCCGTGGCCTTCAGGGCGGCGCTCTGCAGGAACTTGTCGCTGGCCAGGACCACCTTGGCGACATCGACCCCGACGCCCAGGCCGGCGCTGATCAACGGCTGCTGGTTGACCAGCTTGCGGACGTAGCCGGTGGTGTTGACGTTGGCGATGTTGTCCGAGACGGCCCGCAGGCCGGTCTGGGCCGCCATCAGGCCGGTGGTGGCCGAGGACATGATGCTGTTGAGGGACATGGCCCTTCGCAACTCCTGCCCGGCAAGACCTGACGCGAACCGGCGGTTTCTGCCGGGCGGGAGCGGGCCCGCGCGTATAGGGTCTAGACCAAGGCTTTGATTTTATTGGGCTTCCTTCTGAAGCGCCGGGAATGCTCGGAAAGGGTTGCGCAAGGACGGCGCCAACTGGTCCGGCGTTCCGCACCCGGTCCTTTTCGACCGGGCAAGCCCGGCAAGATTCGCCACAGCAGATATCGATGGCGCCCCGAAGATCTGAGGAAAGGTCAACAAAAACAAGGTTCTCACCAGTTGGCCCGGCGGTTGCTTGGGGAAGGCCGAATGAGCCGGGCGCAGCAGGCGCCGCCAAACTTCCTCCTGTCCAGGGTCGCCACAGCGCCATGACCGCGCCCGCCGCCATCATCGCCTCTTTTGTCCAGCCGGCTGCCAGCCTGGCCATGGGCGATACCGTGGGCGGGGCCGTGGGGGGCTTCGAAGCCATTCTGGCGATGTTGCAGGGCGGCGCCGACGGGAAACCCGGTGAAGGCCTGGACCCGGCGGCCGAAACCGAAACCCAGTCCGAGACCGGCGACCTTGCGGCCCTGCTCGGCCAGTCCGGCGCCGCGGGCTGGCTGACCCAGTCGCTGAGCCAGTCGCCGATCAGACAAGGCGCCGAAGAGCCGATGACCGGCGGCGGGTCCCGGACCATCAAGGCAGCGATCAGTGTGGCGACGGCAGGCGTCTCGACCGAAGCGGCGACAACGGAAGCGACCGGCCTCGACACCTTGCTGGCGCGCCAGGCGCCCGAAAAGGTCGATCCGGCCCTCCTGCAGCGCCGCGAGCCGGTGAGCGGCCAGCAGCCTCTGCCGGTACCGGCTCCGACGTTTCCGGCGGAGGACCCGGCCATCGCGGTCGCCGCGGCCCAGGCCATGCTGCAATCGGCGAATGAACCGGCCTCGGCCATGGCTGAAACGGTCGCGGTCCCGACTGTCATGACCCCGCCGGTCGAGACCAAGCCGGCGACACCGACGCGCAAGGTCTCGTCGGCGGGCGATGCCAAGGCCGCGAAGGTCCAGGCCGCCGAGGCCGGGCCGACCGCGACGTCGGTGGCCGACGTCAAGGAAACCCTTCTGTCCGGCGATGACGAACTCGCGCCGGTCGAACTGGTCGCCCGTGAAGCCGAAGCGCCCGACACGCCGGCCCGCACCGCCGACGCCACGGCCCAGGCCATCACCGCCAGGCTCGAGGCAGTCGCGGCCGGGGCCACGGCCTTCGCCGCCCAGGTACGCGGCGCGCCGGAGACGGTGGCCAAACTGGCCGCCGGCATCCTCGACAAGCTTGAGGGCCAGGCGACCCGGTTCGACCTGCAACTCGATCCGCATGGCCTCGGCAAGGTCGACGTCAGCGTCGAGATCGGCGCGGACGGCAAACTTACCGCCCAGCTCGGCTTTGATAACGCCGTGGGCCTCAGTGAACTGCGCGGCCGGGCCCAGGAACTGCGCTCGGCGCTGGAACAGGCCGGCTTCAACCTGGCCGAGGGCGCCCTGAGCTTCGATTTCAACGGCGAACGCCGGCAGCAACAGGCCACCGACGGCCAGTCGGACCGCACCGAACAGGCCGGCAAGGCCTTCGCCCGGGCCCAGGGGGCCCTCGACGAAGAACTGGCCGCCACCCCCACCCGTTACCAGGCCCGCCGTGGCCTGGACCTGCTGATCTAGGACCCACACCATGGTCGACGCCGTTTCCTCTGGCACAAGTGTTCTCGACAAGATCAGCGACAGCCGCGGGCGACTGGCTGACAGCACCGAGACCTTCCTGAGCCTGCTGACCACACAGCTGAAGAACCAGGACCCGCTGTCGCCGATGGACTCGAGCCAGTTCACGCAACAGATCGTCCAGATGACCGGGGTCGAGCAGCAGCTCCTGACCAACGATTTGCTGGCCGCCCTGGTCGGCATGAGCGACGGGGGGCTGGCCGACTCGGTCAACCTGATCGGCAAGACGGTGACCGCCACCACCGGCGCCGCCTCTCTGCAGGACGGCAAGGCGACCTGGGCCTACAACCTGCCGCGCGGCGCCAACAGCGTTCAGCTGGATGTCCTCGACGCCAAGGGCAATATCGTCGCCAGCCAGGTGCTGACCGCCACGGCCGCCGGCAACCACAGCTTCGAATGGGACGGCAAGACCAACCTCGGGACCCAGCTCGCCGATGGCGACTACGGCCTGCGCATCACGCCGACCGACTCGTCCGGAACCAAGTTCTCCGCCATCCAGACCCTGACCGGCGTGGCCACGGCCGTGCAGTCAGTGGACGGCACAAACATCGTCACGATCGGCAAGACCAGGGTGCCGATCAGCGCCGTCACGGCCGTGAGCAACACGATCTGACGACGACCCGAACAAAGTGGAGCCCGAATGGCTCCGCAGCGGAACGCTCCGCAAACGCAAAACGCGCCCAAGTGAACCCATTTCCGCTTAGGCAAGGATAAGAAACCAATGAGCATCAACAGCGCCATGCTCGCCGGGGTGTCTGGTCTGGTCGCGAACTCGTCGGCCCTCGCCGCGATTTCCGACAACATCTCCAACGTCAACACGGTCGGCTACAAGCGTAGCCAGGCCAACTTCCAGACCCTGGTTTCCGGCAACACCCGCAACGCCACCTATGCCGCCGGCGGTGTCTCCGCCCAGACGCGTCAGTATGTGACGCAACAGGGTCTGCCGCAGTCCACGTCCAACACCACGGACCTGGCGATCAGCGGATCCGGATTCTTCGTGGTCACCGAGAAGCCCGAAGACCTGCAGTCCAGCGACGCCCGCGCCTTCACCCGCGCCGGCTCGTTCCAGCTCGACAACCTCGGCTATCTGAAAAACGAGGCTGGTCTCTATCTGCAGGGCTGGCTGGTCGACGACCAGGGCATCATCACCACCGACCCTTCGGACCTGTCGCGCCTCAGCTCGATCAATGTCTCTAACGTCGGCGGCGCCGCCGAGCCGACCACCCGCGTGGCGATGAGCGCCAACCTGAAATCCAGCCAGGCCGTCTCGGCCGAACTCGGCGCCTACAACGCCTCGACCAACTCGATGGCCATGTACGACGCCGAACTGGGCACAGGGATCAAGCCTGACTTCTCGATCCAGATCCCTGCGTCAGACTCCAAGGGCGGCAAGCGGACCCTGCAGATCGACTTTCTAAAGAGCAACGTACCGAACCAGTGGTTTGCCGAGATCCGGGCCGTGCCGGCCAGCGACGTCATCACCGGCGCCGGCCTCAGCAACGGCCAGTTGAAGACCGGCATCGTCGCTTTCGCGCCTGACGGTCGTCTGGATAGCGCCGCCACCACCCTGCTGGACGCCGACGACCCGGTCCTGACCTTCGGCGCCTCGGCCGACGCCGCGCCCGGCGCCGGAGAGGCCAACTGGGCCACAGGCCTGGGCATCGACGACCAGGAGATTCGCATCGACATCGCCGGCGGCGCCGGGGGCCTGACGCAATACGACAGCCAGTCGATCGTCCAGGCGGTCAACACCAACGGCACGGCCTTCGGCAACCTCACCAATGTCGAGATCGACGAGGACGGCTTCGTCACGGCCATCTTCGACAACGGCATCAGCCGCCAGATCGCCCAGGTGGCCATCGCCACCTTCGCCAACCCCGATGGCCTCAAGGCCACCAACGGCAATGCCTATCGCGTGACGATGGAGAGCGGCACCTATAGCCTGAAAGCGGCCGGCACCGGCGGCGCGGGGGCGATCGCGCCCTCGACCCTCGAGGCCTCGACTGTCGACCTCTCCAGCGAGTTCACCGGCCTGATCATCACCCAGCGGGCCTATTCGGCTTCGTCAAAGATCATTTCGACGGCCGATCAGATGCTGGAAGAGCTGCTCAGCATCAAGAGATAATTAACCAATAGACTAACGGCGGTTAACGCCGTTGTCTCAAGTTGAAACAATGCGTTAAAGCGGGGGCAATCCGTGGTTACTTGTATCTTTACTAGACCGATTCACGGGGTGTTATCGCGTGAGCGCTATGGTCTCCCTCAACAGTGATGTCCAGGAGAGGCGTAGAACCATGCTTCAGCAGCAGCAGCAGCGGGTCAACAGCAAGGGCGAGAAGTACGTGATCGGTCCGACCGGCGCGCCCCTGACGCTGTCCGACCTGCCGCCCCCCAACACCGAGCGGTGGGTGATCCGCCGCAAGGCGGAGGTCGTGGCGGCGGTTCGTGGTGGGCTTCTCACCCTCGACGACGCCTGTGACCGGTATCGGCTGACCAACGAGGAATTCCTCAACTGGCAGCAGTCGATCGACCGGCACGGCCTGGCGGGCCTGCGCACCACCCGCCTTCAACAGTATCGCTGAGCCGTTCGCCCCCCCTTATTGGCTCGGCGAGTAAGGCGGCCGCGCTCCGAAAGGAGCGCGGCCGTTGCCTTTTCGGGCGCCGGACACTGGCGTCGCTGCGGCGGGCGCTGCACCATCCAGGCAACGACCTCCTGAGAGTGGTACTTGAGCCCGCGCGCGACCTACATGCTTGCCATCGCGATCAATCTTGCGGTCGCACTGGCTTGGCTATTGCTCTCCCATCACCTTCTGGGATCGTGGACGAGCCTGTTGACCTATGGCGCCGGCATCGCGATCTGCGGCTTGGTCCAGTGGGGAATCAACGAGGCTTTCTGCTGCCCCGGCTGCGGCGCCTCGATGGCCTATTGGTACGTTGGCGACTGGAAGGTCCAGATGCCATGGCCCGCCGCCAAATGTGGTAAATGCGGCGAGCCTCTCGATAAGGCGTAAACCCAGCAAATGCTGAGTTCACCCTGCGACGCCAGATCGCGGCTCCTTACCAAGTCTCTTAAAGCCCCGTTTACCATCCACCCGGTAAATCCTGCCTAGCAAACCCGGCAGAAGCGGGCGTTGGTTTCGTTTCGGGGGCGGGAAACCCAGGTGGATCGGTTTCTAGGCGCGTTTAAGGGTGCGGGGCTGGTCAGGCTGCTGGTCATGGCCGGCGTCGGGGTCGGCCTGCTGGCGGCGATCATCGCCCTGACCAGCGGCTTCATGACCCAGCCCAAGGCGCTGCTCTATTCCAACCTTGACCTCAAAGAGGCGTCGGAAGTCACCGCTGCCCTGGACCAGGCCGGTATCAAGTACGAGGCCAAGGGTGACGGTTCGACCATCATGGTCGACCGCGACAAGGTCGCCTCCACCCGCCTGCTGGTGGCCGGCAAGGGTCTGGTGACCTCCGGCTCGGTCGGCTACGAAATCTTTGACCAGACCTCCGCCCTGGGTCAAACCGACTTCGTCCAGCAGATCAACAACAAGCGCGCCCTGGAAGGCGAGCTGCAGCGGACCATCAAGGGCTGGCATGGCGTCACCGACGTCCGGGTGCTGCTCAACATTCCCAAGCGGCAGCTGTTCGAGGAAGAGGCCGGCAATCCCACGGCGGCTGTGTCCATCGGCGTTGCCGGGCGCAAGCCCGGCCAGGACCAGGTGCTGGCGATCCAGAATTTCGTCGCCGCCGCCGTCGGGGGTCTCAAGCCCGAAAACGTCGCCGTAACCGACATCAAGGACGGCAAGTCGCTGGCGACCCTGGGACAGGGCGGGGCGATGGGGGCCATCGCCGACGACCGCAAGGCGCAGATCGAGCGCGACCTGGCCGAGCGAATCCGCCAGCAGGTCGAGGGCGTGGTCGGGGCCGGCAAGGCCCGGGTCGAAGTCTCTGCCGAGATCGACATGGCCCAGGTCACCGAGCAGAAGAAGACCTATGACCCGGACGGCCAGGTCATCCGTTCCGAACAGACCAATGAAGAGGCCAGCGAAGAGGGCTCGTCCTCCAACAACGACGCTGTCACGGCGTCGGGCAACATCCCCGGCGGCGGCGGCGATCCCGCCTTCCTGCCGACCAACAAGAACACCACCAAGGGCGCCTCGACGGTCACCAACTACGAGATCTCGGAGACCACCCGGACCGAGGTCGTCGCCCCCGGCACGGTGCAGAAGCTCAGCGTCGCCGTCGCCGTCGACGGCGTCACCGGTCCCGGCGCCAACGGCAAGGCCGGCCCTTACACGCCCCGCACCGAGGCGGAGATGGCCAAGCTGAACGAACTGGTGCGGGCCGCTGTGGGCTTCAACGAGGGCCGGGGCGACGTCGTCAAGGTCATCAACGTTCCCTTTGCCCGCGACGAGGCCCTGGCCAGCGACGGCAAGGACGGCATGTTCGACTTCACCAAGAACGACCTGCTGCGGTTCGCCGAACTGGGCGCGGGCGCCATTGTGGTCATGCTGCTGCTGTTCTTCGGCCTGCGGCCGCTGCTCAAGAGCCTCAACCAACCCCCGGGCGGCGGAGCGATGCCGATGCTGGCCGGGGCCGGTGGCGGCAACCTGACCCCCGGCCAGGCCCAGCAGATCCAGATGCAGGTCGATCCCCATACCGGTGAGATGCTGGCTCTGCCGCCCAGCGATATGGACCAGCGTATCGACATCGCCCGCATCGAGGGCCAGGTGAAGGCCAGCAGCGTCAAGCGGGTCAGCGAGTTCGTCGATAGTCATCCGGAGGAGTCGGTCTCGATCCTCCGCAGCTGGCTGCATGAGACCGCATGAGCCGGGCCGCCAAAAGCAAGTCGATCAACGACGCCAGCCGTCTGAACGGTCCGGAGAAGGCGGCCGTGGTCATGCTCGCCCTCGGCGAGGACCACACCCACATCTGGGAACAGCTGGACGAGGAGGAGATCAAGGAGATCTCCCAGGCCATGGCCAGTCTCGGCACCGTCGCGGCCAGCGTCGTCGAGGAACTGCTCGTCGAGTTCGTTTCCGGGATGAGCGCGTCCGGCGCCATCATGGGCAGCTTCGAGCAGACCCAGCGCCTGCTTGCCTCCTTCATGCCGCCCGAGAAGGTCGACAGTCTGATGGAGGAGATCCGCGGTCCGGCGGGTCGCACCATGTGGGACAAGCTGGGCAACGTGAACGAGGCGGTGCTCGCCAACTATCTGAAGAATGAGTACCCGCAGACCGTCGCGGTGGTGCTGTCCAAGATCAAGGCCGACCACGCCTCACGCGTTCTCACCTGCCTGCCCGAGGATTTCGCTCTCGAATGCGTCCAGCGCATGCTGCGCATGGAGCCGGTGCAGCGCGAGATCCTCGACAAGATCGAGCAGACCCTGCGCGTCGAGTTCATGTCCAACCTGGCGCGCACCTCCAAGCGCGACAGCCATGAACTGATGGCGGACATCTTCAACAATTTCGACCGCCAGACCGAAGGCCGTTTCATCGCCGCACTGGAAGAGCGCAACCGCGAGGCGGCCGAGCGCATCCGGGCCCTGATGTTCGTCTTCGAGGACCTTTCCAAGCTCGATCCAGGCGGGGTTCAGACCCTGCTGCGGGCGGTCGAGAAAGATCAGCTGGGCCTGGCCCTTAAGGGCTCGTCCGACGCCCTGCGGGAAATGTTCTTCTCCAACATGTCCGAGCGCGCCGCCAAGATCATGCGCGAGGACATGGAGGGCATGGGCCCGGTGCGCCTGAAGGATGTGGATCAGGCCCAGATGGCGATGGTCCAGGTGGCCAAGGACCTCGCCGCGAAGGGCGAGATCATGCTGGCCGGGGCCGGCGGCGACGATGAGCTGATCTACTGATGACCGCCCCGTACGCCTCTTCGGGCCACCGCCCCTTCACCTTCGACACCGAGTTCGACGACGCCGGCGCGGTCGCCTATCAGCCGCCGCGCGCCAAGCGCAGCTTCACGCCGGAGGAAGTCGAAGCCATCCGCGCCGCGTCCTATGCCGAGGGCGAGCGCTCGGCCATGGCCGCCGCCGAGATGGAACTGGCCCGGGCCATGGACCGCATCGCCGACGCCGCCCGCCAGGGCCTTGGCGCCCTGGCCCAGGTCGCTCACACGCATCGCTCCGATACGGCCCACCTCAGCATGGCGGCCGCCCGCAAGATCGCCGACAGCGCCCTGGCCAGATACCCCGAAGCCCCGGTCACCGCCGCGCTCGAGGCCCTGGCCCGCGAAGTCGAAGCCAGCCCGCGCCTGCTGGTCAAGGTCGCGCCGGAGGCCCAGGAGCGGGTCCAGGCCGCGCTCGACGGCATGGCCAGCAGCCTTGGCCATTCGGGCCGCATCGAGGCCCGGGCCGAGCCCGGCATGACCCTGGCCGCCTTCATCCTCGACTGGGGTGATGGCCGCGCAAGTTTCGACCCTGTCGATGCGGCCGCCCGCATCCAGGTCGCCCTGGACGAGGCTCTGGCCGCCGAAGGCCTGCACGCCGAACCCCTTGTTCCTCCGGAGCCTGACCATGGCTGATGACAACCTGACCCTCGAGGAATTCTCGCTTGACCAGCCGCTGGCCAGCGAATTGCCCGTCGATTACGACGAGAAGACCGCCACCGACCTGGCGCCGGTCTTCGACGTGCCGGTCAACATCTCGGCCGTGCTCGGCCGGGCCAACATGAGCGTCGCCCAGCTGTTGCAGCTCGGCCAGGGCAGTGTCCTGGAGCTGGACCGAAAGGTCGGCGAGGCGATCGATATCTACGTCAACAACCGTCTGGTGGCGCGGGGCGAGGTTGTCGTCGTCGACGACCGTCTGGGCGTGACCATGACGGAAATCATCAAGGACGGCGACAGCCAGGCCTGAAGCCTGGGCTGTCGGTAGGAGAGTAGTCATGCGGCTTCTGGTCGTCGGAAAATTGAACGGACAGCTGTCCCTCGCCGTGAAGATGGCGATGAACACCGGGGCCAAGGTGGCGCACGTCGAGACCACCGCGGCGGCAACCCAGGCGCTGCGGGCCGGCCAGGGCGCGGACCTGCTGATGGTCGACTACGAGCTCGATATCGCCGGGCTGATCGCCGCCAACGAGGCCGAACGCATTCGCGTGCCGGTGGTCGCCTGCGGTGTCGGGGCCGACGCCCAGCGGGCCGGAGACGCCATCCGCGCCGGGGCGGTCGAGTTCATTCCGCTGCCGCCGGACGCCGAGCTGATCGCCGCGGTGCTGTCGGCGGTAAGCGACGACAACCGTCCGATGGTGGCCCGCGATCCGATCATGGAATCGGTGATCAAGCTGGCCGACCAGATCGCCCCGTCCGACGCCTCCATCCTGATCACCGGCGAGAGCGGTGTCGGTAAGGAGGTGATGGCCCGCTATGTCCATACCAAGTCTAAGCGCGCCTCCAAGCCCTTCATCAGCGTCAACTGCGCCGCCATCCCCGAGAACCTGCTGGAAAGCGAACTGTTCGGCCATGAGAAGGGCGCCTTCACCGGCGCCGTGGCCCGGCGGGTCGGCAAGTTCGAGGAGGCCGACGGCGGCACGCTCCTGCTGGACGAAATCAGCGAGATGGACGGTCGACTGCAGGCCAAGCTCCTGCGCGCCATACAGGAGCGCGAGATCGACCGGGTCGGGGGCTCCAAGCCGGTCAAGGTCAACATCCGCATCCTCGCCACCAGCAACCGCGACCTCGCCGCGGCCGTGAAGGACGGCAGCTTCCGTGAAGACCTGCTCTACCGCCTGAACGTCGTAAACCTGCGGCTGCCGCCGCTGCGCGAGCGGCCGGGTGATATCGCGGCGCTGTGCGACCACTTCCTGAAGAAGTACGCCAAGGCCAACGGCATGCCCGAGCGTCCGCTGTCGGCGGAGGCCCGCAAGCGCCTCGTCGCCCATCGCTGGCCGGGCAATGTGCGGGAACTGGAAAACGCCATGCACCGCGCCGTGCTGCTGTCGACCGGCGCCGAGATCGAGGAGTTCGCCATCCGTCTGCCGGACGGCCAGCCCCTGGCCCCCGCGCCGGACACGGCGGTGGCCCGCACCGCCTCGATGGCGGCCGAGGCGATCACCCGCACGCTCGTGGGGCAGACGGTGGCCGAGGTCGAGCAACAGCTGATCCTCGACACCCTGACCCACTGCTCGGGCAACCGCACCCATGCCGCCACCATCCTCGGCATCTCGATCCGCACCCTGCGCAACAAGCTGAAGGAATACGGCGACTCCGGCGTGGCGGTGCCGCCGCCGCAGGCCGGTCTCGGTTCCAACGCCGCCTAGTGAGCTTTCCAGATGAGTGACGCCCACCCGATTTCCGCCTCCAACCCCGTGACCCTCAAGCAGGTCTGGGGCTGGGTGGCGCGTGGCGACGTGGGCCTGGCTATCGGCATCGTCAGCGTCATCGTGCTGCTGATCCTGCCGGTGCCGCCGTTCCTGCTGGACATCCTGCTGGCCCTGTCGCTGACCAGCAGCATCCTGATCCTGATGACGGCGCTGCTGATCAAGCGGCCGCTGGAGTTCACCGCCTTCCCGACGGTGTTGCTGGTCACCACCCTGTTCCGTCTGGGCCTGAACCTGGCCTCGACCCGCCTGATCCTCAGCCACGGTCACGAGGGCACGGAAGGGGCCGGCAAGGTCATCGAGGCCTTCGGCCACATGATGATGAGCGGCAACTTCATCATCGGGGTGATCGTCTTCGCCATCCTGGTACTGGTGAACTTCGTGGTCGTCACCAAGGGTTCGGGCCGGATCGCCGAAGTGGCCGCCCGCTTCACCCTCGACGCCATGCCGGGCAAGCAGATGGCCATCGACGCCGACCTGTCATCCGGCCTCATCGACCAGGACCAGGCCAAGCTGCGGCGCAAGGAGCTGGAGCAGGAGAGCACCTTCTTCGGGGCCATGGACGGCGCCAGCAAGTTTGTGAAGGGCGATGCCGTGGCCGCCCTGGTCATCACCGCCATCAACATCATCGGCGGCATCCTGATCGGGGTGATCCAGCACAAGATCCCGATCGGCGACGCCTTCAACACCTACACCATCATGACCATCGGCGACGGTCTGGTCAGCCAGGTGCCGGCCCTGATCATCTCGATCGCCGCCGGCCTGCTGGTCTCCAAGGCCGGCGTTGATGGCGCCGCCGACAAGGCCCTGGTCACCCAGCTGGCCATGAACCCCGTGGGCCTCGGCATGGTCTCGGCCGCCGCCGGGGTTATGGCCCTGGTGCCGGGAATGCCGAAGATTCCCTTCATCGCCATCGCCATCGCCACCGGCTACCTGGCCTGGCGACGGGCCCAGAACGCCAAGCTTCCGCCACCGGTCGATGTGTCTTCACTGCCGGTCGCAACCGAGGCCGAGGAAGAGCCGATCGGCCAGTCGCTGGCCATCGACGACATCAAGATCGAGCTGGGCTACGGCCTGCTGACCCTGATCAACGACCTGGACGGTCGCAAGCTGACCGACCAGATCCGCGCCCTTCGCAAGACGCTGGCCGGAGAGTTCGGCTTTGTGATGCCGTCGGTCCGCATCCTCGACAACATGCGCCTGCCGACCCAGGGCTACGCCATCCGCATCAAGGAGATGGATACGGGGGCCGGCGAGGTTCGCATCGGCAGCCTGATGGCCATGGACCCGCGCGGCGGTCAGGTCGACATCCCCGGCGAACATGTGCGTGAGCCGGCCTTCGGCCTGCCCGCCACCTGGATCGATGACTCGCTGAAGGAAGAGGCGACCTTCCGCGGCTACACCCTGGTCGATCCGGCCACGGTGCTGACGACGCACCTGACCGAGATCCTCAAGGACAACATGTCCGACCTGCTGTCCTACGCCGAGGTCCAGAAGCTGCTCAGGGAACTGGGCCCGGAGCAGAAGAAGCTGGCCGAGGAACTCATCCCCGGCGTCATCACCGCCTCGACCCTGCAGCGCGTCCTGCAGGCGTTGCTGCGTGAGCGGGTGTCAATCCGCGATCTGGGCACCGTCCTGGAAGGCATCGCCGAGGCGGCGCCCCATACCGCGTCCCTGACCGCCCTGACCGAAGCTGTGCGCGTGCGCCTCGGCCGTCAGCTGTGCTGGGCCAATCGGGGCGAGGACGGCGCCCTTCCGATCGTCACACTGTCGCCGGACTGGGAGGCGGCCTTCGCCGACAGCCTGATCGGCAATGGCGAGGAAAAGCAGCTGGCCATGGCCCCGTCCAAGCTTCAGGACTTCATCAAGAACGTCCGCGAGGCCTTCGAACGGGCGGCCCTGGCGGGCGATGCCGCGGTGTTGCTGACCAGTCCGATGGTCCGGCCCTACGTGCGCTCGATCATCGAACGCTTCCGCGGCCAGACCGTGGTGATGAGCCAGAGCGAGGTCCACCCAAGGGCCAGGCTGCGCACTGTCGGGATGATCTAGGCGAGCCTCGGCAGGATCCTGCAGGCGGCTTCGCGATAGGCGGGCACGCCGAGCACATGGTTCAGCGCCGGCAGGATGCGCTCCAGCGGCGCCGCCCGCATCTCATCGTCGATGTAGCCGCCAAACTGCTTGAACCAGGCCGCGTGCTCGCCTTTCAGCCGGTCGGGGATGAACTTGCCCGTCGCCTGAAGCAGGCGCAGGTGGTCGTAGATCTTCTGTTCGGCGAAGCCGACGCCGACGTCCGGCGTGTATTCGAAATCGACCAGGGCGAAGGCCTTGCCGGCCGGATCGGACAGCACATTGCTCAGCGACGCGTCCATGTGGGCCATGCCGACTTCGCGGTGCAGCCGGTCAAGGGCCGCGCTGGCCTGGGACAGGTACTCCCAAACCCGATCAGGGTCTTTCAGCGCCCTGGACGTGAGGGTCTCATAGGGCAGGTGCCGGCAAAGGATGGCGTCCTCGGCCCGCCAGATCGGCTCGGGGGCCAGGCCGATGCTGGCGGCGCGGGCCAGGGCGACGTACTCGTGGTCAAGGCGGCGGGCAGGTTCCTCGATCTGGAACGGCATGCCGGGGGGCGGGGTCGGCCGCTGTTTGAACGGGTTGACCAGCCGCAGCACGGCCACCTGCCGGTCGCCGGCGAAGACATCGTAGTTGCTGTCGTGGCCGAGGTTGCCGCGTTCCTTCAACCGGACCGGGGCGCCGATCACCCCCTCCACGATCGCCCGGACAGCCTCGCGCCTGTCCTTGATGGCGGCCTCCGCCTTGCGGGCGCGCCACCAGCGCTTGATTTTTCTCACGTCATCTCCGCCCGGATGGCTTCCAGCCGCCGGAACAAGGACTCACGTTCGTCGGGCGTGAAATAGAGGTCCAGATGTCCCAGGGCCTCCGCCTCGTTGTCGGTCGAGTGTAGAGGGTTGTGTCTGGTGTGAAGCCCTGTGACCTTCGAAAAATCGTCCCGGAGGCCCTTCTTCAGGAACTGGCGACCGTTGAACACGAAGGGATGCGGCGTCGCCTCGTCGCCGAGGGCGGGGAGGGGATTCCGGTCGAAAACGACAACGGCATGCACCGGCGGCCCCCCGCGCTTCCACTTGCCGCCCCGGATCTTGCTGTTGGTCTTCAGCCGGGTGAGCCAGGGAATCGCCTTGTCAGCCAGGATTTCATAATCCCTGCCGAGCGCCTCCAGCAGCATCGTCTCCTGCCCCCTGGATGCGGCGATCTTTCGGATGACGAAGAGGTTCATCTCGCCGGGCGGCTCGTTGCCGACCTCTGCCAGGAAGCGGCTCTTCACATGGCGCGAGAAGTCATTGACCAGGATGGCGGCCAGCTGGCGGTAGGGCACGGCCATGCCGGCGGCTTTCAGCCGTTCGTGGAAGGCGGTCAGGGTGAGGGGGAAGTCCTCGCCGGTCTTCGCCATCAGATCGCGAAGCTCGGGAACGTACTTGCTGCCTTCCGAGGCGGCCGGATCGAGCCGGTCGATCTTCGAGCGCTCGGCCTTGTGGTAGGCGATGTGGAAGATCAGACCGAGCAGATAGGGCAGGGGCCTGGGAACCCAGAACCCGCCCTCATGCCGCTCACGCTCGTCGAGCAGCAGGTTGGCCAGCTTCGGCGGATAGTAGGCCAGACCCTGATAGGCGCCGGCCGGCGATCCGGAGACGTCATAGAGGTCGCACTTGACCCCGGCGTTCTTCCCGTAGCGGCCGTACTTCGCGCCGATGCGGTCCAGCGCCCCGTCATCGACCAGCATGTCGACATCGTCCTTGCCGCCGCGCACGGGCCAGCCCTTCAGGAAAGCCGGGGCGTTACGCAGCACCGCATAGCGGATGCCCTCGCTGTCCATCCAGCCGAGGAATTCGTCCATGTCGGGGGCGTAGAGTCTCATGCGCGAAACCGTCTCTACAGAGATTGAAACGGCGCGGAAAGGCCGACCGGCCTCGACGGGGGCTTTCGCACGGGCGCTTGCCAACCGGCGTTCTCTGTGATGCTCTGTTGATTGACTGTTCAACTAAGGGGCTGAGCTGATGGTCGGCGGCGCCGAACCCACCCGGGAGCGGATCCTCTTCGCGGCGATGAAGCTGTTCTCCGAGAAGGGCTTCAACACCACCTCGGTGGCCGACATCCTCAAGGAAGCCGGGGCCAATTCGGGCAGCCTCTATCATTTCTATCCGACCAAGCAGGACGTGCTGCTGGCTGTGCTGGAGATGTACCGCGACGGCATCTACCCGATGCTGCTGGCCCCGGCGTGGGAAGGGGTCGAGGATCCCATCGACCGGGTCTTCGCCCTGCTGGCCGCCTACCGCCGCATGCTGGCCGACACCGACTGCCTGTACGGCTGCCCCATCGGCTCCATCGCCCTCGAACTGCACGAACCCGACCCGCCGGTACGCGAGATGCTGTCGGTCAACTTCGACGGCTGGGCCAGGCATGTGAAGGGCTGCCTCGACCAGGCCAGACACCGCCTGCCGCCCGGCACGGACACCAAACGCCTGGCCATCTTCGTGCTGACCACCATGGAGGGCGGGGTGATGCAGTCGCGAACCCACCGCACCCTGGAGGCCTTTGACGCCTCCGTCGCGTCCTTGCGCGACTATTTCGATCGGCTGGCCGTCGCCGCCGTCAGCGAGACCCAACGGGAGACCGGAACATGAAGCCTCTGATTGCCGGCCTCGCGGCCGCCCTGCTGCTGACCACAACCGCTTTCGCGGCCGAGAAACCGGCGCCGAAGTGGAGCGACTTCAAGGGTGTCGAGAACACCAGCTTCGTCGAGGCCAATGGCCAGCGGGTGCTGCAGCTCTCGATCCTGGTTCCGGCCGCCCCGGACAAGGTCTGGGAAGCGCTCAGCACCGAGGCCGGCTGGAAGACCTGGGCCGCGCCGACCGCCTATGTCGACCTTAGGCTCGGCGGCACGATCGAGACCAACTACGCGGCCGGCAAGGCCAAGGGTGATCCCTCGAACATCATCAACCGCATCGAGGCCTATGTGCCGGGCCGCCTGCTGGCCATCCGCAACATCCAGGCGCCGAAGGGGTTCTTCTCGACCGACGCCTTCGGCCAGACTGCGACCATCATGGAGCTGGTCCCGGCGGGCGACGGCAAGACCCGGGTCATCCTTTCCAATGTCGGGTACGGCCAGGGCGCCGACTTCGACAACGTCTACAAGCATTTCGAATGGGGCGACGCCTACACCCTGGCCGAACTCGCCAGGCGCTTCGAGACCGGCCCCGTAAGTTGGGGCGGAACGGCCCAGAAGGAGAAGACGGCCGCGGCCGTCGACACCATGAAAGATCCAAAACAGCCAAAGGGAGAGTGAACCATGAACCGCAGTGCGCTCATTCGCGCCGTCCTGGTCGGAACGGTGCTTCAGCTGGCCATGGTCCTGGCCGGCCACTTCGTTCCGGCCATCGCCGCCCAGTTCGCGATCATCGGCATGCTGATCTCGTTGCTGGCCGGGGTCGTCTATGTCCGCGCCGCCAGGGGCGGCTGGGGTGACAGCGTCATCGGCGGCCTGATCGCCGGCGGCGTCTGCGCCTTCCTCGGCATCCTGGTCAGCTATCTCCTCAAGGACGTCACCGCCGACATCCTGTGGATGGGCACAGCTGGCTCAGCCGTCGCCGGCCTGATCGGCGGCGCCGTCGGCAAGCTGGTTTTCGCGCGGTAGCTGGGGACCGGTAGCCCGCGGCGCGGGCTACCGGTCCCCAATTCCTCCTAGTCCTGGAACGGGTCCCGCAGCAGGATGGTGTCATCCCGCTCGGGGCTGGTGGACAGCAGGGCCACCGGGGCGCCGATCAGTTCCTGAATGCGGCCGACGTATTTGACCGCATTGGCCGGCAGATCCCTGAAGCTGCGGGCGCCGGCGGTGCTCTCGCTCCAGCCGGGCAGTTCCTCATAGATCGGTTCCACAGCCGCCTGGTCGCGCAGGCCGGCCGGCAGGTAGTCGATCTCCTTGCCGTGCAGCCGGTAGCCGACGCAGACCTTCAGGGTCTCGAGACCATCGAGCACGTCCAGCTTGGTCAGGGCGATGCCGTTGATGCCGTTGATGGCCACGCTCTGGCGCACCAGCACGCTGTCGAACCAGCCGCAGCGGCGTCCACGGCCGGTGTTGGTGCCGACCTCGCGGCCCACCGTGGCCAGGTGCTGGCCGACCGCGTCGTTGAGTTCACAGGCGAACGGCCCCTCGCCGACCCGGGTGGTGTAGGCCTTGACGATGCCCAGCACATAGCCCGGCCCCTGCGGCCCCATGCCGGAGCCCGCCGCCGCCTGGCCGGCCACGGTGTTGGACGAGGTGACGAACGGATAGGTGCCGTGGTCGACGTCGAGCAGGGCGCCCTGCGCGCCCTCGAACAGGATCCGCTTGCCGGCGCGGCGCATCTCGTCGAGCAGCTTCCAGGCGGGGCGGGCATAGGGCAGCAGCTTCGGCGCCAGGGCCAGCAGTTCGTCGAACATGGCGACCGGGTCGGCTTCCGGCAGGCCAAGGCCCCGGCGCAGCGGCCCATGGTGGCTGAGCAGCCGCTCGATCTTGGGCCTAAGGGATTCTGGGTCGGCGAGGTCCGCCACCCGGATCGCCCGGCGTCCGACCTTGTCCTCGTAGGCCGGCCCGATACCGCGCCCGGTGGTGCCGATCTTCTGGGTCGAGGCCGACTCCCGCGCCTGGTCGAGGTCGCGGTGCAGCGGCAGGATCAGGCAGGCGTTGTCGGCCAAGACCAGCACCTCGGGGGTGATCTTCACCCCCTGGCCGGCGATGCCCTCGATCTCGCCCAGCAGGTGCCAGGGATCGACCACCACGCCGTTGCCGATGACCGACAGCTTGCCCTGGACGACGCCGCTGGGCAGCAGGGCCAGCTTGTAGACCTTGCCGTCGATGACCAGGGTGTGACCGGCGTTGTGACCGCCCTGGAAGCGGACCACGACTTCGGCGCGGTCGCACAGCCAGTCGACGATCTTGCCCTTGCCTTCATCACCCCACTGGGCGCCGACAACAGTAACATTGGCCATGGGTACGATCCTCCACCCGCCAGGAGACTTCAGCGCGCCCTTCGACGGGACTCGGCGGGCTGAAGGGGATCGCGATAGGCGCCCCTCAACGAGGCGCGGGCGCTCTGTAGCGGGTCACGCCCGGTTGAACAAGACCACGCCGGTCATGATCGCCGCATACTGCACCCCGGCCCCGGCCAGCACGAAGCTGTGCCAGATGGCCCGCCGGTATTGCAGGCTCTTGCGGACATAGAAGATTACCCCGGCCGAGTAGACCAGGCCGCCGACCGCCAGCAGGATCATCCCGGCCAGCGACACCGCCGCCACCATCGGCCCGATGGCGATGATGACGATCCAGCCCAGCGCCAGGTAAAGCGCCACCCAGAACCCCTTGCCCAGACCCGGCAGGAACAGCTTTCCCGCCACCCCGCCCAGGGCCAGCGTCCAGACCGCCAGGGTCATGCCGATCGACCAGGCCCCGGTCAGGCTCTGGGTCGTGAAGGGGGTGTAGCTGCCGGCGATCATCAGGAAGATGCCGGCATGGTCGAGGCGCCGCAGGAACGGCCGGTTCTCTGGTTTCGCCATGTTGTAGGCGACGGAAAAGCTCAGCATCAGCGCCAGACAGATGGCATAGACCGCCACGGCGAACACCTGCCCGACGGTGCCGAACCCGATCGACAGCCCGAACAACGCGCCGCCGCCGGCCACCGCCAGGACCAGCCCGACGATATGCACCCACTTGTCCGCCGCCCGCGCGCCGGCGCTGGGGTAGTGGTCTGCATCATGGAAGGGCTCGGAAGTCATCGGCGGAGGGAAGCGAAATCCGCTGGCCGGGTCAATGTGTTCCGCCCGGTGGTGGGCCTACGCGGGGTTAAAGTGGGCTTCTAGCCCTTGAGCGTCACCGCCCGGTTGGGCGGCGGCGCGTTCGCCGCATTGAGAATGAAGCCGATGATGACGGCGATGGCCTCGTAGAGTTCGACCGGGATTTCAGAGTCCAGCTCTATGGTCGACAGGGCTTCGGCCAGCGCTGCGTTGCTCTCCAGCGGCACGCCATGTTCGCGGGCGGTGTCGATGATCGCCTGGCCGATCTCGCCGCGGCCGACGGCGACGACGCGGGGCGCGCTGGGGGCCTCATAGGCCAGGGCCACGGCCAGCGGGCGCTTGACCGGGCCGGTCACAGGCTCTGGTCCATCAGCTGGCCCGCCGGCGGCGGCGGCCGGCGAGGGGCGCCGGGGTGGAAGATGACGTCGGCCGGCAGGGCGCCGGCCAGCTGGTCACCCCTGTCGCGCAGGCGTTCGAGGCTCTCCTCGCGTTCGGCCCAGATGATCACCGTCGCCCGTTCGCCGCCGGCCCCCAGCTGCACATGCACCGGCCCGAGCGGCTCGATATCGAGGGAGAAGCGGACGCGCCAGGTCTGGACGGTCTCGCCGGCGGATCCGGCATGACCTTCCTGATCGATCTCGAACTGGGCGATGGCGGTACCCTGCGACGTGGCCAGCGGCAGTTCGAACATCCAGGCGCTGGTTCCAGGCTGCGGCAGCGACGCCAGCTGGTGGAGCACCTGTCGGGCCAGGGTCTGTTCGACGTCGCCGCCGAGGCGCTGGGCGAGGGTGGCCAGGTTGGCCTCAGGGGGCAGCGCGGTTGCGGCCGGGGGCTGGCCGCTGAGGGGGCCGTCGCGGGTCGGCGGCGGGGTTTTCGCCGGGCGGCTGTGCAGGGGCGCGTCAGGCTGGGCCTCGGCCAGCACCTGACGCAGGACGAGCAGGGCCGACTTAAGATCGGGCGCGGGCGGGCCGGGCGTTTGCGCCAGGCGGGCTTCAAGGAACAGGCCAGACCGGGCCACGGCCTGCTGGACGACCTCTCCGGTCAGCGGCGCGGTCGTCGGAAGCTGCAGGGACAACAGGCCGCTGATGGCGGCTCTGGCCTGCGGCGGCAGGGCGGGCGAGGTCAGGGCCTGGCCAAGATCAGCGAACAGCGGCGCTAGGCCGGCCTGTCGTCCGGCCGCTTCGGTGCGGGCGGCGGAGACGGCCTGCTGCACGGGATCGGGATGCGGCGTCCGGGCGGCCTGCGGCGTCGAGTGACCGGTCTGCGCCACCTTGCCCACGCCGGCCACCAGCTCTGCCTGGGCCGATCCGATGATCTGGGCCCGCAGCGCCGCGGCGGCCGGAGAGATCGGCTGGACGCTCATCGCGGATGGTTGGGCGGCCGGGACATCGGCAGAGTCTCCTCCAGTCGAGTGAAGCGGCGCTTAAGGGGCGAATGCAAAATCCGGCGGCGCCAAAGGCGGCGAAGGATTTATCCACAACGGTAACTCTATCTTGTGAATTGCGACGTTCCATCACACCAGATGTAGTAGCCAACGGACGTCCGCGTCCGTATCGTTAAAGACCCTAACGCATGCCCGCCGATTCCTGCCCGCGCCCCCCGGAGTTTTCTTGATGGCCACCCTGATCACCCCGCAAACGCCCGGCCTTTTGACGGCTTCCGCCGCCTACAAGCCCTTCCGCTATCCGTGGGCCTACGACATGTGGAAGAAGCAGCAGCAGGTCCACTGGATGCCCGAAGAGGTGCCGCTGGGCGAGGACTGCAAGGACTGGGCGACCAAGCTGAACGACAAGGAGCGCAATCTGCTGACGCAGATCTTCCGCTTCTTCACCCAGGGCGACATCGAAGTCGCCGACAACTACATGGAAAAATACGGCCGGGTGTTCAAACCGACCGAAGTGAAGATGATGCTCTCCAGCTTCGCCAACATGGAGACTATCCACATCGCCGCCTACGCCCTGCTGCTGGAAACCATCGGCATGCCGGAGAGCGAGTTCGGCGCCTTCATGGAATTCGAGGCCATGCGGGCCAAGCATGACTACATGCAGCAGTTCGGCGTCGAATCGAACGGCGACATCGCCCGCACCCTGGCCATGTTCGGCGGCTTCACCGAGGGGCTGCAGCTGTTCGCCAGCTTCGCCATGCTGATGAACTTCCCGCGCTTCAACAAGATGAAGGGCATGGGCCAGATCGTCAGCTGGTCGGTGCGCGACGAGAGCCTGCACTGCGAGGGCATCATCAAGCTCTACCACGCCTTCAACGCCGAGACCGGCGTGGTGACCAAGGCTGTGGCCGACGACATCATCGATTGCTGCAAGACCGTGGTGGGCCTGGAAGACCGCTTCATCGACCTGGCCTTCGAGGCCGGCGAGGTGCAGGGCATGACGCCGGAAGACATCAAGGCCTACATCCGCTTCATCGCCGACTGGCGCCTGCGCCAGCTGAAGCTGCCGGAAGTCTACGGGGTGAAGGAAAACCCGCTGCCCTGGCTGCAGTCGATGCTCAGCGGCGTCGAGCACGCCAACTTCTTCGAAGCCCGCTCGACGGAATACTCCAAGGCCGCCACCAAGGGCCAATGGCACGGCGCCGAAGGCGTCTGGGGCCAGTTCGACAGCCTGATGGCCAAGCGCCACGAGAACCTGCTTCCGGCGGAGTAGGGCCGGACGCGCGCTCCCTCCCCTTTATGGGGAGGGTGGCACGCGAAGCGTGACGGGTGGGGATGTCGGATGCAGCGCTACAATCCCTCAGGATCTGCGCCCTATGATTTTCGTACCCCACCCTGCGAGGCTTCGCCTCGCTGTCCCTCCCCACAAAGGGGAGGGAGGATCAGCGCGATGACCATGACCCAATACCAAACCCTCCTCCTCGACAGTCCCGCGCCGCACGTCCTGCGGGTGACGTTCAACCGGCCCGAGGTCCGCAACGCCCTCAACACCCAGATGGCGCGCGATGTGCTGTCCCTGTTCCAGGGCCTGATCCTCGACCCGGCCGACCACCGCTGCATTATCCTCACCGGCGCCGGCGACGCGGCCTTCTGCGCCGGCGGCGACCTTAAGGAACGCAACGGCATGACCGACGCGGCCTGGACCGCGCAGCATGTGTTGTTCGAGCAGGCCTTCTACGCGCTCATGGACTGCCCCATCCCGGTCATCGCAGCGGTCAACGGCTCGGCCTTCGGCGGCGGGGCGGAGTTCGCCCTGGCCTGCGACTTCATCCATGCGGCGGACACCGCGAGGTTCGCCCTGACCGAGACGCGGCTGGGCATCATCCCCGGCTGCGGCGGCACCCAGAACCTGCCGCGCGCTGTCGGCGTGCGCCGCGCCAAGGAACTGATCCTCACCGGCAGGCCCTTCAGCGCTGCGGAAGCCCACGACTGGGGCATGGTCAACACCGTCTGGCCGGCGGCCGGGCTGATGGAGGGTGTGCTCGCGATCGCCGCGGCCATCGCCGCCGGCGGGCCGGTCGCCGTGCGGCAGGCCAAGCGGGCCATGACGCTGGGCATCGAGACCGACCTCAAGACCGGCCTGGCCATCGAGGTCGAGGCCTACAACCGCACCATCCCCACCAGCGACCGGCGAGAGGGCGTCGCCGCCTTCAACGAGAAGCGGCCCGCCCGCTTCAAGGGCGCCTGAGGAAAAATCGGCGGTGAGCGGCGAGCGCCGTTCACATTTGGTTAACAACCTGCCAGTTTTCGGGTTAGGGTTTCGCTGTACGGCTAGGGTGCGGGGGAGCATTGGGTCATGGGCGCGATCATCGGCGTCGGGGGCGACGATTTCCTGACGGGCGGCAACGGCATAGTGTTCCGGTTCGACCTGGATTGAAACCGGGTCGCTGGTTTCGCGCTTGTGGCCAATGGAAATGTGACCAAGGGTTGGATACGGTCGGCTTAAGCGTAGCCTGCTTGGACTAGCAAGCAGGGGCCAAATCAGGCCACGAAACTCATCAGGGGGAGCTGCGTAGCCGGCGCCAGCTCCCGAGATTGGGCCGGCGTGTTGGGCGACGTCGATGGGCGCGCCCGTGAGGTTGGACAGACCATGGCGAATTACTTCGGGACGACCGGCGACGAGACCCTGACGGGTGGTGCGGACGACGACAAGATTCTTGGCTATGAGGGCGACGACATCCTCGACGGGGCTGGCGGCGCCGACATTATCCAGGGCGGTGACGGTAACGATGTCATCACCGGCGGGGCCGGGGCCAACCGTCTGTCCGGCGGCGCAGGCGCCGACACCATCAACAGCTCGGGCGCCGACGACATCGACGGCGGCGACGGCAACGACTATGTCAGCCTGGCTGCGGCCGGCGGCGAACTTCTGGCTCGTCTGGCTGGCGGGGCCGGCACGGACACTCTGAACATTACCGGCAATGTCAGCCTCGACTTCTTCGCCGGCGGCGGCTTCGAAATCCTGGTCGCGGGCGGTGGCGGCACGGTCAACGGCACCGGGACAAGCAACAAGCTCGACTTCAGCAGCCTGACGGTCGACGGCGCCAGCGCGGGCGGCGTCACTGTGAACGGCCTTGGCGGCGACGACACGATCACCGGCACCAGCCGTGATGACGTGCTGTCGGGCGGGACGGGAATCGACCGTCTGCAGGGCGGCGCCGGCGTCGATGTCCTCAACGGCGGGGATGACAATGACTACCTCTACGGCGGTGACGGCACAGATACGCTGAACGGCGACGCGGGC
>JBILYE010000206.1:0-6606 GCA_044377925.1 Caulobacter sp. | reverse complement strand
GCTTCGCCGGGCATGACGCCCAGCTCGACCACGGCCCAGACCACGATGGCCGAGAACACGAAGTCGAAAAAGCCCTGCGGCCAGGGAAAGACGGCGATGACCGCCAGAATGATCAATCCGGACCACCATCCCGACCGTCCCCGGTCATGCAGACGCTTGGCCAGCAGGCAGCAGCCGCTGATCAGCAGCCCCGAATAGACGATCCAGCCGGTCAGCCACTGCACCGGCCCGGGGATGATCAGGAAATACAGGAAGGCGACAGCGAACAGCAGGACGCTGCAGATGATGAAGGGGGTGCGCGCCAGCCGTCCCGTCGAGGAGAAGAAAAGCTCCGCCCAGTCCGTTTGGCCGTTCATTCGCCTTGCCGCTCCGACTCATCGCTTGAGGCGCTAAAGGCCCCGGTCGGTCCCTATCTAGGCGAGGGCGGCGTCTTGCGAAAGCGCGACGCTCATCCGGGCCGGTCCATAGCGGTTGTTGTTGGCCTCGCCGCGGCCGGCGATCAGGCTGAGGACTACCCAGAGTTGCCCGATCACCGGCGGCATGGCGAAAAGCAGCATGAAGCCGCTGAGGCCGCGGTCATGGCAACGCTTCACGGCGGCGGCGATCGAAATCCAGATGGCGTGGCTGGCGGCGATGCAGCCGCCGATGTTGACGACGGCTTCCCAGATGCCGCGCACGCCGGTCTGGCTGGCGTAGCCGGCGCCGCCGATGATGATGAGCAGGAAGGTCGCGAAGTACCAGCTGACGAAGACGCCGATCTGGGTCAGCAGGAATTCACGCCGTCCGATGCGGCCTTCAATGCTGTAGAGATGCGGAACGCGCATATCCGTCCATCCGTCCTGCCAAGCAGCATAGCGCCGGGCACAGGGAATGGATGCGGGGATTCACCTTAACAGATTGCGAGATTCGGCGGCCTGTCGCAGGCATGCAACAGGTTTGGTCGGGGGTTGCGACCGCAAGTGTCCTGTCAGGCGAACTCGACCAGCACCTCGTCGGCCGCAACGCTGTCGCCGCCCTTGGCCGACACCGTCTTGACCACGCCGTCGCGCTCGGCCCGGATGATGTTCTGCATCTTCATCGCCTCGATGACGCAGACGATCTCGCCCTCGCGAACCTGCTGACCCAGCACGACGTCCATCGAGACGACCAGGCCCGGCATCGGGCTGATGATCATCCTGGAGGTGTCGGCGGCCTTCTTCTCGGGCAGCTTGGTGTGCAGTTCCGCCGAACGCGGGGTCAGGACCAGCACCTTGAGCTTTGTCGCCCGGTGGCGAATGGTGAAGCCTTCGGGCGCCGGGGCGACGGTGACACTGAACGGCTTGCCATCGAGGCGGGCCTTGAACAGCGGCTGGCCTGGGCGCCAGGCGATGTCGGTGAGCTCCAGAACGCGGTTCTGGTCGCCCATGCGGACGCTGACGCTCTCACCCCCGCCTGAAAGGCTGACCGGAATCTGGCGGTGGCCGATGACGACGATCCAGTCGGTCCGCTTGTTCCCGCCGACGCGTTGCTGCTGCACCAGGTGCATGGCGGCGGCCGAAGCCGTCATCAGGTCCAGGCAAGCGTCGCTGGCCGGAGCCCCCTGGAAGCCTTCGGGATATTCCTCGGCGATGAAGCTGGTCGCCAGCTTGCCTGACTGGAACACCGGGTGATCCATCACGGCCGACAGGAAGGGGATGTTGTGCCCCAGGCCCTCGATGTGGAAATCCTCCAGCGCCCGGCCCATGCCGGCGATGGCCGCCTCCCGCGTCTTGCCCCAGGTGCAGAGCTTGGAGATCATCGGGTCGTAGAACATCGAGATCTCGTCGCCCTCGCGCACCCCGGCGTCGTTGCGCACGGTGTAGCCGTCCTGGGCGCCTTCGACCGGCGGATCATAGCGGACGAGCCGGCCGATGGACGGCAGGAACTTGCGGTAGGGGTCCTCGGCGTAGATGCGGCTTTCCATCGCCCAGCCGTTGATCTTCAGGTCCTTCTGTTCGAAGGCCAGTTTCTCGCCGTAGGCCGAGCGGATCATCTGCTCGACCAGGTCCAGGCCGGTGATCAGTTCGGTGACCGGGTGCTCGACCTGCAGGCGGGTGTTCATTTCCAGGAAGTAGAAGCTCTTGTCCTGGCCGGCGACGAACTCGACGGTGCCGGCGCTGTCGTAGTTCACGGCCTGGGCCAGGGCGATGGCCTGGGCGCCCATGGCGTCGCGGGTCTTCTGGTCGAGCAGCGGGGAGGGGGCTTCCTCGATGACCTTCTGGTTGCGCCTCTGGATCGAGCATTCGCGCTCGAACAGGTGGACGACGTGGCCGTGCTTGTCGCCCAGCACCTGGATCTCGATATGGCGCGGATCGACGATGAACTTCTCGATGAAGATGCGGTCGTCGCCAAAGGCGCCCTTGGCCTCGGCCCGAACGGCCGGGAAGCCTTCCTCGACGTCCTTCTCGTTCCAGGCGACGCGGATGCCCTTGCCGCCGCCGCCGGCGCTGGCCTTGATCATCACCGGATAGCCGATCTCTTCAGAGATCTTGATGGCGTGGGCGGTGTCGTCGATCTCGCCGATGTGGCCTGGCACGCAGGAGACACCGGCCGCCTGGGCGAACTTCTTGGATTCGATCTTGTCGCCCATGGCGCTGATGGCGCCGGGGTTGGGACCGATGAAGACGATGCCCTCATCGGCGCACAGCTGGGCGAACTCGGCCTTTTCCGACAGGAAGCCGAAGCCGGGGTGCACAGCCTCCGCGCCGGTCGACTTGCAGGCGGCGATGATCTTTTCGGCCACCAGATAGGACTGGTTGGCGGGCGGCGGTCCGATGAAGACGGTCTCGTCGGCCATTTCGACGGCCATGCTGTCGGCGTCGGCCTCCGAATAGACCACCACGGTCTTGATGCCCATGCGACGGCAGGTCTTGATGACACGGACAGCGATCTCGCCGCGGTTGGCGATCAGAATCTTCGAGAACATCGACCAGGCAGCCTCTTGCACGCAGGGTTCTTGCGGGACGGGGGTTAGACCGACCACGCACGGTTGGCAACGGCGACGCTAGGTCAGCATGCCCTCACCTCATCTTGAGTGAGAGGTTGAGAGGCAGTCACGTCTGAGGCGGTTGTGACAGAACGACTCTTTCAATCGGCCGGCGCCTGCCGCTGTTCGTTCTGGCCTGTCTCCGGGACGTAGGTCGGCGAATGAAGGCCGAGGGTCAGGGGGCAAGGACCAGGCGCATGAGCCGCTCGTCGATGTAGTCATTCCCGAGCTTCAGAGCGCCCGGGTCGAGGCCGTACGCAATGAAGCCGAACCTGCCATACAGCCGAACCGCCGCCTCGTTGTGGGCCGCGACGGTCAGGGTGACGTCCTCGACCCGGCCACGCGCGTGATCGATGAGGCTCGACAGCAGCAGGGCGCCGGCCCCGAGACCCCGCGCCTCCGGATCGACATACATGCCCCAGATGACCGCCCGATGGCGGGTCTTCACCGAGTCCCCCCGGCGAATGCCACCGATACCGACCAGAACGCCTTCTCGTTCACATCCGGCCACGAACCGGGCGTCGAGCGCCTCGGCGATCTGATTGAGCGACCGGTCGACCTCTTCCTCGAAGGATGACCCGAAGGCGTCGGGATGCTCTCGCAGCCCTTTGAGGCGAAGCGCCTGAAACGCAGCCGCGTCCTTGCCCGTCAGTCGTCGTACCTGCAGCACGTCCCTGTCCCCGAGATGCTCCGGGGACAGGGTAGCGCCGGCCGATCGTCTAGCCCAGCCGCACGGCCGTGCCGCTGGCCGTGACCATCATCATGCCGTTGTCGGCGCCGAGCGTCTCGTAGTCGAGATCGACGCCGATGACCGCATCGGCGCCGCGCCCGCGGGCCTCGTCGCCCATTTCCTGCAGGGCGATGTCGCGGGCCTGGCGCAGGGCCTTTTCATAGCCGCCGGCCCGGCCGCCGATGATGTTGGTGATGCCGGCGAAGAAGTCGCGGAAGATGTGGGCCCCGATGATCGCTTCGCCGCTGACGACGCCCAGACTTTCAACGACGTCACGGCCGGGGACGGTATGGGTAGTGGAGGTGATCACGACGGCTTGCCCTTTCGAATGATTGCGGAATGGCCCGCTCGCCTTAGATTGGTAGCCATGACCGACACCGCCACCCGATACGACCTGACCCCGCCGACCGAAGCCGAGCGCAAGGTTCTGGAAGCCGACCTCAACCAGGAGGAACGCGACGTCCTTCTGCACCACGGCACCGAGGCGCCCTTCTGCGGCGGCCTGCTCGGCGAGAAGCGGCCCGGCGTCTACTGCTGCCGTCTCTGCGCCCTGCCGCTGTTCAAGTTCGAAACCAAGTTCGAGAGCGGCACCGGCTGGCCCAGCTTCTACGCCCCGATCAACGCAGCCAACGTCAAGGGCGTCGAGGACCGCAGCTACGGCATGCGCCGCGTCGAGACCCGCTGCGCCCGCTGCGATAGCCACCAGGGACACGTCTTCCCCGACGGCCCGCCACCCACCGGCCTTCGCTACTGCATCAACTCGGTGTCGCTGGAATTCGTCGGGGCAGGGGAGCCGCTGCGCGATCCATTGGGACGCGGCGACGGGGTAGCCTGAAGCCCCCCCTTCCGGGGACGCGCCTTGGCGAACAGCGGTCCAAGATCAGCTCCACATTCCAGGAGCTGACATGCACAGACGATCCTTTCTGCTGAGCGCCGCCGCTGTCGGCCTTGCTTCGCCGGCGCTTGCGGCCAAGCCGCCGCCCGCGCCTGACTTCAGCGCCACGGCCGGCGATGCGTCGGTGACCCTGGAAATCCAGGTCGCCAGCTTCAAACAGCAGATGAAGGCCATGGGCTACGGCGGGGCCGACGTCTTCTACGAACTGAAGGGTGCAGCCAGCCCGGTGCGCTTCAAGGCCGGGCAGGCGGTCAGCTTCCTCAGCAAGGAACCGGCGGATATCGACCCGCTGCAGCGCATCGGCCTGTTCCGCCTTACGACGGTGAAGAGCACGCGGCGTCTGACCACCGGCAAGGTCAATCCGCTCGGCTATGGCACCCGCAACGTGAAGAATGCTGCGGCCGTCGAGTTCACAGCGGTCCGCGAAGGCGAGGTTTGGCGGATCACGCCGTCCGCTCCGCTGGCGGCCGGCGAGTACGGTCTGGCCCTGGCTCCGAACCTTGGCAACAACAGCTGGGGCTGGGGCGGTCGCGGCGGCGGCAATCAGCCGGTCTGCGCCTTCGGCGTGGACTGACGGAGGCTCTCCCTTCTCCCGGCAAGCGGGAGCGGGAGAAGGAACAAACCTCTTCCCATCGCGCGCGGCTTTTGCTACCCCCCGCGCCTCACTACGAGCGGTCGTGGCGGAATTGGTAGACGCGCAGCGTTGAGGTCGCTGTGGGGCAACCCGTGGAAGTTCGAGTCTTCTCGACCGCACCAGTGAATCGATGAAAGAAGGCGATCTACCAATCGCGTTCTGACAAGCATCCGGGCCTGCCGATGGCAGGCCCGGGTCCTTGATCGAAAAAGGCGAAGCCACTTCAGCCAGGAGGCCCCCATGACCCGGGACGAAGCCGACCTGAGCGATCTGCATGACGCCGCCACGCCGGAGGATCTCGAAGACCTCGCGCTAGGCGACGACTACGCCCTCAACGCCGAATACGTCGAGATGGTGATCGACGCCGCCGATCGCGGCGACGACGAGCGCCTGCGCGAACTGGTCGGCGCCTTGCGCTCCGAAGACGTCGCTGACCTCATGGGCTTCCTGACCGCCGACTATCGCGAACAGGTCATCCCGCAGCTCGACGCCGAAACCCTGGGCGAGGTGCTGTCGGAACTCGACACCAATCTGCGCGAAGAGATCATGGAGTCGGTGCCCAGCACCACCCTGGCCCGGGCGCTGGAAGAGATGGACAGCGACGACGCCGTCGACCTGGTCGAGGACCTGGAAGACGACCGCCGCGCCCAGGTCCTGGCCGCCATGGACCAGGAAGACCGCGACGCCATCGTCACGGCCCTGAAGTATGCCGACGAGACCGCCGGCCGCCTGATGCAGCGCGACCTGATGGCCGCGCCCAGCTTCTGGACCGTCGGCCAGACCATCGACCATATCCGCAGCCACAGCGACGACCTGCCGGAGCTGTTCTTCGACGTCTACGTCATCGATCCCTCGCACAAGCCCACCGGGGCGGTGCCGGTCAGCATGCTGCTGCGCGCCCAGCGCGACCAGCACCTGGCCGAGATCATGGAGCCGGTGACCGAGATCGACGTCGACATGGACCAGGAAGAGGTCGCCTACATCTTCGACAAGTACCACCTGATCAGCGCCCCCGTGGTCGACACGGGTGGACGACTGGTGGGCCAGATCACCGTCGACGACATCGTCGAGGTCATCAAGGACGAGAGCGACGAAGACATCCTGGCCCTGGCTGGCGTGGGTGACGCCGGCCGTGACGCCACCATCTGGGGCATCGCCCGGTCGCGTCTGCCCTGGCTGGTGGTCAACACCCTGACCGCGGCGATCGCCGCCAGCGTCATCGGCGCCTTCCAGGAAGAGATCAGCAAGGTCCTCACCCTGGCCATCCTGATGCCCATCGTCGCCTCCCTGGGCGGCAATGCCGGCACCCAGACCCTGGCCGTCGCCGTGCGCGCCCTGGCCAG
>JBILYE010000205.1:0-6609 GCA_044377925.1 Caulobacter sp. | reverse complement strand
CGGCCCCGGCCTGGACCGTCGACAAGGCCGCCTCGAAGATCGCCTTCGCCTCGACCTTCGGCGGCCAGGGGTTCAACGGCGGCTTTGCCAGCTGGGACGCCCAGATCCGCTTCGATCCGAACAACCTGGCCGGCTCCAGCGCCTTGGTCAGCATCGACACCGTCAGCGCCTTCACCGGCGACAATGACCGTGACGCGGCGTTGAAGGAGCCGAACTGGTTCTCTACCAAGTCCTTCCCCAAGGCGACGTTCCGGACCACCGGCTTCAAGGCGCTGGGCGGCGGCAAGTACCAGGCGAGCGGGACCCTGACGCTGCGCGGGCAAAGCAAACCGTTGACCCTGCCCTTTACCCTCGTCATCACCGGCAATCAGGCGAAGATGACCGCGCGTGTGACGGTCAGCCGCCTGGCCTTCGGGGTTGGACAGAACGAGTGGAAGAAGACGGACGTCATTCCGGACCCGGTGACGGTCAACATCAGCCTGACGGCCAAGCGCTAGAGGCGGCTGTCCGCGCGCTCGAGGCCGGACAGCTCGTCACCTTCCCGACCGAGACCGTCTACGGCCTGGCGGCCGACGCCCGTGACCCTCTGGCTGTCGCCCGTGTCTTCGAGGCCAAGGGCAGGCCGCGTTTCAACCCTCTGATCGCCCATGTCGCCGACCTTGCGGCCGCCCGGCGTATCGCCGTCCTGGACGACCGGGCACTGAAGCTCGCCGAGGCCTTCTGGCCTGGCCCCCTGACCCTGGTCGCGCCACTGGCTGATGGGAACGCCGTCTGCGATCTCGCCCGCGCCGGCCTCGATACCGTGGCCGTCAGGGTCCCCGGACACCCGCTGGCCCGCGCCCTGCTGGCCCGCTTCGGCCGGCCGGTCGTCGCCCCCAGCGCCAACCGATCGGGCCGCCCCAGTCCGACCACCTACGCCGACGCCCGCGAGGAGACCGGCGACCGTTGCGCCGCCGGCCTCGACGGCGGCCCCTGCACGGTTGGACTTGAATCAACGGTGGTCTCGGTCCTCGATGGCCAGGCCCGCCTCCTGCGTCCCGGCTCGGTCACCCGCGCCCAGATCGAGGCCCTGATCGGCCCCCTGGCCGAAGCCGGGGGCGACGCCAGGCGGTCCCCCGGTCGCCTGGCCCTGCACTATGCGCCCGACGCCCCGGTCCGCATCAACGCCACGGGCCCTGAGGCCGGTGAGGCGTTCCTGGCCTTCGGGCCCTCCGACAGCCCCTTCAACCTCAGCCCGACCCGCGACCTGGCAGAGGCGGCCGCCAACCTTTTCGCCATGCTCCGCGCCGCTGACCGCACCAGGCCGGCGGCCATCGCAGTGGCGACGATTCCTGACGAGGGCCTTGGGGAGGCGATCAATGATCGGCTGAAACGCGCCGCCGGCTTCGTCGGCTGACAGGGCGCGGGGGAGGGCGTATCTTCGCGCCCCATGACCATCCCCGTTCCCGCTGACGTCGTTTCCCGCCTGAAGGCCGTGCTCGGCGAGGGCGGCTGGAGCACCGATCCCGACCGTATCGCCCCCAAGCTGGTCGAATGGCGCGGGCGCTGGCAGGGAACAACCCCCCTGCTGGTCCTGCCGCGCTCGACGGCGGAGGTCAGCGCTGTGGTCGGGCTCTGCGCCGAGGCGGGCGTCGCCATCACGCCCCAGGGCGGCAACACCGGCCTGGTTTCGGGCCAGATCCCGCAGGGCGAGATCCTGCTCTCTACCGAGCGCCTCAACGCCATCCGCGACATCGACGCCTTCGACGATGTCATCGTCGCCGGGGCGGGCGTCACCCTGGCCGCCGTGCATGAGGCGGCGGCGAAGCTCAATCGTCGCTTTCCGCTGGGCCTGGCCTCGGAAGGCTCCGCGACCGTCGGGGGCGTGGTCTCGACCAACGCCGGCGGCACCCAGGTCCTGCGCTTCGGCACGACCCGCAATCTGGTGCTGGGGCTGGAGGCGGTGCTGCCCAACGGCGAGATCTGGAATGGTCTCAAGCGCCTGCGCAAGGATAACACCGGCTATGACCTCAAGCAGCTGCTGATCGGCGCCGAAGGCACGCTGGGCGTCGTCACCGCCGCCAGTCTGAAGCTGTTCCCGCGCCCGGCCTCCACCGCCACCGCCATCTGCGGCCTGACCAGCGCCCGCGACGCCATCACCCTGCTGGCCCGCGCCAAGGAAGAGACCGGCGGCGCCGTCGAGGCCTTCGAGCTGATGGGCCGGGCCGGCGTCGGCTATGCGATCAAGAACATCCCGGGGCTCCGCGAGCCGCTGGAGGGGGCCCATCCCTGGTACGTGCTGGTGGAGACCACCAGCGGCGAGCCAGGCGTCGCCGAGGCCGCGCTCGAGCGCCTGCTGGCGCATGCTCTGGAAGACGGCCTGATCGCCGACGCCGCCGTCGCCCAGACCGCCGCGCAGGCGAAAGCCTTCTGGGCCGTGCGCGAAAACCAGTCCGGCGGCCAGAAGGCGGAGGGCGCGGCCTGGAAGCACGACGTCTCCGTGCCGGTCTCAAGGATGGCCGAGTTCATCGAGCGGGCGACGACCATTGTCGAGGCTTTTCGTCCGGGGGTTCGTGTCGTCGCCTTCGGCCACGTGGGCGACGGCAACGTCCATTACGACGTGCTTCGCCGCACCGATGAAACAGACGAGGCCCACAATGCCCTGCGCGATGAGGGATCACGCCGGGTGCACGATCTTGTCATGGAGCTCGACGGTTCGATCAGCGCCGAGCACGGCCTGGGCGCCGCCAAGACCGCCGACGCCCTGCGCTACAAGAGCCCCATCGAGGTCGAGGCCCTGCGCGCCATCCGGGCGGCGTTGGACCCGGGGCGGATCATGAACCCGAGGGTTCTGTTCTAGGCTGGCCTTCCGCGCGGCCCCGTCCTATCAGCCGCGCCATGCTGATGGTCATCTCTCCCGCCAAGTCGTTGGACTTCACGGCGCCGCCAAAGCCGCTGCCGCTGACCGAGCCCAGGCTGAAGACCGACACGGTCGAACTGGCCAAGGTCGCCAGGGCCCAGAGCGCACGGCAGCTCAAGCGCTTGATGCACCTGTCCGACGCCCTGGCCAGTCTCAACCACGAACGCTTCCAGGCCCTCGACCCCCTGGCCGAGGACGGGTTGCAGGCCGCGGTCGCCTTCAATGGCGATGTCTACACGGGGTTGAAGGCCCGCAACCTCGACAAGGCCGCCTTCGCCTGGGCCCAGGACCACCTGCGCATCCTGTCGGGTCTCTACGGTCTGCTGCGTCCCGCGGACGCCATCCAGCCGCACCGGCTGGAGATGGGCACGCGCCTGAAGACAAAGCGCGGCTCGAATCTCTACGACTTCTGGGGCGACAAGGTCGCCCGCCAGCTCAACGAGGACGCCAAGGGTCACGCCGACCCGACGCTGATCAACCTGGCCAGCCAGGAGTACTTCGGGGCCGTGGACGCCGCCGCCCTCAAGCTGCCGGTCGTTACCTGCCGCTTTCTGGAGGAGAAAGACGGCGAGGTTCGTCAGCTCAGCTTCTTCGCCAAGCAGGCGCGGGGCCTGATGGCCCGCTTCGCCATCGATCAGCGGATCGAAAAGGCCGGCGATCTGAAGGCGTTCGATACCGGCGGCTATGCCTTCAAGGCCGGGCTTTCGAACGAGGCCGAATGGGTCTTCTCGCGTCCCCAGCCGCCGCCGGTGGCCCAGACCCGCGCGGCCAAGGCTGAACAGGCCTGATTCTGCCTTGGGGTCCGTCCGGGCAGTGAACAGCCAGCAACGCGGCTGACAGACCCAGGTGATCGCCTGCTCGTAATTCATCAGGAGATGAATTATTGGCGCTCGTATGACGCGCCGCGAAAGCCTATGTTGCGGCGCACAAAATCAAGAAGACGTTGGAGTGCTTCCATGGACTACGGGCTGAAGGGACAGGCGGCCATTGTCACCGGCTCGACCAGTGGCATCGGTCACGCCATTGCTCAGGCCCTGGCCGAAGCCGGCGTTGATGTGGTTCTCAATGGTCTCGGCGACGCCGCCGCCATTGAGCAGACCCGCGCGACCCTCGAAGCGGCGACCGGTGTCCGCGTTCGCTACCACGGCGCGGACATGACAAAGGGCGATCAGATCGCCGACATGGTCGCCTTTGCGCACAGTGAGTTCGGCCGGGTCGATATCCTGGTCAACAACGCCGGCATCCAGTTCGTCTCGCCGATCGATCAGTTTCCGCCCGAGAAGTGGGACCAGATCATCGCCATCAACCTGACCTCCAACTTCCACGCCATCCGCGCCGCCCTGCCGATCATGAAGGGTCAGAAACACGGGCGGATCATCAACATCGCCTCGGCCCACGGCCTGGTCGCCAGCCCCTTCAAGGGCGCCTATGTGGCGGCCAAGCACGGGGTTCTGGGCCTGACCAAGACGGTGGCCCTGGAGATCGCCGAGGCCGGCATCACCTGCAACGCCATCTGTCCTGGCTACGTCCACACCCCTCTGGTCGACGGCCAGATCAAGGACACCGCCAAGGCGCGCGGAATGACGGAAGAGGCGGTCGTGCGCGATGTGATCCTCGCCGCCCAGCCGAGCAAGCAGTTCATCAGCTTTGAACAACTGAACGGCATGGTGCTCTATCTGGCCAGCGCCGCCGGCGGCGGCGTCAACGGCGCCCATCTGTCCATCGACGGCGGCTGGACGGCGGGCTGACCCGCCAATTCAAAGTAAAGTCATGAGCCAGCCGCCCCTCGAAGAAATTGCCTCGCCGCGCCCCGTGCCCACAGTCGGCGTCGTCTGCCTGCGCGGGGCCGAGGTGCTGCTGATCAAGCGCGGCAACCCGCCCCGCCAGGGCCAGTGGAGCCTGCCGGGCGGCCGGCTTGAGTGGGGCGAGACCCTGCAGGCCGGCGCCCTGCGCGAACTCGCCGAGGAAACCGGGTGCCAGGCGGAGATTCTCGGTCTTGTCGATGTCGTCGACGGGGTGATGACCACCCGCCACTACATCATGATCGACTATGCCGCTCGCTGGACGGCGGGAGAGCCGGTGGCGGGCGACGACGCGGCCGACGCGCGGTTCTTTACCCTGGACGAGGCGCTCGCCATCGTTGAGTGGGAGGAGACCCGCCGGGTGATCCGTGAAGCGGTGGAGCGGTTCGGCGCTTGACGCCCGCCGCGTAACCCGTCCTCTCATGCTTCGCAAAGGGCACCCGACATAAGGGATCAGCGGCCCACGGGAGAACATCATGACCCTTCACACCCCCCTCTGCGACCTGCTGGGCGTCGAGCATCCGATCATGCTGGCCGGCATGGGCGGGGTTTCCTACGCCGAGGTGGTGGCCGCCGTGACCAATGCCGGCGGCTACGGCACCCTGGGCATGGCGGGCCGTGGCCCGGATTTCATCCGTGAACAGATGCGCGCCGTGCGTAAGCTGACCGACGGCCCGTTCGGCGTCGATCTGCTGGCAGCGTCGCCCGAGAGCCTGACCGAGAGCGTCGATGTGATCATTGAGGAAGGCGCCTCGGCCTTCGTCGCCGGCCTGGGCGTGCCCATGCCGATCATGGAAAAGCTGAAGAAGGCCGGCCTCAAGGTCATGGTCGTCTGCGGCGCGGTGAAGCACGCCGTGAAGGCCGAGCAGGCCGGGTGTGACGCGGTCATCTGCCAGGGCGGGGAGGGCGGTGGCCATACCGGACTGGTCGGCACCCTGCCGCTGGTGGCGCAGGCCGTCGAAGCGGTGAAGGTTCCCGTGGTGGCGGCCGGCGGCCTCTACGACGGTCGCGGCCTGGCGGCGTCGCTGGCGCTTGGCGCGGTCGGCGTCTGGATGGGCACCCGGTTCATCGCCTCCACCGAAGCGCACGCCGGCGAACTCTACCGCCGCACGATCGTCGAATCTGTCGACGAGGATACCGTCCGCACCCGCTGCTACAGCGGCAAGCCGATGCGGGTGCGCAAGAACCCCTATGTCGAGGACTGGGAATCGCGCCCGGGCGACATCCAGCCCTTCCCGGTCCAGGCCGGCATATCGATCCAGAACAACGCCATGGGCGGCATCGGCGGCCAGACCGAGAACCTGGACCCCGACAAGAGCTGTTTCGCCATGGGCCAGAGCGCCGGCGGGGTGCATGACGTTCTGCCGGCCGGCGAGATCGTCCGCCGCATCATGTCCGAGGCGGAGGCCTCGATCAGCCGGGTGGCGGCCATCAGGGGGCGGGAACCGGCGGCGGCCTGACTTGGGGCGGAAAAAGGCAACGTTTTCAGCGGTTTAAATACTGCCTAACCAGCCTTGACGCACTGCAGCGCGGTCTATAGGTTCCGCGCCGATCAAGCCGGGCCCGGAGGGTGTTCTTCCAGGCCGTTTGTAGAGCTGACCGCTCCCATGCCTAGGGCCGACGAAAACCGCGAAGAGGCGCTGAAACGCCTCGACGAACGGGCCGCCGCACTCCAGGCGCGCACCGCCAAACCCGCGTCCCACGCGGCTGGCGAGGCGGCGGCTGGCCAGGCGTGGCGGATTATCGCCGAGCTGTTGGGCGGTGTGCTCATCGGCCTGGCGATCGGGGCTATCGTGGACTGGTTCTTGCCGACCAGACCGTGGGGCATGATTGGTGGGGTCATCGGCGGGTTCGTGCTTTCGCTATGGATGGCGAAGCGCACCGCTGATCGGCTGATGGCGCAGGCGA